>JAVBMR010000021.1:0-44651 GCA_031552235.1 Tidjanibacter sp. | reverse complement strand
GAACCAGAAAACTCTTCTGAGATACTGCGTATCTCTTGATTTCTCAACAAGTTAAAAAGGAGACCCAGAATTTGGGTCTCCTTTTTAACTTGTAAAGTAGCAGGAAACGAAGTTTCCAAAAAAGTTCTTTGGTTCTTTCTTGCAAGAAAGAACAGTACAGGCCGTATAGAATAAACGTACTTATTTCTTGCTGCGTTCGGGGCGGAGCTGGCGTACTGTTTCGCCTGCCTGCCACATTTCGCTTTCGCGGAGTTCCTTGAGTTCTTTTTCAAGACCTGCGCGGTAGTCGGGTTTGCTGTTGGTGTCGATCGAGCGCTGGGCTTCGTTGCCTGCTGCCACTTCGGCGTAAAGCTTCTGGAATACCGGGAGCGATGCGTCGCGGAAAGGTTTCCACCAGTCGAGTGCGCCGCGCTGTGCGGTGGTCGAGCAGTTGGCGTACATCCAGTCCATGCCGTTCTCAGCTACAAGAGGCATAAGGCTCTGGGTCAGCTCTTCAACTGTTTCGTTGAAGGCTTCCGACGGAGTGTGGCCGTTTTCGCGGAGTACCTGGTACTGAGCTGCAAATATACCCTGGATAGCTCCCATGAGCGTGCCGCGTTCGCCGGTAAGGTCGGAGTAAACTTCACGTTTGAAGTCGGTTTCGAACAGGTAGCCGGAGCCAACGCCGATACCGAGCGCGATCACGCGGTCGAATGCTTTGCCGGTGGCGTCCTGAAAGATAGCGTAGCTCGAGTTGAGGCCGCGGCCTTCGAGGAACAGGCGGCGGAGCGACGTACCCGAACCTTTGGGCGCAACGAGGATAACGTCTACGTCAGCCGGAGGCACGATGCCTGTGCGTTCTTTGTAAGTAACCGCGAAACCGTGCGAGAAATAGAGCGCCTTGCCCGGAGTGAGGTGTTTTTTTATCGTAGGCCACATTTCGATCTGAGCAGCGTCGGAAAGAAGGTACTGTATGATGGTCGCGCGGTTGCAGGCCTCTTCGATCTCGAAAAGCGTTTCGCCCGGAACCCATCCGTCGGCAACGGCTTTGTCCCAGCTTTTGGAGTTCTTGCGCTGCCCGATTATCACGTTGAACCCGTTGTCGCGCAAGTTGAGCGACTGTCCCGGGCCCTGCACGCCATAACCGATAATGGCTATGGTTTCGTTCTTAAGCACTTCGCGCGCTTTTTCCAATGGGAACTCTTCACGAGTTACGACGTTTTCGACAACGCCCCCAAAATTCATCTTTGCCATAATTCTTTTAGTAAATTGAGTGTAATTATTTAAAATTTTAAAAATATTTCGTTGTGTTTACAGAAAAATTAATCTAATATCACAAATTGATATTAAAAATTTACTCTTCCTCTTGTTCGAATCCTAAAATTTCGTCCAGTGAATCGCGGTGGAGCACGACGCTGCCCGAGCGTGTGAATTCAAGCAGGACTCCCTGATGGTCCAGCCTGTCGCGCAGTTCTTCGATCTCTTCGCGGGTGCCGGTCTTTTCCATGACCACATATCCCGGGTTGATCTCGATCATGCGCGCCCCGAGTTCCCTCGAAACGGAGTCGATGCGCCCGCCCTTGTCGAAGAACTTCGACGATATTTTGTACAGCGCAATCTCCTGAGTGATAAGCTCGTCCGGAGTGTAGTACGACACCTGGATGACCTCGACGATGTTGTCGATCGCCTTGGCGAGTTTCTGTATGGTCTCCTCGGTCGTGAAGGCCGAGATCACGAACATACTGATACCCTTCATCGAGGTTTCGCTAACCTTGAGGCTTTCGATGTTGATCTTGCGGCGCAGGTAAGCAATTGTTATCCTGTTGAGTACGCCTACCTGGTTCTCGGTAAACGCTACGAGTATAAATTCCTTGTTCATGGCCTTAGTCGTTGCTCATTAACATGTTAGAAAGTGACGCCCCGGCCGGGATCATCGGGAAGACGTTCTCCTCGGGAAGTACGCAGACCTCAAGAAAATACGAACCTCCCGCGTCTTTCATCTCACGCAGGGCGCTTTCGAGTTCTTCCGGTTTGGTCACCCTTTTCGCCGGGATGCCGTACGCGCCGGCGATCTGTGCGAAATCGGGGTTTTCGAGCTCCGTGAACGAATAGCGCGAGTTGAAGAACAACTGCTGCCACTGGCGTACCATGCCAAGGTATGAGTTATTCAGCAGCAGCATCTTAACGCCTATCTTGTTCTGCATGATCGTACCCAGTTCCTGCATCGTCATCTGGAATCCGCCGTCGCCCATAACCGCGACCACTTCCCGCTCGGGTACGCCTACTTTGGCGCCCATCGCCGCCGGAAGTCCGAAGCCCATCGTCCCGAGCCCGCCCGAAGTGATGAAGCTGCGGGTCGAGTTGAATTTCGAGTAGCGCGCGCTGAACATCTGGTTCTGACCCACGTCGGTAACTATCACGGCATCGCCGCTCTCAACCTCGGCAAGCTTCCGGATAACCTGCGACATGGTGATGAAACCGTCGCACGCTTCGCCGCAGAAACCTTTGACGTTCTCTTTTTCTTCCGCCATCTTTTCTTTCGCGAAAGCGAACCATTCGCCGCGGTCTACATATTTAAGACCCACCTTGAACGATTCCAAGGCTTCGAGCGCGTCGGCGTGTACCGGCACGTCGCAGCGCAGGTTCTTGCCCAATTCCGCTGGGTCGATATCTACGTGTACTATCTTGGCGTTAGGCGCGTAATCTTTTATGGCGCCAGTGATGCGGTCGCTGAAGCGCATGCCGACAGCGATCAGCAGGTCGGCGTTCTGGGTCATTTCGTTGGGTGCTACGTTGCCGTGCATACCGAGGTTGCCCACGAACAGCGGGTGCGAGTTCGGGATCAGCGATATGCCCATAAGTGTAGTCGCAACCGGGATGTTGCCTGTTTCGGCGAACTCGATAAGGGCCTGTTCCGCTCCCGCGAGCTTAACGCCCTGGCCGGCGAGTATCAGCGGCCGTTTCGATTGGTTTATAAGCTCCACGACCTCTGCCGCCGAACCGTTCATCTTGGGCTTGGGGTCGTAGCTGCGCAGTCCCGTGCAGGGACGGTACACGAAGTCAACTTCTTCTATCTGGGCGTTCTTGGTTATGTCGATAAGTACCGGCCCCGGCCTGCCCGAGCGTGCTATGTAGAACGCCTTGGCAACCGCCGAAGCGATCTCCGACGCCGAAGTTACCTGGTAGTTCCATTTGGTTATGGGCATGCTCATGCTCACGATGTCGGCCTCCTGAAATGCATCGGTGCCGAGTATGGCGGCCGGAACCTGCCCTGTGATGCACACCATGGGCGTGGAGTCGAGCATCGCATCGGCAACCCCTGTGAGGAGGTTCGTCGCGCCCGGCCCCGAGGTCGAAACGCATACGCCAACCTTGCCGGTGGCCCTTGCGTAGCCCTGTGCCGCGTGCGCCGCGCCCTGTTCATGGCGCGTGAGTATGTGTTTTATTTTATCCTTGTAGTCGTACAGGCGGTCGTATAACGGAATGACCTGTCCGCCGGGATACCCGAACATCACATCCGTACCCTCGGCTATAAGCGAGAGGAGGAGTGCGTCCGATCCTGAGATTCTTATTTTATTTGCCATTGCTGTTTTCTTTTTATTCCTTTTTCCTGGTTTGCGGTCCGGCACTTGTTTCGGCGGGCGTTACCTGTTTCTGCGCCCTAATCTGTTGCCGGATAAATTTCCCTGAAAATTGCTCCCTGTGATTGAAGGCTATTCGACTATGCGAACCCCGCCCAGATCAGCGGATGCTACCATAGCGGCATATGCCTTCAGGGAGCGGCTGACGACTCGGTCGCGGTTTAGGGGCAGGAAAGAAGTGTTCTTGCGGCGTTCGTCGAGTTCCGCGTCCGAAACCTGCATTTCGATCTTGCGCGAGGGGATGTCGATAACGATCCGGTCGCCGTCCTCGACGAGGGCGATGTTGCCGCCGGCTGCCGCCTCGGGCGAAACGTGGCCTATCGAGAGGCCCGACGTGCCGCCGGAGAAACGTCCGTCGGTTATCAGGGCGCATGCTTTGTCGAGTTTCACGGTCTTGAGGTACGACGTGGGGTAGAGCATTTCCTGCATACCCGGGCCGCCCTTGGGGCCTTCGTAACGTATGATGACAACGTCGCCGGCGTTTACCTTGCCGCCGAGGATCCCGACTGTGGCTTGTTCCTGCGATTCGAACACGCGTGCCGTGCCTTCGAAATGCAGTATCGAAGCGTCTACGCCTGCCGTCTTAACGATGCAGCCCTTCTGCGCGAGGTTGCCGAACAGTACCGCCAGCCCGCCGTCTTTCGAGTAGGGGTGGTCGATGTCGCGTATGCAGCCTTCGTCGCGGTCGGTATCGGCCGTGTCGTATTTTGCGCCCTGCGAGGCGAGCGTTATGTTGAACTTGCGTCCCGGGGCGGCGATGGCGCGTTTTTTCGCCTCGTCCGTCACATTAGGGCTCATTATGTCGTTCTTGTCTATGGCTTCGGCCAGCGACGGGTAGTCGATGCGGCTAACTTTCGTATTGATCTTGCCGCCGCGTGCGAGCTCCCCTAAAATAGCGAGAATGCCGCCCGCGCGGTTAACGTCCTGTATGTGATACTTCTGCGTATTTGGAGCTACCTTGCACAGTACAGGTATCCGGCGCGAAAGGAAGTCGATATCGGCCATGCCGAAGTCTACCTGCGCCTCGTAGGCAACCGCGAGCAGGTGGAGTACTGTATTTGTCGAGCCGCCCATCGCGATGTCGAGCGACATGGCGTTCATGAACGCATCTTTTGTCGCTATCGAACGGGGCAGTACGCTGTCGTTGTCCTCGAAATAGTACTGGTTTGCTATTTTTACTATAAGGTCAGCGCCCTTGCGGAAAAGGTTCATGCGCTCCTCGTGCGTGGCGATCAGCGTTCCGTTGCCCGGCAGCGAAAGGCCGAGGGCTTCGGTAAGGCAGTTCATCGAGTTGGCTGTGAACATACCCGAGCAGCTGCCGCACGTGGGGCAGGCGCCGCGTTCTATTTCTAAAAGCTCGCTGTCCGAAACTTTATTGTCAGCACCCATTACCATCACGTCGATAAGGTCGTAATCCCTGTCGCCTACCGTGCCGGCCTCCATAGGGCCGCCCGAAACGAAAACGGTCGGGATATTGAGCCTCATGGCCGCCATAAGCATGCCCGGGGTAACCTTGTCGCAGTTGCTGATGCAGATCATCGCGTCCACGCAGTGGGCGTTGCACATGTATTCCACGCTGTCGGCGATTATTTCGCGCGAGGGGAGCGAGTAGAGCATGCCCGGGTGGCCCATGGCGATGCCGTCGTCGATGGCGATGGTGTCGAACTCGGCGGCGAAACAGCCCTGCTCCTCGATCCAGCCCTTGATCTGCTGGCCTATTTCGTGGAGATGTACGTGCCCCGGAACGAATTGTGTGAAAGAATTGACCACTGCGATCACCGGTTTACCCATTTGCTCTTCCTTCATGCCATTGGCACGCCAGAGGCTCCGCGCCCCTGCCATTTTCCGTCCTTCGAGTGATGTGCTGCTTCTAAGTGGTCTCATTTTTTGTATATTTAAAGAATATAGGCTACGCCTCAAAAAAATGCGGGCAAACTCCCGTTTTTGCTCGGCTTGCACTATATTTGTCGCAAAGTTGCGTCAAAAAACGCGTACTTTTGAGCGATAATTCGTTACTTTATGATGCCCAAATTGGATTTTTGTTGGGCTAATGCGCTGAAGTTCCGTTTTTTAACTCCGAAACATCCGCATCAGCCAAAAGTAAAATCAAGTCCGGGCCGAAAATCAAGCGCAAGGTACGAATTTTTCATGAAACGAAAAAACGGCATTTGATAATTATATTGTTAAGAATTATGAAGAAAGAGTATTTGCCTTACGTTGAGGAGCTAATTGAACTTGCGATCAAGGAAGACATAGGCGACGGCGACCACACTTCGCTCGCCTCGATCCCTGCGGAAGAGCGCGGACGCATGAAACTTCTGGTAAAGCAGGAGGGCATAATAGCCGGTGTGGAGATAGCCCGGATGGTAATGCAAAGGCTCGACCCGGAAGTAAAATTCGAGCAGAAAATAGAGGACGGAGCAAAGGTAAAGCCCGGAGATGTAGCCTTTTACGTCGAGGGGCGTGTGATCTCGTTGCTTCAAGCCGAGCGTATCGTGCTGAACATCATGCAGCGCATGAGCGGCGTAGCGACCCAGACCGCAGTGTACGTGAAGGAACTCGACGGGCTGAAGGCGAAAGTCCTCGACACCCGCAAGACCACGCCGGGGATGCGCGTGCTCGACAAGATGGCCGTGAAGATAGGCGGCGGCGAGAACCACCGCATGGGACTGTTCGACATGATACTCCTGAAAGATAATCACATAGACTTCGCTGGCGGGATAAAACCGGCTATAAATAAGGTGCGCGAGTACCTCGCGGCGAAGGGCAAGGATCTCCCGGTAGAGGTCGAGGTGCGATCGCTTAAAGATATAGAAGAGGTGTTCGAGGCAGGCGGCGTGGACCGCATCATGCTCGACAACTTCTCACTGCCGCTGACACGCGAGGCGGTGCGCCGCATCGGCGGAGCCGCCGAGATAGAATCGAGCGGCGGGATAACGCTCGATACACTGCGAGAATACGGCGAGGCCGGCGTGGATTTCATATCGGTAGGCGCGCTCACGCACCAGATAAAGAGCCTCGATATGAGCCTCAAGGCGGTCGAACTGATATAACCCTTGGATTTGAACGAACTACACAACCCCATAACTTAAATTTTGAATAGTATGAAAAAACAGATTTTAATGGCCGCCATCATGGCCGCATCTTTCAGCGCGGCTTTCGCCCAGGAACCCGTAGAGGACATCAAGCACCAGCAGAAGGTCGAAAAACTCCACATGGGCAAGCAGCAGGAGATAGACCAGATGCACAAATCGCAGCAGGACAAGGCCGACGCCGCCAAGCTCAAAGCACAGCGCGACACCGACGACCGCATCGCGAAAGTGACCAAGGACGAGAAGTTCAAGCTCGAAAAGAAACTCCAGCAGATCGACCTGAAGAAACAGCAGGCCGTTAAACAGGACGAGGCCAAGATAGAGGCGAAGTATACAAAAAAACACGCGAGCCTCCAGGCGGACAAAGAAGCCAAAGACGCAAAAAAAGCGGCAGCCAACGCCGTTAAGTAAGCCTTTTCCGCATCGCCGCACAGCAAAAGTGCGCCATTCAGGACAGAGTGGCGCACTTTTTGGCTTGCGCTGTATGCAAGAATGCACTATCTTTGCCGGTCGGACGACATTAATGTTATTGCAGGATGAGATTATCCCGGACGGTCATAATGCTGGCGCTTGCGGCGCTGCCGTTTTACGCGGCGGCGCAGACGGACGGTACCCGTAACCCGGATGCCGCCACTGATTCCGTTGTCGCGGATACCGCTGCCGGGACGGCAGATTCCCTTGCCGTCCCGGCAGCCGACACGACGTATAACGGCGATGCCGCGGAGTTCTCGCCGGGCATCAGGCAGCCCGTGGGAATGCCAGACAACGGTAAGATGCCGCTGTTCCTGACAGGCAGGTTCACGGCAGGGAAGGTGCTGCCGACCAACGAATTTGTTTCGGGTGAAAACGCTACCGACATGCGGAGCGCCGCGCTGAAGTTCGGAGTGTCGTCGGTGGGTAACCGTTGGGAAGATATCGCATACGGGATGCCTTATTACGGTTTGGCACTGGAAATGACCGACTTCGGACGTAAAGACGATCTGGGGAGGCCGGTCGCGCTTTATCTTTTGCAGGGGGCGACCATAGCGAAACTCTCCCGGAGTCTCGACCTGAAATACGAATGGAACCTCGGCATGTCGACAGGCTGGAAAAGCTACGACCCGTTCGACAACCCGGATAACGTGGCGATAGGTTCGGGAACCAACGTGCATGTCGGGTATAACGCCTACCTGAACTGGCGTGCGGACAAGGGTACGGACATAAGGTTCGGGGTAGGGCTTGCGCACAACTCGAACGGTGCCGCCAAACTCCCCAACGCGGGCATTAACAGCGCGATGGTTTTTTTTGAAGCCGCCTATAATTTCAACCGGAAGACGGTCAGCCGCGAATACGATCCCTCGCTGATCCCGCCGCCCTACGACAAGCACACCTCGTCCGAAATACTCTTCACTATATCCTCGCGCCAGACCCAGATAGACACCAAGGGGACCAATATGCCGAGCAAGTACCTCGATAAAAAATTCAACGTGTTCGGAGCGAGCTACGTTTTCCTCGTCGCGCCGCATTACCGTTACCGCTACGGGGCTGGTGTGGACTTGCTGTATGACGAAAGTTCGGGTGTCACGGCCAAAAGGGAGCTGAACCCGCGCGACGGCAAATATTACGACAGGGTTTACCTCGGCAAGACCAGCGAGCGCTTCTCGTTGGGCTTTTCCGCCCGCGGCGAAGTTGTGCTGCCAGGGTATTCCGTGTTTGCGAACCTCGGTTACCAGGCTATAGAGGGGAATGAGAAGGACAGCAGGTTCTACCAGGTCATGGGGGTCAAAATATACCTGAAGGAGAATTTCTTCGGGACGTTCGGCATAAGGGCCACCAGGTTCAGCAAGGCGTCATACCTGTTCTGGAGCCTCGGGTATACCATAGATCACCGCCGCCATCGCGGAAAGTGAAAAACTCACTGATGTTACGAACCGTAAGCCATCGGGCTTGTTTTGGTTACGGATTCTTCGGTTTTGCCGATTTTTTCCGCTCAAAATCGGCGGTTTGCGAAAAAATTGCCGGATTCGCTTTTATGTTTTAAATTTGTAGCTTTATATCCAGGCACTTACAAATTAACTTTCAAAATAACCACAATGGATAACATAAAATTCCATCTCGGCGAGAATATACCTCTCGAACTGCACAAGGTGCGCATGGTGCAGAAACTCCATCTCGTACCCATCGAACGCCGCCTCGACGCTATCAGGGAAGGCGGGTTCAATACCTTTAAACTCAGCACGAAGGACGTGTTCCTCGACATGCTTACCGACAGCGGTACGAACGCCATGAGCGACAACCAGATCGCCGCCATGTTCCAGGCCGACGACGCTTACGCAGGTTCGCAGAGCTTCGCCCGCCTCCAGACGGCCGTCGAAGAGGTGCTCGGCAAGAAGTTCCTGCTTCCGGTTCACCAGGGCCGCGCGGCGGAGAACATCATCACAAACGCGTTCCTCAAACCGGGACAGACCGTCATAACCAACTACCACTTCACCACGTTCCTCGCCCACGTCGAGGACAAGAAAGGCAAGCTGGAAGAACTGCTCACGGACGAAGCGCTTATCCTCGAATCGGACAACCCCTTCAAGGGCAACATGGACATCAACAAGCTCGAAGCCAGCATCCAGAAACACGGCGCGGAGAACATCCCGTTCGTGCGCATGGAAGCTTCGACCAACCTTATAGGCGGCCAGCCCTTCTCGATCAGCAACATGATGGACGTTCGCCGCGTCTGCGACAAATACGGCATCATGCTCGTGCTCGACGCCAGCCTCCTGGGCGAAAACGCCTACCTCGTTAAGCAGCGCGAGGCGCAGTGGAAAGAGAACTCTATGGCGGATATCATCAAGATGATGACCGGCCTGGCAGACCTCGTGTATTTCTCGGCACGCAAGCTCAGCAGCTCGCGCGGCGGCGGCATCTGTACCAACCGCAAAGACCTGTACCAGAAGATGGAAGCGCTTATCCCGCTTTACGAAGGCTTCCTCACATACGGCGGTATCTCGATCCGCGAGGTCGAAGCGATGGCCGTGGGCCTCTACGAAACCCTCGACGAAACTATGATCAGCCAGAGCCCGAGCTTCATCAAATATCTGGTGGAGAACCTCAAAGCGCACGGCGTTCCGGTCGTAACCCCCGCAGGGGTACTCGGCGCGCACGTTAACGCCGGCAAGTTCTGCTCGCATATCCCGCAGGACCAGTATCCCGCAGCAGGCCTCGCCGCCGCGTTCTACCTTATCTCGGGCGTCCGCGGTATGGAGCGTGGTACGATGTCGAGCGTGCGTGACGAGAACGGTGTGGAGGTGCTGGCCGATGCCGAACTTCTCCGCCTGGCCGTTCCGCGCCGCGTATTCACGCTTTCGCAGATCAAATACGTTATCGACCGTATGGTGTGGCTCTATCAGAACCGCGAACTCATCGGCGGCCTCAAGTTCGACTACGAACCCGCAGTACTCCGTTTCTTCATGGGTACGCTCCAGCCACTCAGTGACTGGCCCGAAAAACTTATGCTCAAATTCCGCAAGGACTTCGGCGACAGCCTGTAATCTTTGCAAACGACATTCCGGCCCCGCATCCTGAAAGATGCGGGGCTTTTTATGCGGTCTGCCGCCGGCGAAGGGCGCGAGCGAGACAAAGGCGAGTAAAGCAGCCCGCCGCGTGGGGCGGCGGCGGACTGCCGGTTCTGCGGGGCAGAACCGAATAACTGAAAATCAGACCATTGATGTTGCACGGTTTATTTTTTTTCGTATCTTTGCACTTCCGCTCTGAAAAATGACGGGATAAAACTAATGTCTAATCAATAACGGGCGCTCCGGCAGCGCATGAAACACAATGATGGAAAACAAAGAAATGGAAGCACAGGACGAAGTCCTCGCAACAGTAGCCGCAGAAAAACCTGCGAAAAAGGCCGCTAAAGTAAACCTCGAAGATTTCGACTGGGATGCACACGAGCAGGGAATGGCAGGCTTCAAAGGCAGCAAGGAAGAAGTTGCGGCCGCTTACGACAAAACCCTCTCGAACATTCAGGTGGGCGAAGTGGTTGAAGGTACGGTTATCGGCATCACGAAACGTGAGGTTGTCGTTAACATAGGCTATAAATCGGAAGGTATCATCGCGGTTAGCGAATTCCGCTACAATCCCGAACTCGCGGTAGGCGAAAAGGTTGAGGTCTACGTGGAAAGCGCCGAAGACAAAAAAGGCCAGTTGCTTCTCTCGCATAAAAAAGCACGCCAGCTCAAATCTTGGGACCGTGTCAACCTCGCTCTCGAAAACGACGAGATCATCAAGGGTTACATCAAATGCCGTACGAAAGGCGGTATGATCGTGGACGTGTTCGGCATCGAGGCGTTCCTCCCGGGATCGCAGATCGACGTAAAACCCATCCGCGACTACGATATATATGTGGACAAAACTATGGAATTCAAGGTGGTTAAGATCAACCAGGAATTCCGCAACGTTGTCGTTTCGCACAAAGCACTCATTGAGGCTGAACTCGAACAGCAGAAGAAGGATATCATGTCCAAACTCGAAAAAGGACAGATCCTCGAAGGTACGGTTAAGAACATCACTTCTTACGGTGTGTTCATCGACCTTGGCGGCGTAGACGGTCTCGTTCACATCACCGACCTCAGTTGGGGCCGCGTGAACCACCCGGAAGAAGTCGTGCAGCTCGACCAGAAGCTCAATGTGGTTATCCTCGACTTCGACGACCAGAAAAAACGTATAGCACTCGGTATCAAACAACTTTCGGCTCATCCGTGGGAAGCGCTCAGCGCAGACCTCAAAGTGGGCGACAAGGTGAAAGGCAAAGTAGTGGTTATGGCCGACTACGGCGCGTTCGTAGAGATCGCACCGGGCGTCGAAGGCCTCATCCACGTCAGCGAAATGTCATGGAGCCAGCACCTGCGCTCTGCTCAGGAGTTCATGAAAGTGGGCGACGAAGTGGAAGCAGTGGTACTCACGCTCGACCGCGACGAACGCAAGATGAGCCTGGGCATCAAACAGCTTACCCCGGACCCGTGGGCAGGTATCGAAGCGAAATACCCGGTAGGTTCGAAGCACGTTGCCAAAGTGCGCAATTTCACCAACTTCGGTGTGTTCGTTGAGATCGAAGAAGGCATCGACGGCCTGATCCACATTTCGGATTTGAGTTGGACTAAAAAGGTAAAACACCCGGCGGAATTCACGCAGATCGGTGCCGACATCGACGTACTCGTACTCGAAATCGACAAGGAAAACCGTCGCCTCAGCCTCGGCCACAAACAGCTTGAAGAAAACCCGTGGGACGAATTCGAATCGCAGTTCGCTATCGACAGCGTTCACGAAGGTACCATCACCGAGATCAACGACAAGGGTGCGGTAGTGTCTCTTTCTGAGAACGTTGAAGGCTTCGCAAACAGCAAGCAGCTCCAGAAGGAAGACGGTTCGATGCCTAAGGCAGGCGACAAGATCGACTTCAAGGTTATCGAATTCTCGAAAGCTACGAAACGCATCATGCTCTCGCACACACGCACATGGGACGAAACCAAACGTGCGGCTGAAAAAGCGGAACGCTCTGAAAAGAAAGCGTCTGCCGAATCTGCAAGCGCGTCGGTTAAGAAGATCAACGCTAACGTTGAGAAGACGACCCTCGGCGATATCGCAGGCCTTGCCGAACTGAAAGCCCAGATGGAACAGGCGGAAGCCAAACCCAAGAAAGCTGCAGCTAAAAAAGAGGAAGCTGCCGAGTAATCAGCAGCATAACTAAAATATCCTCCGGCGAGGAGGGAGGGGGCTTATGACTTTTAAAGTTACCATACTGGGAAGCAGCTCTGCCTTGCCGATGAGAGGAAGACACCACTCTGCTCATGCACTTAACGTGCATGAGCAGTTTTATTTGGTGGATTGCGGCGAGGGGACGCAGACACGCCTGGGCGAGTGCGGGATCAATCCGATGAAACTTAACGCCGTGTTCATCACCCACCTGCACGGCGACCACCTGTATGGGCTTTTCCCGCTTATATCCACACTCAGCCTGCTTGGGCGCAAAACTCCGCTCGACGTGTTCGCCCCGGCACCGCTCGGGGAGTTGATGGCGTATATGGATGGCCTGCTCGGCGAGCGCCCCGCTTTCGAGGTGCGCTTCCATCCGGTGGATACGCGGGGGTATGCTATGATCTACGAAAATAAGGTCATGGAAGTGTGGAGCATACCGCTGCGGCACCGGATGCCGACAGCCGGATACCTGTTTCGCGAAAAGCGGCCGCCGCTGAACGTGCGAAAAGACAAAATTGACTTCTACGGGTTGGACATCTCGCAGGTCGTGGCGGTCAAGCGCGGCGAAGATATAACTCTCGACGATGGCCGGAATATATCCAACGACCAACTCGCCTATATCCCCTACGAGCCGCGGTCTTATGCTTATTGCAGCGACACGTCGCCTTCCGGTAAAGTGGCGTCGCTGGTCGAGGGCGTAGACCTGCTCTACCATGAGGCCACTTTTGCCACCGAGGACAAGGCGCTTGCCAAACAGACCGGGCATTCCACGACGGTGCAGGCCGCCGAAGTCGCACTTAAGGCAGGGGTCGGCAGGCTGTTGATAGGCCATTTCTCGGGACGCTACAAGGAGGTCGAAAGCCTTGTGGCCGAGGCGCGTGCGGTATTTCCGCAAACCGAAGCTGTTGAGGAGGGCCGCACTTATGAAATCCCTGTTAAACGCCGTTTTTGATATGCCGCAAACACTGACTCCATCGAAAGAAAGGCTCGAACAGCAGTTGGCTGCCGAGGCGCGGCTCGAACGGCTTGCGGCGCAGGACGTGCTGTCCTATGATGATCTCGCCGCCGGGTTGCAGGGTGAGTTCGGCCCGGGGATGGACGAACGGTTCGGCAGCCGGATATCGGAGGAAGGCCTTTGGCCGGAGGCGCTCACACTTGCTTTCCACAAAGATGGCCGTGTGGCGTTCCGTGCGTCGTGGGCCCTGGAGTGGGCATATTTCAACCACAAGGAGGCTTTCGTTCCCTACATCCCGGCGTTCTATGAGAACTATCTGAAGATCGATAACCCCAGCGCCCACAGGCACTATACCAAGATGCTGTGCGACATGCTGCGCCGGGGGTTGTTCGTGCCGGATGCCGCACAGGCCGGGCGGATAGCGGAAAAGACATTCGACCTGCTGATAGGCGCGGAAACCAAAAGCGCCGTGAGGGTGTGGGCGGCAGAGATACTTTATGAGTTGTCGCCTCGCCTCGATTGGGTTGGGGAGCATCTGGGTGAGGTATTGCGCCAACAGATGGAAACCATCCCGACACCGGCTATCGTGAACCATTACGGCAAACTGCTGAGTAGGATGGCGATGGGCGGAAAGCGGCGATAGGGCATGGCTTAGATGTGTCGTTGAGGCACTTTAGAACTCGTTTAGACGTAAATATTACCCCCGCGGTTTCTGAAACCGGCGGGGGTAATATTTTTAGGCGGGACAGAAGCAATTATTCTGCTACGCAACGGACACTAGAGCCACCCTTGTGATTTATACTGCTCTTCTGGCCTGCGTGGTTGTTGCTGAAACTTAGGGCCCACGCGTAGCTCGAAGAGTCGTAGGAACTTGACCAGTAGTACCCGAGGACACCCACAATAATGAGCGTACTCTGGTAGTTGCGGGCGCCTGCGGCAGGAAGGAATATAGACTTATTGGAAGCTATGTCGGTAAATATATAGCCTTTTATGCCACTTTTTTGCGTCCATACTCTGGTTACTTTCGTGTCGTCGAACAGCGTTCCCTGCTCTTCTTTAGTAGGCACACGCCAACCCGCGGGGCAAGGGTCGTTGGCGGCAGGCCAGTTATCGCCGTTTTCCGGGGCGACATCCCCCCATTTCTTATCGACTGGCGAAGAGGTCATCGGGTTTGTTGCGCTCCAACCGGTACCGGAGCCCCATTTGTAGAACATCCCTGCCGATTCGGGTGTGGCGGCGAAAGTTCCCGGAGCATTGACGTTCCGCGTAGCCCAAACGATTCCGTTGATAGATACGCTCTCAAAAATAGGTTCGTCTTCATCTTTGGAACAGGATGCAAAGGCCAGCGCGGCGATTGCGAGGAGTAAAAACATTTTTTTCATACGTGTAATGGGTTAGATGGTTTAACAATGCGCGAAAGCCATTGTTATGCACGTATGAAAGACGTGGACCAAACAAGTCGGAAGAGAGGCATCGCCAAACGCCAAGACCCCAAACAAGTAAAGCCCACGCCAAAGCGTGAGCGTTAGCTTATTGCGAGTGGGGTCTAAGTAAATTGGCGATTTTCTCTTCCCAAAACAATAGCTTACGCTATAATATGTACTACAAAGCTACGAAGTTTTAATGAAATTCAAAAACCGGTTGCGAAGTCCGTCACTCCTGCCCGAATATCGCGCGGGGAAGTTCGTCTATGCGGTTGATGTAGGTGATTTCGATGCCTTTGGGCGGTTTGGGCAGGCTCTTGCGCAGGTAGCCCGAAACGATTATCCGGCGGAACCCGAGGCGTGCGGCCTCGCCGATGCGCTGCTCGCTGCGCGGGGCGGCATTGGGGTGTTGTTTCGAGGTAAAGTAAACAATTAGCCCGGCCGGTTTCGAAACCGGCCAGGCTAATTGTTTTAGACGTGACTGAAACGTTTATTTCGCGATGCAGCGGATGGAAAAGCCGCTGGAGTTGTATTCAGTGAACTCGGGGTTGACAATAGGGCCGATATCGGGATCAAGGCGGAAATACATATTATAGCTAAAGTAAATCGCGGACTTGGTTGCTGACCAGTAATAGCCTAAATCGCCGGAGTCTCTCAGCGTTCCTGATTGGTAGGTGCGGTATCCGGCAGCCGGCAGAAAAATAGAATTACCATTGGAATTGTCGGTAAATTTGAAGCCGTTTTTACTGTTTAGGGTAGTCCATTCTGCCGTCACTTTGTCTTTTTCGCACAAAGTCTTAAATTTATCCAAAGTTGGGACGTACCAGCCCTCAGGACATGGGTCGTTATCCCATTCCCACGAACTGCCCGGTCGTATGGCAGAACTCCAAGTTGCGCCTGCAGGCGAAGATACAGGGAGGCTGCCGGCACTGGCCCATGCGGTCTTGCTATTCCATTGGTAGAACATTCCGAAATTATCCGGTTTAAGTACAAAATTGCCGGGAGTACTCATATTGTGCCTGGCCCATATAACTCCGTTTATTAACACGCCGACATCAGAACTTATGACGGTTATCGTGCAGGCATCCTCGGCGTAGCTGCCGTCCTTGGCCGTAACGGTTATTATCGTTGTTTTTCCAGCTGCGTCATTGCGGGCGGTCACCAAGCCTGTTTGATCGACAGTCGCAGCAGCGCGATTGCTGCTGCTCCATGTAACCGCCTTATTCGTGGCATTGTCAGGGAGGATCGTGGAGGTAAGTTGAAACTTACTTCCAATTGTCATTATTTTTTCGGTTTGATTAAGCGTGATTCTCCTTATTTTGATATTTTCACTGGAAGCAGGGGTTGTTTTCTCATCTTTGCTACATGCCAAAAGCGCCGCAAGTATGAGCGCGAGTAGTAGAATTTTTCTCATGTCCAATATGAGTTAGGAGTTCGTAATTTCTAAAAATAAGGATGAAATATGGAATTTCCTAATAATGACTGAGAAATGGCTGGACTGTTGGTTCCAGGGTGTTCGGTCAGGCTTGCTGTAATAGCCGTTATTCCTGCCCGAATATCGCGCGCGGAAGTTCGTCTATGCGGTTGATGTAGGTGATTTCGATGCCTTTGGGCGGTTTGGGCAGGCTCTTGCGCAGGTAGCCCGAAACGATTATCCGGCGGAAGCCCAGCCGTGCGGCCTCGCCGATGCGCTGCTCGCTGCGTGGGGCGGGGCGTATCTCGCCCGAGAGTCCCACTTCGCCCGCGCAGCAGACCCCGTCGGCTATCGGCCGATCGAAATAGGACGATATGATCGCCGCCAGAACCGACAGGTCGAGCCCCGTGTCGGAGATCTTGAAGCCTCCGGCGAAGTTCAGGAAAACGTCCTTCTGGAACATCTTCATGCCGACCCGCTTTTCGAGGACGGCGATCATCATGTTGAGGCGCTTCATGTCGTAGCCCGTGGCGGAACGTTGCGGCGTGCCGTATGCCGCAGTGCTCACAAGCGCCTGTGTTTCTATGAGGTACGGCCGCAGGCCGTCGGCCGCCGCGCCCACCGCGATGCCGCTCAGAGGTTCGTCGTAGTGGGTGAGCAGTATCTCGGACGGGTTATCGACGTTCACGAGGCCCTCGCCCCGCATCTCGAACACGCCGATCTCGAAAGTCGCCCCGAAACGGTTCTTGATGCCGCGCAGGATGCGGTAGATGTTGTTGCTGTCGCCCTCGAACTGAAGCACCACATCGACGATGTGTTCCAGTATCTTCGGGCCGGCGATGGTGCCGTCTTTGGTGATATGCCCGATCAGGATGATCGACGTCCCGGTGCTTTTCGCGTATTTGAGCAGCGTCGCCGTGCACTCGCGCACCTGCGACACGCTTCCCGGCGTGGAGTCGAGCAGGTCGGTGTAGATCGTCTGTATCGAGTCGACGACGATAAGGTCGGGCTGTGTTTCGTCGGCCTGAGCTATAATATTTTCAAGCAGCGTTTCGGGGTAGATCAGGCATTCGTCGTTGCCGATGCCGAGCCTTTCCGCACGCATCTTGATCTGCTGCGCCGACTCCTCGCCCGAAACGTAAAGGGTCTTCAACCCGTTGTCGGCCAGCGCTATCTGGAGGCTTATGGTCGATTTGCCGATGCCCGGTTCGCCGCCCAGCAATATGAGCGAGCCTTTGACCATGCCGCCGCCCAACACGCGGCACACCTCGCTGTTGCCCAGGTCGATGCGCTTCTCGGTGGACTGCACGATCTCTGACACCTTCTGTGGCTGCGACCTCGCCGGGCGCACCAATTGCGAGGATGCGGCGCCACCCTCTTTCTGCACCACCTCTTCGACATAGGTGTTCCACTCCCCGCACGCCGGGCATTTGCCCAGCCATTTGGGGGATTCGTTTCCGCACGCGCGGCAAAAAAACGCCCGTTTTACCTTGGCCATATAATTATTTAATCTCTAATGGATGGATCCCCGCCGTTTGTGGCATATTACATTCATTTCCGGCGGCAGGGGGGCGACGCTTTCGGCGTCGTGCCGTCGGAAATGGCGCCTGCCGCAGGCATGTGCAAATTTGCCACGGCGGTAACGGATAGTTTATTCGGGGGCGCCTGATCTGCCGTTAAGCAGATAGTCAGGCTACTTTATAATTATCCTGTAAAAATCGTTCCCAACCACGTATATCATAAGTCCGAATATCAGAAGCATGCCTAATATCTGGGCGAATTCCATGAATTTGTCGCTCGGTTTGCGGCGTGTGATGACCTCGTATAGCAGGAACAGCACGTGTCCGCCGTCGAGCGCCGGGATCGGGAGTATGTTCATGACGGCCAGCACCACCGAAAGGAATGCCGTGAGGCGCCAGAATTCAGCCCAGTCCCATGTGTCGGGGAAGAGGTTGCCGATCATTATCGGGCCGCCGAGGTTCTTGTAGGCCTCGGTTTTGGGCGAGAACAGGAGTTTGATCTGCCCCACGTAGTCCTTTATTTCCGTGCCGGTCTTCTTGATGCCGGCGGGGATGGCCTGAAGCAGATTGTAGTCTTTCACGGTTATGGGCAGGTAGGCGTTGACGCCCAGCAACCCTTCCGCGTTTACTTCGGCAGGTATGGTCCTGAAGACTTTCGTGCCTGCGGAATCGCGTGCGACAGTCACTTCGACCGTCGTTCCGGCAGATTGTTTCAGTCTCTCGCGGAGTTCGAAATAGAATCCGCCCTGCCCGCCGACCGCCGCTATGGAGTCGCCGGCCTGTATGCCCGCTGTAGCAGCCAAACTATTGGCCGGAACGTCCACGACAAGGAACGGGATGCGTTCGGTCATGAATGCCGAGTCGCGCATTTTCCGCGCCGTGTATTCTTCCGGGATATTTACCCTGGCAAGCTCCCCGCCGCGCAGCACATCAACCTCGGTGCCGTTCGACAGGATGATCTTTTTCATCACGTCCGTGGATTTTTCATACTCTTTGCCGTCGACGCTGACGATCCTGTCCCCGTCCTGGAAGCCGATCTCTCTGGCCAGGCCGGAGAACTGCCATCCGTATTCGAGGTCTTTGTTGGCTATGTAGCTTTCGCCGTAATGGCTGCTCATGCCGATATAGATGAAAACGGCGAGGATTACGTTCATCAGTACGCCGCCGACCATTACCAGAAGCCTTTGCCATGCCGGTTTAGCGCGGAATTCCCACGGCTGGGCGGGTTTGGCGAGCGCTTCGGTGTCCATGCTTTCGTCTATCATGCCCGAGATCTTGCAATACCCGCCGAACGGCACCCAACCGATGCCGAACTCGGTTTCGCCGATCTTGAACTTGACCAGCGAGAACCACGGGTTGAAGAAGAGGTAGAACTTGTCTACCCTCATGCCGAACATTTTGGCGAAAAGGAAATGCCCCAACTCGTGTACGAACACGAGGAGCGAAAAACTCGCGATGAATTGAAGGATCTTGATTACTACGTCCATTAAATATAGTTTTTTATTGTTTGCGTTTGATGAATTCCGCCGCTATCGAGCGCGCTTCGGCGTTGCTTGCGCGGTAGTCGTCCAGCGACGGTTTCGCCGTGAAGGTACTATTTTCCAGCGTATATTCCAGTATGCGGCGGATATCGCCGAATTTTATTTTCCTGCCGAGGAACGCCGCCACCGCCACCTCGTTCGCCGCGTTGAGTATGCAACAACTGTTCCCCCCTTTTTCCAGCGCCTCGTAGGCCATGCGAAGGGCGGGGAAGCGCTCCGTGTCCGGCGCGGCGAACGTGAGGCTGCCGGCCGCCGTGATGTCGAATTTGGGGTAGGGCAGCTCCCAGCGCTCGGGGAAACTGAGCGCGTATTGTATCGGCAGGTGCATGTCGGGGCTGCCCAGTTGAGCTTTCAGTGCCCCGTCGGCGAACTCTACCATCGAGTGGACGATGCACTGCGGATGTATGGCCACATCTATCTGTTTGGGACGCATGCCGAACAGCCACCGTGCCTCGATCACCTCGAACCCCTTGTTGAGCATTGTCGCCGAGTCGATGGTTATCTTCTGGCCCATGTCCCAATGAGGGTGGGCGAGGGCCTGCTCGACCGTGGCGTTCTCTATTTCTGCCGCCGATTTGTTCAGCAGCGGCCCGCCCGATGCCGTGAGGATCAGGCGCGTGGGGGCGCTGGCCTCTCCGGCGAGGCATTGGAAAATGGCAGAGTGTTCAGAGTCTATGGGAACTATCGGGACGCGCTTATCCAGCGCGGCTTTCATCACGATGTCGCCTGCCACGACAAGGGTTTCCTTGTTGGCCAGGGCGATCTTCTTCCCGGCCTCGATGGCGCAGAGCGTCGGCTCCAGTCCGGCGTAGCCCACAAGGGCGTTGACCACCGTGTTTACGTTGCTGTTGCCCACGATTTGGCACAGCGCCTCGTCGCCCGCGTAAACTTTAATAGGCAGGTGGGCGACGGCCTCGGAAAGTTGTTTGTAATGTTCCTTGTTCGCGATCACCACGCTGTCAGGGAGGAATTCCGCCGCCTGGGCGGCAAGCATCTCCCAGTTGTTGTTGGACGTGAGCGTTACGGCCTCGAACCGGTCGGGATAGAGGCGCATGATGTCGAGGGTCTGCCGGCCTATCGAGCCTGTCGATCCCAACAATGCTATCTGCTGTTTCATGCTTCCCGTGCGGTGTTGTAAGTTAGAAAAGGATATAGGATTCCGGATCGACCGGGGTTCCGTTCTGCCACAGCTCTATCTCGAAAAGGCCTTTGCCGCCCTCGCCCGAGATGCCCTCGCCGGTGTATCCTATGACCTCGCCGCCGCGTACCCTCGTCCCGACCGGGTGGAGCGCACGGGCGCAGTTCTTGTATATCGAGATAAGGTTGCCAAGATGCTGTACCTGTATCGTGTAGCCGCTTCCCGGCGACCATGTCGAAAGTACGATCGTGCCTTGGCCGACGGCCAGTATTTGCTGTTCGGTGGCGGTGGCGATACCTGTGCCGTAGCGGTTTTCCTTGGGGTTGAAGTGTGTGGCGACAACGCCCCTCACCGGCGACGTCAGGTCCATGCCCGAATGTACGCTGCTGCGGCCGAAGGCCGCGTGGCTGAGGCTGTACACGCCGCTGCCTTCCATCTGCGCACGCAGGATGCTGTCGGCAGCGTTCGGCAGCACGAGGTCTGCGCGCGTCGTGACCGAATCGGCTGCCGCGGGCTGGTTCTGCCCTGCCGGGCTGCGGCCGTCGAGGATGCGCGAAACGTCGCTGGTATAGAGCTGAAGTTCATTGAGTTTGCGCTCCATCGAGTCCACGCGCATTATGCTCTCTATCATTATTTCGCGCGCCCTGTTGCCCCGGTAACCCGGGATGAGGTCGAGGATGGGCGTGTAGGCCACGAGCGTGAGGATCAGGACGAATAGAATGAGTATGACGGCGATTATGCTGCCCAGGAACTCTATCGGGCTGGTGTGCATGTACCACACTTCCACGTCGTCGTGCTGTTTGCGCAGGCTCAACCGGTGTTTCTTGTTGAAATTGCGCAGAAAATATATTATATTGCGGTTCGATCCCATCCTGTGTATCGGTGTTAAGATAGTTGCAAAGGTAGTGAAAGCCGAGAGCAATCAAAGGCTTGCTTTTAGATTGCCGAGGCGCATCCTGTCTTCTGCAAAGATAATTATTATCCGTTGACTTTCATCGGTAAACGGAAATTTCGCCGGATTAGTGCCCGGGAGAAGGCTAAATGCAGGCCGCGAGGTCATATTAACAGGCAGATGTGGCGTTAATCTGAAAAATTAGTATAACTTTAACGTGTGGTCGGGATAAGGAATAAAAGCGCAAGACTTTGATATACGGATAATATTGCAAATTCCTTGATCCCGACAACACGTTAAAGGCTTCTTCAAAACCTGTTTGGTGCTGAAAATCCCACCCCTACCCTCCCTTTGATAAGGGAGGGCTGGTAATCGGCCTGTAAGGCCGATTACTCAATGGATGTCCGGGGTTTTATCCCGAACTTATGTTAACTTTATAGGCAGCTGCGGAATCATTAACCTAAACCTGAAAAATTATGTTTGACAGACTACTTAAAACGGCGTTCTTCTCCGTATCGATGATTGCGGTTAGCTTCGCCGCGTTTTCCTGTACCGTCAGCTCGAAATGCGCGTCCGCCAATAAGGTGCCGGTAATGACCCGGAAGGCCGCCGACGAAAATCTTGTGGCGAAATACCACGGGGTTGGGGAGAAGTACGATCCCCGTAGACACCCTTTCATGGCGATTGGTGGCGGTTTTAGCCGCAAGGCCAGCCGGGCGGATGCGGACAGTATGCGGCTCTGGTACTCGCGGATGACCGGCGTCCAACAGGACAATATCTTGCTTTACCCACGGAAAAATGACGGCAGGTTCATTCCGGCTCCCTTCGCTGTTTTCACAGACCGGTGCGAATGCTGCGTGAGGCCTAACTATCTGATCCTCGTAAACGGAAAGGTTACAGACCGCAGGGTCGGGCTCGACGGGTTCAATGACAAAATGAATACAGCCTTGGAAATAGCATGGCTTATCGGCCTTGAGTCTTATGATGTCGAGAGCGTGGAGGTAATGAAGAAGAATGATAATTTTGAGAAATTGGGTTTTGAAAAATGCAGCGGGGTTCTTCTGATAACAACGAAAGATTTAAGCGAAACGCTTATAATGGTTGACGGCAGGGAGTCGAAAGTGGCGCTGCCTCCCGATTTCGACGCCGCCGGTATGACAGTGAAAGATTATGCCGAACTATTGAAACTTGATCCGTATAATATCAGGAGCGTCAGAGTCACTGAGCGCGGGCCGTGGAAAAACGATGATTCAAGCACCGGTAAGTCCGGTGTGGCGGTCGAAATCACAACCAAACCGTCCTATTTTAAAGTTAAATAGGTATAGATAACAACAAAACGTTTTTAAATATAAATATTAATGTCGAACCCAATTAATCAAAGGATTATGAAAACTAAATTTATGTTGAGAGTATTTTGTGCAACTTTTGTTGCCGTATTGTTTTGTGCCGCAGCTAATGTTTCTGCGCAAGATGCAGGTGTGCAGGCAGCCCAGGCCGCGGAGGGGCAAAGCGCTGCCGTTTCGGCTTTCGACCGCTACCACAAACTTGTCGAGGAGTTGATGCTTGCCAAGAAAAAGCCGACGAGTAACCTCTCAGGTTCCGCTATGGCGCAGATCAGGAAGGCATTTAGTGCGATTGACAAGAAACAACAAGCCGAAGTAAGGTATATGTTCGATACAAGGAGAGACATATATATGCTTGAAAGCGATGCTGCTGCCGGCAACCTGAAGGATTTCGAGAAAAATATCCCTACGCTAAAGAAGAGTGTTCTGGTTGTTATCAATGGCGAGATTGAGGGAATCCTTCCGCCGTCAATAGATCTGAGAAATATAACTGCTATGATTGAGGACGGAGCAGGGGTAGCCTTGGCTAATGTTAAAAAGAATGCCTGGCTCAAGGCAGAAGATTCGATCAAGTTGTACGGAAAATGGGCTTCCGGCGGTGCGACCATTATAGAAACCAATTAGTTGTTAACCCAAAAGAAGGACGCCATGCCAAAGGCTTGCCGGATTGCGTGAGCCTTTGGCGGCAGCGCCATAACCTGCATTGGACAGAAGCCCTGCCCAATGCTAATTTATTGTTAATATTTGATGCCAGAATAAATTTTGTAAATAATTATAAAATTCTATCTTTGTATGATAGTTAGGTAATTATTTAAAAATCATAAATCACAGGTTGAAATGAACAAACCCACACTTCTTGTATTGGCTGCCGGCATGGGATCGCGTTACGGATCGCTCAAACAAATGGACGGAGTAGGCCCGAACGGCGAAGCAATCATCGACTATTCTGTTTACGACGCCATACGCGCCGGTTTCGGCCGCGTCGTTTTCGTCATAAGGCACTCGTTCGAAAAGGATTTCCGCGAGATCTTCACTCCCGAACGCTTCGGAGGCAAGATCGAGGTCGATTTCGTGTTCCAGGAGTTGAATAACCTCCCGGAGGGCTTTACAGTACCGGAAGGGCGCGAAAAACCGTGGGGTACGAACCACGCCGTGATGATGGGTGCCGGGACGGTCAAAGGCCCGTTCGCGGTTATCAACGCCGACGACTTTTATGGAAAGAACGCATACCAGACGGTGGGCGACTTCCTCCGTTCGGTGGATGGCAAAAAAGACCTGTACAGTGTAATAGGCTATCAGGTCAAGAACACCCTTTCCGACCACGGCACTGTGTCGAGGGCCGAATGCGCCGTGGATAAGGACGGCAACCTGACGTCTATCGTGGAGCGCACTTCCATCGAACGCAAGGCCGACGGCAAGATATACTATACCGTAGACGGCAAGGACTTCCCGCTTGGCGAAGACACGCCTGTTTCGATGAACATGTTCGGCTTCACGCCCGACTACTTCGAACACTCCGAAACATACTTCAAGAACTTCCTCAAAGAGAACGCCTCGAACCTCAAATCCGAGTTCTACATCCCGACGATGGTGAACGTACTCGTGAACGAAGGCAAGGCCAAAATGAAAGTGTTGACCACAGACTCTCCGTGGTTCGGCGTGACATACAAGGAAGACAGGCCCATGGTGGTCGCCAAGATACAGGCGCTCATCGACGCGGGCGAGTATCCGCAGAACCTTTGGAAGTAAGGCCGGCCGGCAGGCGGTAAGGCCGCCGAAGAGCAGTTTTCTTTCGAGGCGGGGCCTGTGTCGCGGCCTGAGTATAGTTGAAACCTAAAACTACGATTATATGAAAAAGAACATTTTTGACCTTAGTACCGAACAGCTCAAGGAGATTGCACAGACCCTCAAAGGCCGTATCGCAGTAGGGCTGGAGAAGAAAAACGAGGAGATACTCGCCATTCCGACCTATATCAATCCTCGGAAGGATATAAAGGATGAAAAGGTACTCGTTCTCGACCTCGGCGGCACGAACTACCGTGTGGCTGTTGTGGAGTTCAAGAACGGCCAGCCCGCGATACATCCCGAAAACGGATACAAGATCAAGCTCTCGGCCAAGGCCATGAGGGATAAGGATACCCTTTTCAAGGAGATCACCGACCCCATCGCGCAGCTCGACCTCACAGGCGTTGAGTATGTGGGCTATTGTTTCTCTTTCCCGGCAGACTCGACGCTCGACGGCGACGCCGTGCTCGTGCGCTGGACGAAGGGTTTCGACATCCCGGAAATGATCGGCCAGCCCGTGGGCGCTACGCTCAGGGACCACCTGAACAAGGAACTCAAGGGCAAGGTCAACATCAAGAAGATAAACGTTATCAATGACACCGTGGCCAGCCTTTTCTCGGGCCTTACCGACACCAAAGCGCAGGCTTACATCGGCCTGATCGTGGGTACGGGTACGAATATGGCTGCATTCTTCAATGCAAAGAACATCAAAAAAATAGATCCGGGTTACAAACAGGGTGGCGCCGTTTCGGTGAACCTTGAGTCGGGTAACTTCAGGCCGCCTTACATGTCGGTCGTGGACGAAAAGATCGACCGCTACTCCGAAACGCGCGGCGCTCAGCGTTTCGAAAAAGCCATCTCGGGCCTCTACCTCGGCCGCATACTGGAGTATGTGTTCTCGTGCGACGAGTTCGAAGAAGGTTTCGACGCTTCGAGGATAACGTATATGCTCAGCTACCCCGATATGTTCAAGGACGAGTACGTGGAAATGGCGCAGAAGGTATACGAACGATCGGCGAAACTCGTGGCCGCTTCGCTGGCCGGACTCGTGCAGCAGATGGTCGAATTCGACTCGTCGATCAAAAATGTACGCCTTATGGCCGACGGCAGCCTCTTCTGGAGCAAGGATTACAAGACGAACTGCGTTTTCCATTGCTTCGCCAGCTACAAGGACCTCGTTATGGAAGAACTCCACATGCTGCTTAAAGAGTTGGGCATAAAAGGCGTGACTGTCCATGTCGACGAACAGGCCAACATAAACCTGGTCGGCTCGGCGATCGCAGGGTTGTCGTAGCCCGGCGGCGGGATGACAAGGCTTATCGCTATGCGCCAGTCCCGATGATAATAATTTGAGTAACAGGCCCCGGCATGTGCGCCGGGGCCTTTATTATTGGGATTTTGCCTGTAATGTTGCCAATGCGTGCGGTAATGAATACATATTTGCGCGTGGGGTACAGAGCCATCAAATAGAAGTATGCAAAAACACAGAAACAAAAAAGGCGGCCCGTAAGGGCCGCCTTCAGTTTGAGGCTATGCAGCACTACGCCAGTTTGCGGGCGCCGTCCTTGATAACCACGTCGTAAACCTTTGCGTCGATGTTGAATTTCTTCTTGTACGCTTCGGTAGCGGTTTTCACGAAGTTGTCGTGGAGCTCGTTCTTAACGAGGTTGATGGTGCAGCCGCCGAAACCGCCGCCCATAACGCGCGAACCTGTCACGCCAAGCGCTTTAGCCTGGTCGTTGAGGAAATCGAGTTCAGGACAGCTGACCTCGTACTTCTTGCTGAGGCCTTCGTGCGTGCCGTACATGAGTTTGCCGACAGTCTCGAAGTCGTCCTTCTCCATGGCTGCGCAGGCGTCAAGAAGGCGCTGGATCTCTTCAACCACGAATTCAGAGCGCATGTAATCGACCGGATCGACCTTACCCTTAACCTCTGCGAGCATGCCGAGGTTGGCGTCACGAAGCAGCTTCACTTCGGGGTGTGTCTTGGCTATCTCGGCAACGACCCTTTCGCACGACTCGCGGCGTTTGTTGTATTCGCCGCCGGCGAGGTTGTGTGTAACGCAGGTGTTGAGCAGAACCAAGCGGTAGCCTTTCGGGTTGAACGGGATGTATTCGTATTCGAGCGAGCGGCAGTCGAGTTTCATAACGTTGCCTTCCTTGCCGCAGCAAGATGCGAACTGGTCCATGATGCCGCATTTAACGCCAACGTAGTTGTGTTCGGTCGACTGGCCGATCAGGGCGAGTTCGAAGCGTTCGAAACCGAGACCGTAGATTTCGTTCAGGGCGAAACCGAAGCAGCTTTCGAGGGCTGCCGAAGATGACATACCTGCGCCGAGCGGAACATCCCCTGCGAATACGGTGTCGAAACCTTTCACCGCTTTGCCGCGTTTGGCCATCTCGCGGCATACGCCGAAGATGTAGCAGGCCCACTGTTCTTTGGGTTTGTCGGCTTCTTCGAGGCCGAACTCGGCCGATTCACCGAGGTCGAGCGCGAAAGCGCGCACTTTGCCACTGCCGTTGGGTTTGATCTCGCAGTACATAGCTTTGTCGATCGCGCCCGGGAGTACGAACCCGCCGTTGTAGTCGGTATGCTCGCCGATTATGTTGATACGGCCCGGCGAAGTGTAAACGGCGCCGGTCGTGCCGTAAAGCGATTGGAATTTCTCTCTGATCTTTGTAATGTCCATGTCAGTATTTTTTGTGTAAGATTAGTCTACTTTAATATCCTTGTTGATGTTCTTGCTGCCCACGACTGCGTAGAAGAACATATAAAGTATAGCGGCAATGATCAGCCAGTAGCTCTGAATCCAGCCTATGGCGTCGGCCAGCTGTTCCTGGACGAACGGAATAACTCCGCCGCCTACAACCATCATCATGAAGATACCCGATGCGAGCGGAGTGTATTTGCCCAAGCCGTCGGTTGCAAGGTTGAAGATCGAACCCCACATAATAGAGGTGCAAAGGCCGCACAGTACCAGAAGAAGTGCGCTGAGGGGTACCTGTTCCACTGCGAATGCTGAACCTGTAAATACATACATCGAAGTCGAAGCTCCGGTCGAGAAGATGGCGCCGATTATCAAAATAATGGCAACGGCCGTAGTGAATACCATCATTGCCTTGCTCGATACTTTAGAACCTATAGCGCTGCCGAGGAAACGTCCGATCATCATCAGGAACCAGTAAGTACCTGCGACGAAACCTGCAGTCGCTTTCGCCATCCCGATTTCCGGAAGCCAGAACAACAGACCTGCGGGAATGGCCACCTCAACTCCCACATAGCAGAAGATGGCAATGGCACCCAGTACGAAGTGACGGAACGCCCACGGGCTTTTTTCGTATTTTACGTTATCCGTTTTGTGTATTTCTTTGATCGGGATGAAAAGCAGGATGATGAAAGTCAGCGCGAATACGCCCATAGCGATGTAGAGCAACGGGTTCACGTCCGAGATAGCCGCTTTCGAAGCCTCGCCGATCATTGCCATAACCATCATCGGGGTCACGGTTGCCATAAGCGAGTTGAAACCGCCGCCGAACTGGAGCAGTGCGTTGCCTTTTTTGCCGCCGCCGCCGAGTACTGTAAGCATTGGGTTGACAACGGTATTAAGCAGGCACACGCATAAACCTGCGATGAACGCGCCGAGAAGGTATACATAGAAGCCCATATCCCCTGTTTTGCCCGAGAGGAACTGCACGAAGATGCCCAGGACGCCAAGTGCGATCGCTACCAGTGCTGTCTTTTTGTAGCCGATTTTGGTCAGCATTTTTCCTGCCGGGATACCCATGACCAGGTAGGCGAGGAAGTTCATCATGTTCCCGAGCAGACCCAGCGACGGATAGGTGGTTTTCCAGATGGTGCCGATAGGCGCGGCGAGGTTGGTCACGAAAGAGATCATGCCGAAGAGGAAGATCATCGTGATTATACCGACAAGATTGCCCTGTTTTTGTTGTGTTGTCATAATTTAAGTTGGTTTTAATTAGTTAAAGGTTAAGTTATTTGTTTTTTGTTAATTCCTGAACGAGAACACGATCTGCTGGCTGTACTCCTGTCCCGGGTCGAGCCTCTGAGAGGGGAGCGCCGGTTGGTTGGGTGCGTCGGGGGCGCCCTGGCATTCTATCGCCACGCCGTCGCGGTTCTTGTATTCGTAACCACTTTTGGAAACGGGGCAGCCTGTGAGCCAGTTGCCCGTATAAACCTGCGCCGCGGGCTGCGTGGTGTAAATTTCGACGCTGCGTCCCGACGCGGGGTCTTCCAGCAGGGCTACTTTGCGCAGGCGCTCTATAAGGCTGCCTTCGGTTTTGTAACCGTCCGCCATCCAGCAGTGGTCGTAGCCAACGCCTATCTTGAGCGCCTCGAAATCGGCGGCTATGTCGCGGCCGATGGCTTTAGCTGTCGTGAAATCCATTGGCGTTCCAGCTACCGGGGCTATGCCGGTCGGGATCTGCGTCTCGTCGGTCGGGAGCCAGTTCTTCGCCCAGATGGTGAGCTTGTGGTCGTGGATGCTGCCGGCGTCGTGGCCCGAGAGGTTGAAGTAGCAGTGGTTGGTGAGGTTGATGACGGTCGGGGCGTCGGTGGTGGCCTTGTAGGTTATTTCAAGGTCGTTACCATCGCTCCATCTGTATGTGACCTGCGCTTTCAGGTTGCCCGGATAGCCTTCGTCGCCGTCGGGCGATGAGAGGTTGAAAACGACCTTGTCGCCGTCTGTCTTGGAATCCCATACGAGGTTGCTGAAACCTTCCGGCCCGCCGTGGAGGCTGTTGGGGCCGTTGTTGATGGGGAGATTGTATTCTTTTCCGTCGAGGGTGAAACGCCCTTTGGCTATGCGGTTGGCGTAGCGGCCTACAGTCTTGCCAGATGCCGGGCCATCGTAGAAATAGTCGTCCATGTTGCGGTAGCCCAGCGCCACGTCTTTCATCGCGCCTTTTTTGTCGGGAACGGTAATGCCGACGATGGCGGCGCCTATATCCGTGAGTTTGACTTGTGCGCCCGAAGAGTTGGTCATCGTGTAAAGGGTTAGTTTTCCGCCCTTCGCCTTGGTTGAGGCGACCTGGCTGACCTCGATTTTACTCATGTTTTAGGTGTTTTAGGTTTTGTCCGAAAAATAGTGACCGTCAAATATAGTGAAAGCCGGGAACAATCGTGCGTGCATGCACGCAAAAGACTGTCGAGGCGCATCCTATATTCAACAAATATACTAAAAAAAACTATTCGGCAACCATTGCATGATAATTTTAGGCATAACGTTTTACACGCATGCAGTGTGTCATAAAGGCGTGTACGGCAAAAGGCATCCCTTGGGATGCCTTTTGTCGCGGAATGTCGAAAGGTTATGGCTGCATGAGTACTTTTTCCAGGTCTGCCGCCGACGTCACGCCGCTTTGGCGCCATGCCACCCCGCCGCCCCGGAAGACCATAAGCGTCGGCACAGAAGCCACATTATATTGCGCCGCGAGGTCGCGGTTCTTGTCGACGTCTATTTTAAGGATAACGGCTTTGTCGCCTATCGACCGCTTGAGTTCTTCGAGGATAGGGTGCATCATCTTGCACGGGCCGCACCATGTGGCGAAAAAATCCACAAGCACCGGTTTGTCACCGTCGATGAAATCTTTGAAATTTTCCATGTGTCAGAATTTTATTGTTGTATGTGTTTGCGATTAATAATGCAAAAACCTTGCCCATTCGTCATGCATTATGGTGGGCATCTCGCCAAAAATGCCTTACTTTGCATTTTGTTTGCCGCTACCTTGGTATATTATTTGGAGATATAAGAACGGTAAAATTCAAAACGACATTATGAAAAACAAAACATATTCGAAAGACGTTGACATGCAGGACGTTGCATTGGACGACGAGGGGCAGCGCCCGGATGGCGAAGAAGCCTCGCAGGATGCCGGAAATGCCAATGTGTCAGATAATAACGGCACTGAAAGTGACAAACCGTCAGACGTGGCAGGCTGCGAGCGGGCCGCCAAAGAGTGGCAGGATAAATATTTGCGCCTTTCGGCCGAATTCGACAACTACCGCAAGCGCACGCTCAAGGAGAAGATGGAGATTGCGGCGGCCGGCGGCGAAGAGGTCATAAAGGCGATGCTGCCCGTGCTGGACGATATGGACAGGGCCATGGACGCCATGCAGAAGACCGAGGATATCGCATCGGTACGCTCCGGGATCGAACTTATTTCGCAGAAACTGAGGGATATGCTCAAAGCGAAGGGATTGAAGGAAATAGAGGCGCTCGGACAGCAGCTCGACACCGATTTCCACGAGGCCGTGGCCAAATTCCCGGCCGAACCGGAGAACAAAGGCAAGGTTATCGACGTCGCGCAGAAAGGCTACCAGCTGAAAGATAAAGTAATACGCCACTCGAAGGTGGTCGTGGGCGAATAGCCTGTATAAAATAGTGTAATGGCAACAAAGAGAGATTATTACGAAGTCCTTGAGGTGGCGAAAACCGCCAGTGCTGACGAGATCAAAAAGGCTTACCGCAAGGCCGCGATAAAATACCACCCGGATAAGAACCCCGGCGACAAAGAGTCGGAGGAGAAATTCAAGGAGGCGGCGGAAGCCTACGACGTCCTGAGCAACCCCGACAAAAAGGCGCGTTACGACCAGTTCGGCCATGCCGGAATGGGCGGTGCGGCCAGTGGAGGCGCGGGTGCCGGAGGATTCGGCGGCGGCTTCACGATGGACGATATCTTCCGCAACTTCGGGGATATATTCGGCGGCCACTTCGGCGGAGGGTTCAGCGGCTTCGGCGGTTCGGCTGGCGGCGGAAGCCCGAGGGTGAACCGCGGTTCAGACCTGCGCGTGAAGGTGAAACTCACGCTCAAAGAGGTCGCTGAAGGGACTGTCAAAAAGCTCAAGATAAACAAAATGATCGCTTGCGACGCCTGCGGCGGATCGGGAGCGAAAGACAAAAACGCGTATAAGGCATGCCCGTCGTGTAACGGAAGCGGATATGTGACGCAGGTCGTGAACACGTTCTTCGGACGCACACAGACCACGGCCCCCTGCCACGCGTGCCACGGCGAAGGCCGCGTCATCACCGAACCATGTGCCAAGTGTAAAGGCGAAGGCATCGTAAAAGGCGAGGAGGTAATAGAAATAAAGATCCCGGCAGGGGTGGGCGAGGGCATGCAGCTCTCGGTCAGCGGCAAGGGCAACGCGGCACGCCACGGCGGCGTGAACGGTGATCTGCTTGTAGTTATAGAGGAAGAAAAGCACCCCGAACTGGAGCGCGACGGCAACGACCTGCTCTACAACCTCAACCTGACTATCCCGACCGCGGTATTGGGCGGCAGCGTGGATATCCCGACCATCGACGGCAAGGCCAAGGTTAAGATACAGCCGGGTACGCAGGCCGGGCAGGTGCTGCGCCTCAAAGGCAAGGGCATCCCCGACGTGAACGGCTACGGCCGCGGCGACATACTCGCGGTGGTGGACATTGCGATCCCGTCGAAGATCTCGTCGGAAGAGAAAAAACTTATGGAGCAGTTGGCCGCGACGCCTTCTTTCTCCAAGGCCGAACACACCAAACAGAATATTTTCGATAAGATGCGGAGCTTTTTCCGCTCGTGATGCGAACTTTGCGGCATGAAAAAAATATTGAAGATATTTCTTTGGGCCCTTGCGGGGATCGCGGGCTTTGTGGCAATGTACTTTGCCGTGGCATGGTGTTGCTCACGCATTGCGGTTGGCGGGAATGAAAATCAGCCTGAAGAAGTGTCGATATACATACGCACCAACGGGGCGCATACCGATATCGTTATGCCGGTAAAAACGCCCGAAATGGATTGGGGCGAAATGATGCCTTATGCCAACAACGTTTCGCAGGATACGGTTTACACCTATGTTGGGATCGGATGGGGCGACAAGGGGTTCTTCCTGAATATGCCAACGTGGGACGACCTGACCCTGAGTTTGTCCGTCAAGGCGGCTTTCTGGTGCAGCACGTCGGCCATGCATGCCACCTATTATAAAGCGGTGGCGGAAGATGGGTGTTGCCGCAGGATCGTGGTCAGCCGCGAACAGTATGCCAGACTGGTGGAGTTTATTGCCGGAAGGTTCGAAAAAGACGAGTATGGCAGGTTTATCAATATTAAAACCGATGCCGCCTATGGGCTTACGGATGCATTTTACGAGGCGCGGGGCAAATACAACCTCTTTTATACCTGCAATACCTGGGCCAACGACGCCTTGGCCGCCGCCGGGCAAAAACACTGCCTGTGGACGATATTCGATAAGGGGATTTTTTTGAAATACCCATAAGGGTATTCCCGGCAAAAGATTATCTTTGTATCCGGCGCCTGTTTTTGCACGCCGCCGAAGCACTTGACGACAATGATCAAATTCACAGCTTTCCGCACACAGAAGCCGCGAGAATTCAATTACATACCGCGACATTACGATCCCGAGAAGGAACGCAGGGAGGAACGCCGCCGCGAACTGCTGGGCGACCGCGCACAGCCGCTGCCCGAAGGGGAGTATAAACCGGGGCAGTACCTGCGCCGCCATGTGGCTGTGAGGCGTGGCACGGACAGGTCGATGAACAAGCGCCACAATCCCGCGCGTCCGCTGAGGATCTTGATCTTTATGATATTGCTGCTGTTCGCCGGATGGTGGCTGCTGTTTAAAATGTAACAGAGGGGAGAGGGATGTCGGACAGGATAAGGTTATTGCCGGAGGCGGTGGCGAACCAGATAGCGGCCGGGGAGGTGGTCAACAGGCCATCTTCTGTCGTTAAGGAGATGATGGAGAACGCCGTCGACGCCGGGGCCGGGAGCATCACGGTCAATTTCCGCGATGGCGGAAAGGAGCTGATCCAGATCGTGGACGACGGGTGCGGCATGTCGCCGATCGATGCCCGGCTGGCTTTCGACCGTCACGCCACAAGCAAAATACAGGCGGTGGAAGACATATACGCCCTGCGCACGTTCGGGTTCCGCGGCGAGGCGCTTGCCTCGATAGCCTCGGTGGCCGAGGTCGAGTTGCGCACACGCCCGTGCGACAGCGAGTTGGGGACGAAAGTCGAGCTTGCAGGGGGCAAATTTGTGAGTCAGAGTAGCGTGAATACGCCCGCAGGCTCGCAGTTCATGATAAAGAACCTTTTCTATAATGTTCCGGCCCGCCGCAGGTTCCTCGAAAAAAGCTCCACCGAGGCCCGCCACATAACGGCCGAATTCCAGCGCGTGGCGCTGTGTAACCCCGATATAGCTTTCACTCTGTACGATAACGACGCGCTCGTGTCGAAACTGCCGCCGTCGAGCCTCCGCCAGAGGGTCGTGGGCGTGATAGGCAAGAACATCGCGAAAAAACTGCTCGATGTCGAGGCGCAAACCTCCATCGTGAAGATCGAGGGTTTCGCCGGATCGCCCGACTCGGCGAGGCAGACCAACAAGGAGCAGTTCCTGTTCGTGAACGGACGCTATTTCAAAAGCCCCTATTTCCACAAGGCCGTGGTGTCGGCATACGAAAAGTTGATCCCGGCCAACACACAGCCTTCATATTTCATATACCTTACGCTCGACCCCGACAAGATAGACGTCAACGTGCATCCGCAGAAGACCGAGGTGAAGTTTACCGACGGGCTTGAGATATGGCAGATCATAAACGCCGCCGTGCGCGAGTCGCTCGCGAAATCGGGAGCCGTGCCGCCTATGGATTTCGACATGGACACCTCGTTCGAGATACCGGTGGCGAAGGGAGGCATGCCATATAAAGTGCCGGGAATAACAGCGAACCCCGATTTCAATCCGTTTACAAAGTATACCGACGACCAGCCCAAAGGCCGTGGCAGCCGTGCCGGATTGTCGGATTTCGGCGTGGCCTACTCTTCGTCGGGACGCAGCGGGGCAGGCGAGTTCGACGATACGGATGGTTTCGACGGGGCGTCCGCGCCGCAGTCGCCGGAAGAGGACTACCGCAGCTCGCTGCTGGAATACATAGACGGTGACGACGCGCGGCAGACCGCGCTGGAGCTTGGAGATATGGCCGACGTCAAGGATATCCTGCCGCTCGGGCAGCGATATTTCGCCGCCTTTATAGACGGCATGCTGGTGGTGGTCGACCGCCGCAGGGCATGGGAGGCCGTGCTCTACGACCGCTATCTCTCGATGCTGCGCAACGAAAGTTCCGTGACCCAGCAATTGCTTTTCCCCGAGCGACTTACGCTTTCGTCGGACGACGCGGCCCTATTGCGTGAGTCGCTTACCGACTTTACCGCTTTTGGGTTCGACATATCCCTGCCCGACGAGCATACCGCCGAGATAGGCGGCGTGCCGGCCGACCTCACCGATGCTGCGCCCGAAGAGGTCATATACGACCTGCTGGACGCAGTAAGGGATGGTGGACGCAAGGCCGGCGACCTGAAAAAAGAACGCGTGGCCGCCGCCATGGCCGCGATAGGCTCGGGAGCGAAAGGCAAAACGGCCACGCGCGAAGAGCTGCAGTCGCTGATGGAGCAACTATCGGCCTGTTCGGATTACAGCTACACCCCCTCGGGGCTGGCCGTGATGACGACATTTACCGAGGACGAAATCAGGAAACGATTTAAATAAAGGGTGATTATTATATCGCTTTATGCCGGGCTCGAACAAAGATGATGCTTCATTGGACGGTAGCGAAAGAAGAAAAAAACCGCCCTTTTCAGCGGAGCCGTTAAAAGGCTCGATACGAACCGACGCCAAACCGAGTGCCATAGAGCTTGCTCGAATGGCCGAGGTGCGAAAGAGGAAAAGAACCTTAGATCACCCGCAGTTACCGTGTAACGAGGGAAGCTCGCAGGAGAGCCTTAGGCGACGGTGAGGGCGGCTGGTTTTTGGTTACTCTTTTGCCAGCCAAAAAAGTAAAAAAAATAGGTAACTACAAAAATAACGACCGCATATGACCGCAACGCAGCGAGCATTTGGAAATTTCCGCTCATCCACACCCCCTGTGGTGTTCAACCTGTTGGCTATAAACATACTCGTGTGTGTGGCCTTTTCTTTCCTGCCCGACGGCGCATCCGGCTGGATGATCGAGAAGCTCGCGCTTTTCTATCCCCAGAGTCCATACTTCATGCCGCACCAGCTTGTGACGTATATGTTCATGCACGCGCCGTTAAACTCGAACCCGGGCCATCTGCTGTTCAACATGTACGCCCTGTGGATGTTCGGCAGGATACTGGAGCAGTCGATGGGAAGCAAGCGCTTTTTGACGTACTACCTTGTCACGGGCATAGGCGCCGGGCTGATACAGATAGGCGTCATGGCGCTGGAGGTCACCTGGATGGCGCACCAGGGCATCGAAGAGATCTCCAGACTGCAGGAAATAATGCTAACGCCCACCTTAGGGGCTTCGGGGGCCATATTCGGGATACTCCTGGCGTTCGGCATGCTCTACCCCAACGCCAGGCTCATGCTGATCTTCCCGCCCATAGAGATGAAAGCGAAGTATTTCGTGATGATCTACGGTGCGGTGGAACTGTTCTTCGGCGTTTCGGGGACGATGGACAATGTGGCCCATTTCGCCCACCTCGGCGGCATGCTCTGGGGCTTCCTGCTCCTGTGGTACTGGAAGAAAAAGGGGAAGATATATTATTAACTGGGCGGCAGAATGGAAAATTACGGCACATACGGGCGCGAAAAACGCAGGCGCGGGCTGAGGATAGGGTCGTTGCTTAACCTTATTATGCTGACCGCGACCGTCGTGGCCGCCCTGTTGCTGGTGGCTGCGTTCTTCGCCAAATATGTGGATCCGGCGAACTCGCGGTTCTTCCCGTTCGCCGGACTCGGCGCGCCGGTCATATATATAGTCAACATAGCGTTGATGCTGTTCTGGGTCGTTAAGTGGCGGTTCTATGTACTGATACCGCTGGCGGTGCTGCTGCTCGGCATGGGGAACGTCAAACTGTTCTTCAGGCCCGCGAAAAACGGTGTCCCGGAAGCTGTGGACGGCGGTAAGTCCATAACGTTCGTCACTTACAACGTCATGGGTTTCATGAAGGAGGTTTCTTCGGAACTCGCCGCCTCGCTCGACGAAACGGCCGCGTATATAAACGGGCTGAAGCCCGATATCCTGTGCATGCAGGAGTATCAGGCCACCATGCTCAATCCGAAAGCCAGGATCGATTCGCTGCTGGGGATGAAGTACGATGAGGTGCATTATACCCTGAAAAACAGTTACGGCGGCGGATGGGGGCTTGCGGTGTACAGCAAATACCCGATCGTCGCTTCGGGTGCGATAGACTATCCCGATTCCCGCAATTCTTCCATGTGGGTCGACGTGAGAATAGACAAGGATACCATACGCGTATTCAACAACCACTTGCAGACGACGTCGGTCAACAAGCAGGACCGTGCTTACATAGACACCCAGGAATACCTCAACAGCGAAGGGCGGGAAGACAAGGTGCGCAGTATCGCCGGAAAGCTCTGGAGAGGCTTCGTGCGGAGAGCGGCACAGGCCGACTCGCTGGCGGTGGTCATCGGCGGCTCTCCGCACGACGTCATAGTTTGCGGCGATTTCAACGATACGCCCCTGTCCTATGTCTACACCACCATCAGAGGCGACATGCGCGACGCTTTCGTTGAAAAAGGAAAGGGAATGCCCAACACATACAACGGGCTGTTCAATATGTTCAGGATAGATTACGTGCTGTATTCCGACAGCCTGAGGGCGTTGAGCTATGACTCCCCAGATACCGAATATTCCGACCATAAACCGGTGGTGGTCACGTTCGGGTTGTGATAATGGGACTTATATTATTTTACGCCTGATATCTTTACCTTGCTTTTGCCTTGCCGCAAAAGTAGCTGGAGGTCAGGGCACGGTGCTATGTTGCGACCCTGCTGTCGTTTTTAGTTTCGCGGCGAACCGGCTTCTTTGCTTAATGTAAAAAGGTGTATAATTTATCATGCTGGATTTCGCAGCCATAGATTTCGAGACCGCCAACGGCAGTCCCAGCAGCATATGCAGCGTGGGTGTGGTCGTGGTGGAGAATGGCAGGATCGTCGGGTCGATCCATAGGCTCATACGCCCACGGCCGAACTTCTATTCGCGCTTTACGACCGAGGTGCACGGCATGACTTTCAGGGATACGGCCTACGCGCCTGATTTCCCCGATGTGTGGGCCGAGATAGCGCCAGGGATACTCGGGCTGCCGCTGGTGGCGCACAACAGCCCGTTCGACGAAGGATGCCTCAGGGCCGTTTTTGGACTCTATGACATGCGTTATCCGGGCTATGAATTTTACTGCACATGCAGGGCGGCTCGACGTGCGTTCCCGCAACTGCCCAACCATAAACTCCCTACCGTGGCCGCGCATTGCGGCTACGACCTGCGCCAGCACCACCACGCGCTCGCCGATGCCGAAGCGTGCGCGGCCATAGCGCTGAAAATTCTTTAGGTCGCTGCCGTGACACGGACAGAGTGTCCGATTACACTTTCATGCGTTCCTATGTTGGCTGGCGTTCCTGTTTCTCCATAATACCGAGTTGCCCGCCGACGGGCGTAGTTTCGCGGTATTGCGCTTCGGGTGTGCATCGACATTCCCGCTCTGTCGGAGTCGCCATCGCGACCAGCCCGCCCCGCGCGGCGGCGTCAGGCCGCAGGGCTTGCCTTTGGCAAGCCTCCCAACGCACTGGCCCTGAGGCCGCGCTCCACGCGCGGCCGCATGACTCGCTTCACTTGCCATGCGAGGGTATTATTTCGAAGAAGAGCATTATTCATCCCTCCGCCGGCTGTGTACCGATGCCGTAACTCCGGGCCGTTAGCCGCCGCTACTTCGTCGACTCTTCGAAGAACGCCCAGAGGTTGTCGTCCTTGGGAGTTGGTGCGACTATTTTGATGGGTTCTTTAGTGACCGGATGCGTGAATTCCAATGAGCGCGAATGCAGCGAAATGCCGCCGTCTTTGTTGGAGCGCGGCGCGCCGTACTTCAGGTCGCCGCGAATGGGAACGCCGATACGTGACAACTGGCAGCGTATCTGGTGGTGGCGGCCGGTCTGGAGGTCGATTTCGAGCAGACGGTAAGTCTTGCTCGCCCCGATCATCTTGTAGTGGAGGCGTGCATCTTTCGAATCTTTCTGAGGCCTGTCGAGGGCGCGTGATTTGTTGGTGCGGCTGTCGCGCACGATATGGTGCAGCAGGTCGCCCTCTTCCGCCGGGGGGGTGTTTTCGACCACGGCCCAGTATGTTTTGCCGATCTGCCGGTTCTTTATCATCTCGTTGAGGCGTGCGAGGGCTTTGCTCGTTTTGGCGAAAAGCACGGCGCCGCTCACAGGCCGGTCGATGCGGTGCACCACGCCGAGGTATACCGCCCCCGGCTTCTTGTCACGGCGTTTGATCCAAGCCTTTATCTCGTCCTCAAGCGCGCTGTCGCCCTCCTGGTCGGGCTGGACGAGGTCGCCGCAATGCTTGTTGACCACCAGCAGGTGGTTGTCTTCGTAGAGTACGTCGTTGGGTGTGAACATCAGTCTTTCAGTTTAAAGTTGAACGGCATCAGGTTGGCTGCGGTCGATACTGTCGAGGCGCCCGAATCGCTTGCCATGATTACACGTATGGGGGAGCCTTGGCGCGCTTCGGTGTCGGCGAGCACCTGCCGGCATATGCCGCACGGGTAGCACTCCCGCATGCCCGGGATCGACGCCACGGCCAATGCTTCGATGGGGTCGCCTGCATGGTGCGACTGCCATGTGGTGAGCAGGTTTTGCTCGGCACATGTGCCTGCCGGAAAGACGGCGCTCTCCTGGTTGCTCGCGGTTATGACGGCGCCGCTCGCGAGCCTTGCCGCCGCGCCCACCCGGAAGCCGGAGTAGGGGGAGTAGGAAGTCGCGCAGGCGGCCCTGGCTTTTCCGACCAGTTCGCGGTCGGCGGCAGGCACGGCCGCGGCCGAGTCGTAATGCTCATAGAGGAACTTGTATTCTTTCTCCATAACCGTGTTGTTTTAGGTTCAGAATGTGGCTTGATTGCGATCCTGTTACTTGCATTTTATTGTAATTTCGGATTTTGCCGTGCAAAATCCGGTCGCACGCCGCCGCCCCAATGCGGCGGGCGGCAACTTCGTTGCGCCCTTGTCCGGCAGCGTGCTTATTTTATATGGTTACTTTCGGTTATTACTACTTTGGCTGTAATTTTTACAATTTTGCCTTCACCGCCTTCAGCATATGGCGTTTGCCGGGAGCGCCTTCCAACCGCCGGACTTCGAACCCGGCCGCCCGCAGCGCGCGTTTGACGTCCCCCTTGGCGGAGTACGTCAGCAGTATGCCTTCCGGCGCCATCGAGCTGTGGATGCGGCTGAAAACCCCTTCCGTCCACAGTTCTGGCTGGCTGTCCGGTGCAAAAGCGTCGTAGTAAACTATGTCGAACGCTTTGTGTCCTGTAAATATAGCGTCAAAGTGCGTATCCGCCAAATCCATGCGCAATTTAGTCAGCGAGAACCACGGCGCGATGTCCTGTTTCGTTGCCCACGGCGCTTCGTGCAGGCCCATAAACAGAGGATCGGAAGCGTAGGCCATTGCCGAAGCAATCTCTGGCGGCACCGGGTAAAGTTCGACGGCCGTGTAATCCACCGTGCGGCCTGCCGCCTCAGCCTCGCGGAGCGTCAACATGGCGTTCAGGCCGCTCCCGAACCCGGCTTCGAGTATGCGGACATGCAGCGCCGGATGCGCCTCGAAACCGTTGCGGATGAATATGTGCATCGCCTCGGCCACCGCGCCGTTGACCGAGTGGTACGTTTCGCCGGAAACGGAGTGGCGGAGGGTCTGCGAACCGTCCGCGGTGGCGACTATTTCGGGGTGTGGGGTCATTATATCATTTATTAACCAGCGTTGGCGTGCTCCGGCATTTGGATAGAGTAGGGAATGCCTGTTTGCACTGGAATGTCTGTGTTTTACGCTTTGTCTGTGTCGCGAAAGCGACTTGCAGTCCGCCACCCCATGGGGCGGCGGACTGCAAGTTTCGCCGTTAACTCATTCGCACCCGTCGCCGGCGGCAGACTTTACGGCAAAGGTAGGGTTGCAAATAAGCATTATAAACAACGGCGGCGGTGTCGAGCCGCCGCCGTGCCTGTGCCGGTTTGCCGTTTAGTCGAGGGCGAATTTTGCCTGGACGGTGTACGTCAGTTTTATCTCTTTGAATCCCAGTTCGGTATCGTAGTACTCGTTAGCGCCTGCCGCTTTCGACATATACATCATGTCCGAGCGCATGGCTGGGGCGGGGACGTACATCTCGTTATTGTAATCTATGATCTGCACGGCGCGGCCTGCTTTCTGGCCCAATGCCCCGGCGAGTGTCTGGGCAACTTTCTGCGCGTCCTTGAGCGCTTCGACCCTCATCTCGTTCTGGAATTCCTTCATTTTCGAGTGGTCGAGTTTAGAGATGCCCATGTTCGAGATCCCGAGCGATTCGAGGGCCTGGTAAACCCTGCCCAAAAGTTGTATGCCGTCCACCTTGAGTTCATAGGTGGCCGATGTGCGGGCGGTATTCTTTTTGAGGAAATAGTCTTTGTAGGCGCTCGACATGTTGCCTATTTTGAGGTTTTTGTCGGTGTCGATGTCCAGCGATTTGAGCTTTTTTATCATGTCGGTTTCCAGCGCTTCCACAGTTTGTTTCTGTTTGAGGGCTGTTTCGTCGATAACGATGCGGATGTATATCTCGTCCGGCACAACTTCTTTCTGGGCGCGGCCCGTAACCTCGACGGTGTTTTCGTAACGCGCTTCCTTGGCCATTTCTATCGCTTTCTCCATCATGGCGTCAGTGTTTTGTGCCGAAACGGTAGCGATGGTTGCCACGAACAGTGCCGCAGCCATAAACATAATTTTTTTCATAGTCTTCACAGGTTGGTTTTAGACATATCAACGTATCCTTCGCCGGATTATTGTCTTTTTGTCAGGCGGACTACGTTTTCCACGTGGTGCGTGTGGGGGAACATGTCCACGGGCTGCACGGCGTCGACCGAGTAGCTTTCCGAGAACAAAGCCAGGTCGCGTGCCTGCGAGGCCGGGTTACAGCTCACATAGACTATGCGCTCCGGGGTCGCGCGGAGTATCGTCTGCGCCACGTCCTCGTGTATCCCTGCCCTCGGCGGGTCGAGTATTATCACGTCGGGGCGGCCGTGCTCGGCGAAGAAACCGTCTGTGAGCACGTCCTTCATGTCGCCGGCGAAAAATACCGTATTGCCGATCCCGTTCAGCTCCGAGTTGTACTTCGCGTCCTCTATCGCTTCCGGAACATATTCTATGCCAACCACCTTGGCGCACTGCTTCGATACGAAATTAGCGATCGTCCCCGTGCCAGTGTACAGGTCGTAAACCACGTCTTCTGGCCGGAGTGTCGCCATGTCGCGGGCGACCTTGTAGAGGTTATAGGCCTGCTCCGAGTTGGTCTGGTAGAACGATTTGCCGCCGATCTTGAACCGCAGGCCCTCCATCTCCTCGAAAATGTGGTCGTTGCCTTTGTAGGGAATCACGTCCTGGTCGCCGATAGAGTCGTTCAGTTTCTCGTTGACCACATACATCAGCGAGGTTATCTCGGGGAAACGGGCAGCTAAGTGGTCGAGCAGCGCCTCGATCTTTTCCTGTTCCGGCTTTGCGAAGACCACGATCACCATGATCTCGCCCGTGGTCGAGGTGCGTATTATCATGTTGCGCATAAGGCCGCCGTGCGAGCGGGCGTTGTAGAACCCGTAACCGTTCGCCATGCAGAACTCCTTGGTGGCGAGCCTTATCGCGTTGGAAGGGTCGGGTTGGAGCCAGCATTTGCGTATGTCGAGCACTTTGTCGAACATGCCGGGGATGTGGAACCCGAGCGCCTCGGGATCTTTCATCTCATTGCCCTCGGCGATTTCTTCCGGGGTCATCCAGCGGCGGTCGGCGAAGGTAACTTCGAGTTTGTTGCGGTAGAACGTCGTCTTTTCCGACGCGAGGGTGGGGGCGATCTCCGGCACTTCGAGCTTGCCTATGCGCACGAGCTGGTCGCGCACCTGATCGCGCTTGAAGCGGAGCTGCTCGTCATAGGGCAGGTTCTGCCATTTGCAGCCGCCGCATACGCCGAAATGCTCGCAGAACGCTTCGGTGCGGATCGGCGATTTCTCGACGTAGCGCACCACGAAGCCCTCCATAAAGCGGCGGCGTTTGCTGCGAATCTGCACGTCGACCACGTCGCCAGGGACTGTCAGCGGAACGAATACCACAATGTCGTTATGTTTGCCCATCGCCTTTCCTTCGGCCGCGAGCGTCGTTATTTTGAGCCCCTCGATCAGGGGATATGCCTTTTTTCTTGCCACTTCCTGTTGTTTTGAGGCAAAGGTAAGCAAAGCCGTGCGATTTGCCTCACACGCGCCGGAAGAATTAATGGAACGTTTTTTGCGATATGCGAAAATAAAAACAGATATTTAATGAAAAAACACATTATCCACCGTGCCGACACACGCGGGCATGCCAACCACGGATGGCTCGATTCGCACCACACGTTCAGTTTCGCGAACTACTACAACCCCGAGAGGGTGCATTTCGGCATGCTCCGGGTGCTGAACGACGACGTTATCGCTCCGGGAATGGGATTCGGGACACATCCGCACGACAATATGGAGGTCATTTCCATACCGCTCGAAGGCGACATAGAACACCGCGACAGCATGGGTAACGTGGCCGTGATCGGCAAGGGCGAAATACAGGCCATGTCGGCAGGCAAGGGCCTCACGCACAGCGAATACAACAAGAACGGCGACAGGCCTGTCAAGTTCCTCCAGATATGGGTTTTCCCGCGCGAGCAGAACCTTGATCCGAAGTACAACCGGGCAAAGCTGGATGGGAGTAAAACGCGCAACGCTTTCCGGCAGATCGTGTCGCCCGACCCGGTCGGCGAAGGGGTATGGATAAATCAGGATGCGTGGTTCATGCTGGGCGATATGGAGAAAGGGAAAGAACTCGACTATACGCTGAGGGACAAAGGCAATGGCGTTTACGTTTTCGTGATCCGTGGCGAGGTCGTGGCCGACGGCATACTGCTCGGCGAACGCGACGGCATGGGGATCGTCGATACGGAAAAGATTGCCGTCAAGGCCGAAGAAGACGCCGAGGTGTTGCTGATGGAAGTCCCGATGTTTTAGAAATCACTAATTAACCAAATATCATATCATGGAAGTAATGTACAAGATCAAGGCCACGTCCGTAGGCGGACGCGCCGGAAATGTCAAGACCGAAGACGGTTATGTAGACCTCAAGCTGGCATCGCCCAAGGAAATGGGCGGGCAGGGCGGCGGCGCCAATCCCGAGGGGTTGTTCGCGGCCGGCTATGCAGCCTGCCTCAACAGCGCCATCGCCGCCGCCGCGCGCAGGCACAAGACCGAAACGGGCGATGTCACCGTGGCGGTTACGGTCGGCATAGGCCCGAACGGACAGGGCGGGTTCAAGTTTACCGTTAAGCTGGAAGCCAATATCCCGGGGGTCGATCTGCCGACGGCCAAGAAACTTGCCGAAGAAGCCGAAATGATCTGCCCATTCGCGAACGCCACACGCGGCAACGTCGATACGGAACTGGTCGTGACGAATAATTAATCTGAACTATCCCGTTTAGGCTTGTTGTTATTAGTCTCGGCTTGCGAAGCAAGCCGTCAGCCCGACGCCACCCGGCGCGGAGGGCTGATATCTCGCAGGCTCGGTTCTGCATCAGCTGGCGTCGGACCGAAAAAAATAGAACAAGCCTAAACGGGATAGTTCAGATTAATTGTGGGGGCTAATCCATAAAAATACCTATGTACGGCGAGTTGAACGAACTATGCAGGCCGCGCTCCACGCGCGGCCTGCATGGCTTGTGTGTTGGGGGCTTGCCTTTGGCAAGCCCTGCAGCCCGCCGCATGAGGCGGCGTACTACTTCACTCGCTTTCGGAGAGAACAAGAGCGCCTGTCCGCACCGAAACGTATGAAAGTGAAGTAGCAATGGCGTTCTGTCCATGTTGCGGAAGCGACCGCCCGTCCCCGGCGGCAGACTGCACCGCAGACAGAAGATTGCGTATAAGCATATTTTTCTGAATCACCTCTCTTTATGTTATAACATTTTTCTCGGATCGCAGAGCGATCCGGCGGGCCGCCCGAAAGGGGGATGGCCAGCACATACGTGCGGATCGCGGCATAGCTGTCGTATTCGGCCTGATTCGTCGGGATGATCATGTTGTTCGAGTCGTTGCCGCCGGAGAGAAAGATGCAGACGAGCGCCTTGT
>JAVBMR010000028.1:0-23792 GCA_031552235.1 Tidjanibacter sp. | reverse complement strand
TCCGAAACCTTGAAGTTTTCTCCGGCGAACGCCTTAAACACAAGACCGGCACTCATCCAGTTACTATAATTGCTCCCTTTGCGCTTCCGGGCTAACTGCTCGAAATAGGCAACGAAATTAGTGTTCAGCCGCTCCTTTGATATGAACCCTAATTGCCCCGCCTGTATGTCAATCTGACGTAGCGCACGGGTGTTTTCTGCAAGGGCAAGGGTTTCTGTGTTTTGCCGCTTTTGCAATTGGGTCAGCGCGGCTTTCTTTGGGTTGCCGGATTTATCTAATACATCGACAATCCGCTTCTGTGTCTTGCCGTTCGCATCTACATAAGTTTGCTCCTCCCGTTGCACGGTGGCATACAGATAGAGTTTCAGGAACTCGCGCCGGGTGGGTTTGCCCGTCTTGGGGTCTCTGATAGCGGGATAGAAGTCGAGATAGATTGTGTCCCGCCCGCCGGATATGGGCTTTGTTAAAATTTTAACTTTAGTCGCCATTCTTATATGTTATTCTTTGTTGTCGGCTGAAATAGTTTGTCGAAGTGTGTCTTGGAAAGCATCACATAACGGCCTTCTTGTCTTTTGGGGATTTTGTTTGCCTTGACCAGATTATAGACACTATCGCGTGTGAGGTCAAATTTAGTCATTACATCCTGAACGCTACACCATTCCGTAATGGGGTCTGCTTTCGGCAGGGGTTTGGTGCGTAGTTGTTGAGGCTCAAACAGCCGCTCTATATCCACTCGCCGGATAATCACTCTGCGACCCAACTTAACAAACCTCAACTCTCCCTGTTGGATGCACCGCCATATCGTCCACCGGCTGACCCCGACAAGTGTGCAGGTCTCGGTTATGCTTAGATACTCCTTTGCCTTTATATCTGTAATAGGCTTTGCCTTGATAGCCTCTACCTCTTTTTGTACTTCGGCCACTTTGCCCTCCCGCTTGCGGATTTTGTATGCGCGGCTGGAGCATTTATGCGAGCAGAATAGCGTTTTAGTGGTGCGGGCTGTAAATTCCGCGCCGCATAATTCGCATATTTTGGCTATTTCGATATTGCTGCTCATTGTTGTTTTCGTTTGTCGGCGTTGCTACTTGTTGCTATATGTTGCAAAATTTCGCCACAAAAAAGAGTTTGGTTATCCTCAACTCCTTTCAGGTACAACAAAGGTACAAAATATATATTGTAAAACCAATAGCATCAATCAACAAACAGATAACATAACCGCGACTAAATGCAGTTATATCAATGCTTTTAGAATAGAATGATGGGGGATTGCTGTTTGTTTGATTATGGCATCTACTTTCCGATGCAGAACTTGGAGAATATGTTGCCGAGGATTTCGTCGGTGGTTATTTCGCCGGTTATGGTGCCGAGGTAATGGAGCGTTTCGCGGATGTCCTGGGCGATGAAATCAGACGGGACGTCATTGGCGATGCCTGTTCCGACGCGTGTGATAGATTCCAGTGCGCGGGTCAGTGCTTCGTAATGGCGGCTGTTCGAAACGATCACATCACCTTTGTACAGGCTCTCGGCGTCGGACGTTTCGTAAAGAAAATCGACTACAGAGTCTATATTTACATTATTCTTTGCCGATATCGGGAATATGGCCGGCAGGTTTGCACCTTGTTGCCGGTCCATGCCTTGTGCGGAAAATGATGCGGCGATTTTCTCCGGATCGATCGCATCGGAGTATGGCATCCCTTTACCAAGGCCATACTTGTCCGATTTGTTCAGCAGGACGCATAACTTCTGCGATGGCCCGGGCGTAATACCCGAAAGCGCCTCCGTTATTTTCGATGCCGTTCCGCGGGCATCCGCCCCCGGTTCGACCATAAGTATCACGATGTCGGCCTTTCCGATGGACGAGAACGTCCGTTCGATCCCCATTTTTTCCAGCACGTCGTCGGTATGGCGGATGCCTGCCGTGTCAATAAAGCGGAATTTCACGCCTTTTATCGTGAGGCTCTCCTCAATGACGTCGCGTGTCGTTCCGGCGATGTCGGAGACCATGGCGCGGTCGTCCTTGAGCAGGGTGTTGAGGAGCGTCGATTTACCCACGTTGGGTTCGCCTACTATGGCCACGCCTATGCCGTCCTTAAAGGCGTTGCCTTGCCTGAAGGAATCGAGCAACGTTGATATCTTCGTCTTTATTTCCCCTGCCAGCGCGGCGAGTTGGCTGCGGTTGGCGAATTCCACCTCTTCCTCGCCGAAATCGAGTTCGAGTTCGAGCAGCGAGGCCATGTTGAGCAGCCGCTCGCGCAGGAGTCCGAATTCGCCGGAATATCCGCCGCGCATCTGGTTGACGGCGAGCGCGTGCGTCGCTTTGTCGGTCGAGACAATGATGTCGGCGACAGCCTCGGCCTGCGACAGGTCCATCTTGCCGGCGAGGAACGCCCGCACGGTAAATTCGCCCGCCTCGGCGCTCCGGGCGCCGGCGTCGAGAAGAAGGTTGATTATCTGTTGCTGGATGTAGCGTGAGCCGTGGCACGATATTTCGGCCATATCCTCGCCAGTGTAGGAGCGTGGGGCACGGAATACGGATACCAGCACGTCGTCGACGGCGCTGCCGTCCATGCCGGTTATTTCGCCGTAATGCAGGGTGTATCCTTTGGCGTCGGCCAGTTTCCGGCCCGATGCCGGACGGAACACCGAGTCGCAGATGCCGATTGCTTCCGGCCCGCTGAGTCGTATGACGGCTATCGCGCCGCCGACACCCGTGGCTACGGCCGTTATCGTGTCGTTACGCGCTGCCACGGCCTATTTATGGATTTCGAGCACCTGTCCCAGACGAAGCGTATTGGCGTTTTTGATCCGGTTCCAGGTCATGAGCTGTTTGACCGTCACTCCGTGTTTTTTAGCTATCGCGCCGAGGGTGTCGCCGCTTTTGACCTTGTATGTGGCGGTGGTTATGTTGAACGCCTTCTGGTTAACCGATGCTGACTGTTTCAGGTATTGGGCGAGGTATACGGTGTCCTTGGCCTGTATGTCCTGTTCGTTTTGCAGATAGCGGCTGACCTCGCTCAGGGGAAGCGTCAGGGCGTATGTTTTGTCCTGTGCCGGGACGATGTCCAGTTTGTACTGGGGATTCAGCGCACGCAGTGTTTCTTTCGGGACGTTTATAGTGGAGGCTATCTGGTCGAAATGCGTGAGCCTGCTGATCTTGATGGTGTCAGTGGACAGCGGGAGGGTGGGGGCTGCCGCTTCGATGCCGTGCTGCTTATGGTAGGTGTAGGCATATGTTGCCGCGATGAACGACGGTACATACCCCCTTGTTTCGGTGGGGAGGTAGGGATAGACGTCCCAAAACGTTTTGGCGTTCGATCCGGCGCGGGCGAGGGCTTTGTTGACGTTGCCCGGGCCGCAGTTGTAGGCCGCTATCGCGAGCGTCCAGTCGCCGTATATGGAATAAAGGTCTTTGAGGAACCTTACCGCCGCTTTTGTTGCCGCCACGGGGTCGCGGCGCTGGTCTACGAACGACGTTATCTCCAATCCATACGATTTGCCGGTGGCGTACATGAACTGCCACAGCCCGGTAGCGCCGACCCTCGAAACCGCCATGGGGTTCAGGGCCGATTCTATGATCGGCAGTACGCGCAGTTCGACAGGCATCCCTTCTTTCACGAGTTCTTCCTCGATCATCGGGAAGTAGACCTGCGAAAGGCCGACCATGCGGCCCATCAACTCTTTGCGGTTCTGGGTGTATGTTATTAGGTAGCGCTTCACGACCTCGTTGTACCCGAGGCTGATGGGCGACAGGATGGCTTTCAGCCTTGCGCTGTAGACCGAATCGGGGACCGAACTGACGAGTGTCGCCGTCGAGTCTATATCGATGAACTCCTTGAAAAACTTGTCCTGCGTTGCGAAAAGGTTTTGCTCGTACCAGCTGGTCAGCAGCGAGTCGCACACCTGCGGGCTTGCGGCAAGCGTGAGTTCGTCCGCGTGGCAGTATTCGTCGGCTGGCGTGCCGTCATATCCGTCGTAAGAGAGTACGGGTTCGAATGCTTCGATACGGGTTGCGTTTCCGTTTTCAGCTATGTCGTTCGTGGCTGCCATGGCGGCGGTTGCGAAACAGGCCGATAATAACAATATGGTTGATTTCTTTTTCATTGTCGCTTGGTTTTAAAAGTAGAACGCCATACTTGCCCCGTACAGGTTTGTCGAAGCGCCGGTAGATGCCATGTAGAAGGGCGTGATGCTGGGGCCCATGGTGAAAGAGAGGTCGTCGCTTATGTCGTAGTCCCTCAGATGGGCGTCGACATGGGCGTCTATGATGTTTAGTACATAGAAACCGGCGGCGAGGATGATACAGAAGTCGCGGTTGCGCCTGTAGCTGTCTTTATATTTCTTCATTTGATTTTCATCGAGGTTACGGTAGTCTTTGAACTCGTCGAAAGGCTCCAAACCGTTGGCATTCGCATAGCTTCTTTGGTTGTACGCCGTTTTGAAACGCTGGTAACCGCGATTGTTCCAGTCGATTACGTAGGCGAACGTCGCTATGCCGCCAAGCACTATCGGCACTTTCCAGTAGCTTCCGTTGTAAATCTGGCCGGCGCCGGGGCAGATGGTCGAGAGGGTCGTGGCTTTTTTGACAGTCGTGAGCTGGCCGGGATAGTTGACCGCACCGTCTCCTATAAAATATATGTACGACGCCAACGCGCTTCCGAACAGCAGCTGGCGGTTGGTGTTGTGCCGTATCATCTGGTCCTGTATGGGGTTGACGGCCGCACGCCATCTGGCGAACGCAACGGGGTCGTATGAGTCGGATGTCGGGCGTTCGGGCATCGCCGTTATCATTATGTCGTACTGCTCTTTGTAGAACTTATAGTTCTTGTTCTCCCTGATACCGAAGAATATCCCTGCGGCGACCGTTCCGTAAAGGATCGGTATTTTCCACTCCTGCTTGTTGTAGAATTGCGCGATGCCGGGTACGACAAGCGACATGGCCGTCAACTTGGATATGGGTATCGAGTCTTTGAAGAAATAGTGGTGGTTGAGCGTGGAGTCGGCTTTGCGTTCCGCGCGTTCGAGTTTGCGCAATTCGCTACGGGAGATATCCGCACGGCTCAGGGTGTCGCCTTCTGCCGTGATTATAGTTCCGTCTGCCGTTGTTGCGCCGCCGGTGACGGTTCCGGCCGCCGCGTTGGTTTTATGAATGCCGGTGCTGTCGGCCGCTGCGGCCTGTGAACCCGGCTGGCCTGCCTGCGCCATGCCCGTCGAATCGGCCGGCAGTTTCACGCCTGCCGAATCCGCGGCGGCCGCAAGGCTGTCTTTTGCCGTGTGTGTCGCGTCGGTTTTGACCATGACCCCGCCCTGTACCGTAAACCGCTGTTGTGCAGGGTCCGGGCGCTGTGCGGCGGCCTCCTTTTTTGCGCGTTTACCGCGCGGTGTTGGCGTTTGCTCCTGAGCCGACAGGTCGAACCCCTGCAACAACATGGTTGCGACGGCTATCAGTTGAAGTGTTATCCTTTGAGCGCGGCCCATTATCTGTTTTAGTGGAACTGTTGTGTTTTTGTTTCTGTCGGGAGCATGCTCCCGATTTTTATTGTGGAGTATGTTTCCTGTCTGTAGTTTTGAGTCGGTGTGGCCCCCGCCTTTCATTTCGCGGCGGTTTTCACCCGCGACAACCAAGTTATTGCTCAGGCCTCTGATTTAATTACTGCCTTCTTGTTTTCAGGTCAGGGGTGTAACGTGTTCCCTGCCGTTTTATTGTGTCTTTCCGGAGGCGGTTATTGTCCGAACCTGCCGATAAATTTTTCTATATCACGGTCGTCGGCGAATTCGATGACGATCTTGCCGCCGCCTTTTTTCCCTTTCTTGATCGCGATGTCCTGCGTGAAATACCTTTCGAGCAACTCTACCAGCTTTCCGTAGCTTTCGGGGAACTCTTCGTCCGCGGCAGGGCCGTTGGCCTTTTTGCCCGACAGTTTTTTGACAAGGTCTTCGGTTTGGCGCACCGAAAGGCTCTTTTTGAGTACCTTTTTGAGTATGCCAAGTTGTTGTTCCTCCGGCGCCGAGGCTATGGCTTTCGCATGCCCCATCGAAATGTATTCGTCCTTTACCGCCGCCTGCACTTCGACCGGAAGTTTAAGCAGTCGCATGTAATTGGCTATCGTCGAGCGCTTCTTGCCGATGCGTGAAGAGAGCGTGTCCTGTGTGAGGCTGCACTCGTCCAGCAGGCGCTGCATGCTGATGGCGACCTCTATCGCGTTCAGGTCCTGGCGCTGGATGTTCTCCACGAGGGCCATTTCGTGCAGGCTCTGGTCGTCCACCTTGCGTATATAGGCAGGGATAGTTGTCAGCCCCGCCAGCTGCGACGCCCTCCAGCGGCGTTCGCCGCTGATGATGATGTATTTGTCGTCCGCGTCCTTTCTGACTGTCACCGGCTGTATCACGCCCAGCGCCCTGATCGAGTCGGCGAGTTCTTCGAGTGCGTCCTCGTCGAAATGTGTGCGGGGCTGTTTCGGGTTGGGGGCGATGGCCGCGATGGCTATCTCTTCCATGCTCGAAACGGTCGTTTTTTCGGGAGCATTGACGTTTTCAAGTTCGAATATTGCGCTGAGGCCCCTTCCGAGCCCTTGTTTCTTTGCGTTCATTTATTGAGCTTGCTTTTTGTTGCGTTTGATGAATTCCTTGGCGAGGTTCAGGTGGCTGACGCTGCCTGCCGATGCGGCGTCGTAGAGCAGTACCGGTTTGCCGTAACTGGGCGCTTCGCTCAGGCGGATGTTGCGCTGGATAATGGTTTCGAAAGCCAGCGGCCCGAAATGGTCGCGTACTTCGAGCGCGACCTGGTTGGCCAGCCTCGTGCGCGAGTACATTGTCAGCAGGAAGCCCTCTATGTCGAGCGCCTTGTTGAGTTCGTTCTTGACCATCTTGACGGTGTTGAGCAGTTTGCCGAGGCCTTCGAGGGCGAAGTATTCGCACTGCACCGGGATCAGCACGCTGTCGGCGGCCACAAGGGCGTTGACCGTGGTGAAGCCAAGCGACGGCGAGCAGTCTATAAGTATGTAGTCGTACTGATCTTTGAGCGGGGTAAGGATGTTTTTCAGGACGAAATGGCCGCCTTCCATGGTGGCGAGTTCGGTTTCAGCGCCCACGAGGTTGATGCTCGACGGCAACAGCCACAGGTTCTTTATCTCGTCGCTTTTCTGTATCGCTTCTTCGGCCGTTTTCGAGCCGGTTATCACGTCGTAGATGTTGTCGCCGTTGATGTCGAAGCCGAGGCCGGAAGTGGCGTTCGCCTGCGGGTCGGCATCGACCAGCAGTGTTTTCTTCCCGAGTACGGCAAGGCTCGCCGCCATGTTGATCGCTGTCGTCGTCTTTCCCACGCCGCCTTTTTGGTTGGCGAGTGCTACAATTTTACCCATTTGCCGTTCGTTATTTTAGTGGCTTATATTCTCACAAAACTAATCAAAAATATCGAATAAACCCCAGTATCTGAAAAAATGCTTATCTTTGAACTTGAAAAATGCGCGTATGAAACAAATATTTAAAATATCCCTTCTGGCTGCGTTCGTGCTGGCCTTTTCGGGCTGCGAAGTGGAAGACACGATCAATATAGATCTGCCCATGGGCGTTAAGACGCTGGAGGTGGGGCTTGCGGTGCAGTATCCGGAAGGGGAAACTACAGCGACGGGAGAGGTCGCCGCGGCGAAGGATTATACCATCACGATCGACGATGACCAAATGTTTCCAGCCCTGAAGTACTACAAAAACGACGAGATCACGGAACTGTCGGTAAAGAATGTCTATATGAAATTATGGAACCAGACGAATCAAGGCGAGGTTCATGATTTTCAAATTGTTGCGTCGGTGGGCGGGGTGGAGATGGCCCGTTACGAAAACCCGTTGATAGAAGCGTTGGATGAGGCGATAACCGGCGACGACGCGCTTGCGGCGTTTATGGAGACGGTCATTTTGGAAGCGGTTTCAGGTAAAAGCGTACTGCTGAAATACACGGGAACCTATATCACCGACCAGGTTTACACCGGCGGCGCGTGGACGGCTTTCAACGTGACGATCCGCCAGGAAATGGATGCCCGGATCACGGTCAGGAGGTAGCGGCGATGACGGTAGATGTGCTTCTGTCCGCCGGGGACGCGGTTTATGAAAGGGTGAAAAATAAAAACGCGGCCGTGGTGGATGTTTTCCGCGCCACATCGGTCATAGTGGAGGCACTGCGCAATAAGGCGAGGGCCGTAGTTCCTGTTGTGGGCGTGGAAGATGCGATGTCGATGGCCGGGAAGTTCGCTCCGGGAGAGGTTTTGCTCGGCGGGGAACGCGACACGGTCAGGATAGAGGGCTTCGACCTCGACAATTCGCCAAGGATGTACACGGAAGCGGCGGTTGCCGGGAAAACGATAATCTTCACGACGACCAACGGTACGAGGGCGCTCTACAACTCGCGCGGCGCGGCATCTGTCGCCGTCGCGTCGTTCCTTAATTTCAGCGCCGTTTGCGCCGCACTTGCCAGGGACGGCCGCGATGCCGTGATAGTATGCGCCGGCAGGAACGATAATTTCACGGCCGAGGACGGCCTGTGTGCCGGCGCAATGGTCGGGGAGTTGGTGCTGCGCTATGGTTTCGAGATGACCGACATCGCTGAAGTCATGCAAAACATGTACGTTACGGCGGCTAACGACCTGCGGCGCAGGCTCGACAGCACGACGCATTACTGCGACATAATGGCGCGCGGATACGACGAGGATATCAGGTTCTGCCTTCAGCGGGACATATACAAGGTCGTGCCGCGCTACATGGGCAACGGCGAGATAATATTATAAACGCTTATCCGTAATCCCCCGAAGTCAATCCGCCGGTAATTGGCGTGGACGAGCCAGCGGCGTGAGGGCGGCGGACAGCAGGCTGCATGTGCCGTTTCTGGCGACGCCAAGAGATTAATAATACCAGTTGTGCATGTGGAATGCGCCGCGGTTTATTTTGCAAATATTTGGTACAAAGATATATGCTTGTATTGTGGTTTCGGATCGCAGCCAGCGGAGAATGAATATCGTAGCGGGAGCGAGATACTCGGCCCTCCGCGCCGGGTGGAAAGCTAACTGCACTTCGTTTGTTTTTCTCCTCGCGGCTCGGCATAGTCCATAAATGGCCTCTGCTCTCGCTCGCAGCGTCGATTGCGGGCCGACAGCATTGCAAAGCAAAGCTGATTCTCAGGCAAATGAGACTTTAATGCCTCGTTTTTCTAAATGCACAACGGGTTAATAATGGATTTGTTTAAGGGATTATCCCGTTTCGACTTGTAATCTCTTTGCCGAAGATAATGCCTGCTGTACAAATATTTTTGTTAACGAATCAAAAAAAACGATTCGTTTTCCTCCTCCTGGCGGGGCATAGCCTGCAAGCAGTCACTGCTCCCGCTGCGAGCGTCGAACAGGATTTAAAGGGATAATTCAGTTTGTTTAACGGTATTCTTGCGGATAAGCATTTATTATAATTTGGGTATGGAACAAGACGATATTAGAAAAACGGACGGCGCTTCATGGCAGTCGGAAAATGAGGCTGCGGAAAGCCGTGAAAACAGTGGGATGCAGGTGCCTGGCGGCGGCCCGGACACCAATGACGCCCAAAATACCGGCGGTGTCCCGGGGCCCACGGTCCTTAACGAAAAACAGGGCGGTTCGGTATGGCTGGATGCGGCGGCGCTCATTGGAGTGTTCTTTGTCGCCAATCTCATTGGCGGCCTGATAGGAGTGATAATCAATAAAGGAGCGCACGCTGACCGTGAGTTCGCAATGTTCGTTTCTTACGCGACCGCTTTCGTACTGACAATTATTTTCGCCATATGGCAGAGGATGCGCCGCGGATACACGAAGCCGATGCTCAGGTTCTCGCTGAAAAAGGCCAACCCGGCGCTGATACTGTGGGGATTGGCACTCGTGATAATCACATCGGTCGTGATCGAGCCCCTGCTTAATTTGTTTCCCATGGAATACCTCGAAGGACTTAACGACGCCATAGGAACGGGAGGGTGGGCGATACTGACCACCATCATCGCCGCGCCCATACTGGAAGAGGTGCTTTTCCGCGGCCTCGTGCAGCAGTCGCTCACAGAGAAACTCGGCGGATGGCGCGGCGTACTTGCCGCGGCCGCCATATTCGGGATCATACATATCATACCCCAGCAAGTGATAAACGCCTTTTTCATAGGGCTGATACTCGGGTACATATATATAAAGACGCAGTCACTGCTGCCGGTAATTCTGATACACGCCATAAACAACGCCATCGCCTTCATCCAGATGAAGATATTCGGCGACGAGGCGCTGATGACCACGCGGCAGATAATAAATAACGACGTGGTATACTGGATCGTCTACGGCGCAGCCTGCGCTATTTTCGTCGTGGCTGCCATAAACCTATGGAAGCGGCTCCGGGATATCCCCGGAAGCTCCGCCACCAAGGCATGACCGTAACACGGGCAACTACCGGAATTATTGTCGCGGGGGATATAATAAACCGGAAAAGGTTGCGTTTAGAGAATATTCCTGATAATTTTTTACCTTTGCGATGCGTATGCGGAGCATTTATAGAATATTGTTCGTCCTGGTTGCCGCGGCGTCCGTCATCTCGTGTGACAGGCGCGGCGTTTTCGTGGACGACGGTACGCTTGCCGTGGTAGGGGACAAGAAACTGACGCTCGGGCAGGTCGCCGGTATTTTCCCTCCCGGAATAACCCCGCAGGACAGCCTTATACTGCTCGAATCGTATGTCGACGTGTGGGTCAAACAGCAGCTCAAGGTGCGCGAGGCCGAACTCATGTTCTCGGAAAGCACGGCCGATATCGAGCAGATGGTTAACGATTACCGCAACTCGCTGCTTACGCATAAGTTAGACCAGTATTACATAGACAACAGGGTCGATACGCTTATCACGGACGCCCAGATCGCGGCATACTACAACGAGCGGCGTTCCGACTTCCTGCTGGACAGGAACATAGTCAGGGGGCGCATAGTCCGCTTGCCGCAGAGCTTCAGGCTGAAAGCGAAACTGAAGGAACTCATGCCCGGCGAGGGGGATAAGTACCAGGACTTCCACGATACGGCGCTGAAGAACGGTTTTGCCGTGTCGGAGTTCAACTCATGGACGGATTTCTCCGAGTTTTGCGCCGAGCTTCCCGTGAACAGGCAGACGAATTACGACGCCCTGCTCAACGCCTCGGGCGTGACCGAGATGACACAGGGCAACGACCTGTATTACATATACATCGCGGACAGGAAAAAGACCGGGGAAGAAGCCCCGCTGGAGCGCGTGAGGGCGTCTATAAAGCAGATTATATTCCACCAGCGCAGGCTCGACGTACTGAGGAATTACGAGGACAGCATATACCGCCGCGCGTTGGAAACCGACTTGGCTGAAATAAAGATAAATTAAGAAAAAATAGTTGTATGTTGAAAAAGACGGTTTTGTTTTTAGGCACGGCTTTCACGGCATTCGCGCTGCCGGCGTTCTTAGCCGGCGTGCAGGCACAGGAGAGAGTGACTGTCGATAAGGTTATCGCCGTGGTCGGGAACTCCGGGATATTATATTCGGAAGTCTACGACCTCAGCCAGGAGCTTATCAAGGATGGGAAGCGCAGGGGATATACCGGCGACCGCGACCCGATGAGCATGGCGCTCGAAAACCTGCTTAACAGCAAGCTTCTCTTCCAGCAGGGAGTGCTCGATTCGATCCCGATATCCAACGATGCGATAGCCAAGGCGGTGGAAGCCCAGGTACGCGACATGGTCAGCGAGGCCGGATCTATTTCCGAACTTGAGAAGCGTGAAAGCCGCGCGATATTCGATGTAAGGCAAAGCCTTACCGTGCAATACGAAGAAGCCGCTTATGCCAGCGGCATGCGTGCCAGCATCACGAATAAGGTCAAGGTCACGCCCGGCGAGGTGGACAGGTTCTTCAAATCCCTTCCCGAAAATAAACTGCCAATCATCCCGGAACAGTATGTGTATGCGCAGATAGCCAGGTATCCGGAGAATATGGAGGAAGCCAAGCTCAAAACCCGCGAGATAATGCTCGGGTACAAGGAGCGCATACAGAAAGGCGAGATGTCTTTCGAAACGGTGGCGGCACTCTATTCTGACGACGACGAATCGCGCAGGATGGGCGGCGAACTGCCCGCGATGCCGCTGCAATACTTCGACGCGGCCATTTCCAACGCTGTCGAAAAACTCAAGCCCGGCCAGATGTCGGATGTGATCGAAACCTCGTCGGGTTTCGAACTTCTGAAACTGGCAGGCAAAGAGGGGGCGAATTACAGGATAAAACGCATCCTGCGCCGCGCCCAGTTCACATCGGAGGAACTCGCCGCAACGGACAGGATACTCGACAGCCTTGTCCATCTCATAAGGGTCGATTCGCTCACTTTCGCGGCGGCGGCGCAGCAATACTCCGACGACAAGTATTCCAAAATGAACGGGGGCGTCGTCAGCAACCTCGAACTGATAGAGAACAGGCCTTATATGGCTTCGACACCCACCATAAGGCACAGGGCCGAGGACATCCCGATAGTATACGACGTCATAATGCTCAGGACGCTCAAGACAGGCCAGGTGTCGGACGCTTACGCTTCGACCGACATAAACAGGAACGCCATGCGGAAGGTCATGAAGCTTGTGGAGGTCATACCGTCGCACAAGGCGAACCTCAATGAAGATTACGTGGTGATAGAACAGGAAGCGCTGATGGCAAAGCAGATAAAGGAACTCGACAAGTGGATGGGCGAGAAGATCGGCCGGATGTACGTGCGGATCGACCCCGAATTCCATTACGACGATTTCGATATCAAAGCGTGGTTCGGCAAGTAACCCCGGCGGATATCCCGTTTACCCAACATTAATGTCAGAAGCAAAGTGCGCCGCATTCTCATAGCCATATTCTCGATCATGCTGCCTGCCGGGTTCCTGCTTTCGCAGCAGCCCGGACGGGGCGCCGAAACCCGTAGCGGAGGCCAGTCCGAACGGAAGCCCAGCCACTCGTATGCGGATATCACAAAACCCTTGCATGTGGGCGACAGCACGTTCACATACCATAAGGGCAATGTGATAATCTACCACGACGGGGCTGTAATAACCTGCGACAGCGCGGTGCGCTACGGCGACAACAGGATGGAGTGCTTCAAGCGCGTTGTGATAAACAGGGGGACGACATACATATACGGCGACCGCGCGGAGTATGACAAGGACAGGAACATGGCGCGTGTCTACGCCCCGATAGTGAAAGTTGTGGACGGCGACGCGACGCTTTACACCCGCAACTTCACGTTCGACCTGGCGACCAATATCGGACGCTATTTCGGCGGAGGCACCATGAAACAGGCCGACAACTATATGGAGTCCAGCGAAGGCTATTACTATGCCGACAGCAGTTGGATGATAGGCGTGGGTGCTGTCGAGATGCGCAATCCCGACTACCAGCTGCGCTCGGACTCGGTGGTCTACAATATGGATACAGAGGTGGCCTCGTTCTGGACGAGGACCTATATCTGGAACGTGAAGGGCGAGATACTCAGCGCCATGAAGGGGGCTTACCACAACAAGACCAAAGACTATAAGTTCCGTTCGCAAGCCTATGTGCTGACCAAGGACCAGGAGGTTTGGGCCGACAGCATGGACTACAACACGGTGGGCGAGAACGCCCAGATGCGCGGCAATATCCAGATGCGCGACGACGACAACGGTATTATGGCGTTCGGCGACTACGGCGAATATTGGGGCATCCCGCAGAACGGGATGCTGACCCGCAACCCCTCACTGTTGAGCTACGACAAGGAAAAGGGCGATACTGTGTATATGCGCTCCGACTCGATGTTCCTTTATTCCTACGACCGCAGCCTGGCACTGTATAAACCGAGGACGAAGGAAGCCGTCGCGGCGAGCGGGGAAGAACTCATCAAGCCCGGTTCGGGCCGCCACAGCGAACATGCCCCCGAAGTCCCCGACACATTGTCGGACGAACCGCCGGTGGACAGTCTGGCCGTTGCACCTGCCGATTCAACGCTGTCGCCCAAGGAGATCAAGCGCTTGGAGAAGGAGAAAGAAAAACAGGCGGAACAAGCCGAGAGAAATAAAAAGATAAGGGCGAGGCTCGAAGCCCGCGCGAAAAAAGAAGAGGACCGCCGTCAGAAGCAGGCCGAGCGTGAAGCGGCTGCACTGGCCCGACGCAACGCACGCAGGGGTATCGTTACCGTACCGGCCGACAGCACGACCGTTGCGGCTGTCGACAGCCTGCCGAAAACCGTGCCTCCGGATTCGCTTGCCCTCGCCGCCGACTCGTTGCACTCTCCGGCCGAATCCAAGGATTCGCTGCAAAGGGTGTTCTACGCTTACCGCAACGTGCGGATATACCGCCGCGACTTCCAGGCCGTATGCGATTCGCTCGTGGGCTTCTCGAAAGACTCGACCATGCACATGTATGTGGAGCCGGTACTTTGGGAAGGCAACAACCAGATGACCGCCGCTGTAATAGACCTGTACACCAAAAACCAGCAGCTCGACAGGGCGTTCTTCTGGGACGAACCCATGATGGTCTCGGAGGTCGAGGCGGACGATAAATACAACCAGGTCAAAGGCCGCACGATGGAGGCTTTCTTCCGCGACAACGAGATATACAGGCATAACGTGGACGGGAACGCCATGACGCTCTACTATATGCAGGACGACAAGACGGCGGAATACATGGGCTTCATGAACATAGAGTCGGCGAACATCTCCTTCATGATAGACAGCATGCAGATGGACCGTATAATTTTCCGCACGCAGCCGACCTACACGATATATCCGATGGACAAGATCCCCGCCGACCAGCCGCAACGCCTGCAGGGTTTCGCATGGCATATCGACCGCCGCCCGGAGCTGGAAACCGTCTTCAACCGCAGTATCCGCGAGTCGGAACGCAGCGCCTACGAAAGTTTAAAACAGCCTCAGTTCCCCCTTACGGAGAATATCCTCAGGCAGCGGGATAACTTGATAAGGACGGGTATGATGGAAGAGCGCAACGACAGGCTCACTCCGTTTACCATAACGATCATACGCGAAAGGTTCGATCCGAATTACGGCCGCAATCCGGAAGACGAGGTGTCGCGCGGCGGAAACAACGTGATAGAAACTCCTCTGCCTCATGCGGATAGCTTGCCGGGTTCCGGTATTGTTGTCCCGGATAGCCTCGGCGGCCAGACCACGCCTGTCGTTCCAGTTGTTTCTGACAGCATTGTTCCGGTTGCCAAACCCATGGGGGACAGCCTGCGCCAGCCCGGGACGTTTATAAATGAAGGCGTCGTGCGCGACACGATATTAATGCCGGCCGCGACCGGGACTCCCATGGAGCAGTTGAAACAACTGGAGAAGGCGGAGGAATCGAAAGAATTGAAGAATGCCGTCGATGTCCCCGATGCCCTCAGGGTCGTGGAACCAGCCGATCCAATGGCTATCCCGGGAGATACTATAATCGCTGTCCCGTAGAAAAAAGCAGGGCTGTCGTGGTTGTTCGCGGCAGTGCAAAAGTAAAACGAAGCCCGCGGCTTGCCGCGGGCTTCGTGTATGGTAAGGCGTTTACTTTTGCCTGAAATATATCATCAGGGGGACGCCGCTGAAGTCCCAGTGCTCGCGTATCTTGTTCTCCAGGAAGCGGCGGTAGTGGTCGCGAAGGTACTGCGGCAGGTTCACGAAGAACGCGAACGACGGGGTGGGCGAGGGCAGCTGCATGGCGTATTTTATGCGGATGTACTTTCCCTTGATCGCAGGCGGCGGCGTTTCTTCTATTATCGGGAGGATATAGTCGTTGAATTCCGATGTCGGGATGCGGCGCTTGCGGTTCTCATATACGCGGATGGCCGTCTGGAGAACGTCGAGGATGCGCTGCTTGTTCGGTACCGAGGTGAAGATGACCGGCACGTCGTTGAACGGGGCGAGTTTCCTGTCGAGGAATTCCTTGTACTCCTTCATGGTGTTGTTCTCTTTCTCCACCAAGTCCCACTTGTTGACCACGATCACGCAACCCTTTTTGTTGCGCGCGATGAGCTGGAATATGTTCATGTCCTGCGACTCCACGCCTGCCGTGGCGTCCAGCATCAGTATACACACATCGGAGTATTCTATGGCGCGGATCGAGCGCATAACCGAATAAAACTCAAGGTCTTCCGTAACCTTGCCTTTCTTTCGCAGCCCGGCCGTGTCGATAAGGTGGAACTCCATACCGAATTTGTTGTACTTGGTATTGATCGAGTCGCGGGTAGTCCCGGCGACAGGGGTCACGATGTTGCGTTCTTCGCCCAGCAGGGCGTTGGTCATCGACGATTTACCCACGTTCGGACGGCCTACGATGGTGATGCGTGGCAGGCCGTCGTCCTCTGCTTTCTTCTCGTCTTCGGGAAGCGCGGCGACTACCGCGTCGAGCAGTTCGCCGGTACCCGTGCCGCTCATGGAGCTGATGGCGAACGGGTCGCCGAGGCCGAACGAGTAGAATTCGTGCGTGCCGTAGAGCTGGTTGTTATTGTCGACCTTGTTCACGACGAGGATGACTTTTTTGTTGGTGCGGCGCAGTATGTCGGCCATCATCATGTCGAGGTCGGTGATGCCGGTCGAAACCTCGACGAGGAACAGTATGATGTCGGCCTCGCTGATGGCGAGCATTACCTGCTTGCGGATCTCGTCCTCGAACACGTCGTCGCTCCCGACGCTGTAGCCCCCGGTGTCGATCACCGAGAATTCATGCCCCGACCAGTCGGTCTTGCCGTAATGGCGGTCGCGGGTCGTACCCGCCGTCGCGTCCACAATAGCCTGGCGCATGCCGACAAGCCTGTTGAACAATGTGCTTTTTCCCACGTTCGGGCGTCCTACTATCGCTACGATTCCCATAATTTTTCGTTCTTGTGCCCGCAAAGATAGTGAAAGCCGAGAGGCATTGCAAATTTATTTGCAAATGTCCGAGGCGCATCCTGTCTAAATCGAACGAAGCGAAAATAAAGATAGTGAAAGCCGAGAGTCATTGCAAATTTATTAGGTATTATCCGGTTTGACGTTGTGATGTTTTTCGGCTTGCCATGCAAGCCGGCAGCCCGCCCTGAAGGGGCGGAGGGCGGGCTGCAAAATATTATCTGCAGGCCACAACACTAAAGGTGATAATTCAGAATTTATTTGCAAAAATGCCCGGGGCGCTCCTGTCTAAACCAAACAAAGCGAAAATAAAGATAATGCAAACCGGGCGCGATTCCAACTTCGGCCTGGCGATTAACAGGTTGGCGTCCGGCAGTGTGGTTCGCCATGTTCTAAAATCATGCCGCAACCATGTTTGGCGTGTTTATTGCATCTTTTTATAGATGGTGTTGTTGCGCGATCGGTGCGGCATTGTTAAATTAGCGATATGAAAATAGCGATCATCTCTTCGAGCGTCCGCGACGGCAGGAAAAGCCATCGGGTAGCGCTGTTCCTCCGGAATTACATTGGGCGCATGTTCAGTGCCGAGGCGGAGATCCTCGACCTGAAAGCCTATGCGTTCCCGATATTCCACGAGCGCATCTGGAACCTCCGGGAGCCATCGGAGGGATTGCTCGATTACGCCGAGCGGTTCAACGCCGCCGACGGGATCGTTATCGTGACACCGGTCTACAACGGCAGTTTCCCCGCCGCGCTGAAAAACGTTATAGACGTGTTTCTCCCCGAGTGGAAGCATAAGCCGTGCCTCGTGGTGTCTGTATCGGACGGCAAGACGGCCGGGATCGCCACTGTGCAGGCGCTCCAGGCGCTCCTGCTGAAAATGGAGGCAAGGGTAGCCGGGCCGCCCTATACGGTCATAAACGTGCCTGCCGAATATGGCGAGGACGGTACGCCAGCCAACCCGGAACAGGCTGACAAGTATGCCGAAAAACCGATGAAGGAACTCGTCTGGATGATAAGCAAAAGCGTCGAACCATACCTCAGAAGCAGATTGTGATATACCGGTTTCGATTTTCAAATAAAAAAACTATCTTTGTTAGTCTCTAAAACCAAGAACCCGATTCGATGAAAAAAATGATTCTATCCGCCGTTGCGGCGATGTTGGCTTTCGGCGCTTCGGCTCAGATGGGGCCGATAGATTTCGGCGTGAAAGGCGGCTTTATTACGGATAATATAGACATATTGAAAGGCAGCAAGAGCGGCACGGCGACAATCTCGTCCGACCCGACCGCGGGCTGGCAGGTCGGCTTCGTGTCGCGCATAAACCTGCCTACGTTCCACATACAACCCGAGATTCTCTTCAATATGCACCGCTATGACCTCCAGGCATATGCCAGCGGAAATATAGCGTCGGCTGATATAAAGGTCAATACCGTAGACGTGCCGGTAATGGCCGGACTGAGGCTGTTCATGCTTCGCTTCCAGGCAGGTCCCGTATTCAACGTCATGACCGATACGAAAGTCAAGGACAACAACGGCGAGAGCCTTTTCGTGGATATCGTCCGCCCGAGCGTTTCTTTCGCCGCCGGGATAGGCGCGGATATATGGAAGCTCAACTTCGACGTGCGCTACAACGGCAACTTCACGAGAGTGGAGCAGGACATACAGGTTGCGAACGGCGATAACTACACCTACGACAGCAACTTCAACAACTGGACGTTCAGCGTCGCTTACATGTTCTAACGGCGGATGACAGAGAAGACGATCAATCTGGACGCGATCGACCCGAGGGAACTCTACGGGCCGGGAGGGGTCAATGTGGAAACTATGGCCGCGCTTTTCCCGAAGCTCAAACTGGTGGCGCGGGGTTCCGCGCTGAAAGTGCTGGGCGAAAAATCGGACATAGAAACGTTCGAAAAGAGGCTCGTCGCACTCGTTGCCTACTATACCAAATACGGCCACATCTCGCGCGAGGTAGTCGAGCGGATGATGGCCGGTGTCGTTTCGAACGCGGTGGCGGCCGAGAACGAGAGGGCCGACAAGGACGTCATAGTATACGGCAACAACGGCAACATTGTAAAGGCCAGGACGCAGAACCAGCAAAAACTGGTTTCGCTGTACGACACCAAAGACCTGCTGTTCGCCGTTGGGCCTGCCGGTTCGGGCAAGACATATACGGCGATAGCGCTGGCGGTCAGGGCGCTGAAAAACAAAGAGGTACGTCGAATAATACTCACGCGGCCGGCCGTCGAAGCCGGCGAAAAACTGGGCTTCCTGCCGGGCGACGTTAAGGAAAAACTCGACCCGTACCTGCAACCACTGTACGACGCGCTGAACGACATGATCCCGGCGGCCAAGCTCGCCAAGTATATCGAGGAGGGGGCCGTGCAGATAGCCCCGCTGGCGTTTATGCGCGGCCGGACGCTCGACAACGCTTTCGTAATCCTCGACGAGGCGCAGAACACCACGCTGCCGCAGATCAAAATGTTCCTCACGCGTATGGGGCGCAACGCAAAATTCATCGTGACCGGCGACATGACCCAGATAGACCTCCCGCACAGGAACGACTCCGGGCTTGCGAAAGTCATGGAGATACTTCACAAAGTCAAGGAGATAGGATTCGTGAACTTCGACAAGGGCGACATAGTGCGCCATCCGCTCGTGACGCAGATCGTGGACGCTTTCAATAAGACGGACGAAAAAGAATAACAAAAATAAAACAATGGAAAAAGCAATTACAAAGACCGATTTCAATTTCGAAGGACAGAAGAGCAAATATGTGGGCAAGGTGCGCGACGTGTACGATATCGACGGCCAGTATCTCGTGATGGTGGTGAGCGACCGCATTTCGGCGTTCGACGTGGTGCTGCCCAAAGGCATCCCTTACAAAGGCCAGGTGCTGAACCAGATAGCGTCCAAATTCCTCGATGCGACCTCGGATATATGCCCCAACTGGAAGATCGCCTCGCCCGACCCGATGGTCACGGTGGGCCACAGGTGCGAAACGTTCCCGGTCGAAATGATCGTAAGGGCTTATCTGACAGGTAGTTCGTGGCGCGATTATAAGGCCGGTGCCCGTGAAATATGCGGCGTGCCAATCCCCGACGGCATGAAGGAACACCAGAGGTTCGACAAACCCATCGTGACCCCGACCACCAAGGCGGAACTCGGCGACCACGACCAGAACATCTCGAAACAGGAAATAATCGCCCAGGGATTGGTTTCCAGGGAAGATTATGAACTTTTGGAAAAATATTCCCTCGAATTATTCGAACGTGGCACGAAAATGGCGGCGGAACGGGGGTTGATACTCGTGGATACGAAATACGAGTTCGGGAAGAAGGGCGGCGTTATCACGCTGATAGACGAGATCCATACACCCGACTCATCGCGTTATTTCTACGCCGACGGTTATCAGGAGCGCTTTGACAAAGGCGAGCAGCAACGCCAGCTGTCAAAAGAATTCGTGCGCGAGTGGCTGATGGAGAACGGTTTCCAGGGACGCGCCGGAGAACAGGTGCCGGAAATGACCGATGAAATTGTGGAAAGCATCAGCGACCGCTACATAGAATTGTACGAGAAGATCACCGGAGAGAAATTCGAAAAATCGCCGGCTGACGACATCCTCGAACGAATGGAAGGAAATATAAAAAATATGCTCGCAAGACTTCGCTAATACATCTCACTGCGAGCAAGGCCGGTAAATAAAGCAACAGAAACATGGACAACAACATCAAGAGTCTGAACCCGCAGGCGGTATGGAAACATTTCGCCGAGATATGCAAAATCCCCCATACTTCCTGCAACGAAGAGCAGATCAGGGAGTATGCGATCGGTATTGCCAAGGCTAACAAGTTGAGTTACCGCATCGATACGAACGGGAACCTTTTGATCATGAAGCCTGCCGCCAGGGGCAAGGAAGGCCTCAAGGGAGTGATCCTGCAGGCCCACCTCGATATGGTGGGGCAGAAAGAACCGGGCAAAGAGTTCAATTTCGAGGAAGACCCGATAGACGCCGTCGTGGATGGCGGATGGGTCAGGGCGGACGGGACGACGCTCGGGGCCGATAATGGCATAGGCGTGGCGGCCGCGCTGGCGGTACTCGAATCGACCGACATTGCGCACGGCCCGCTCGAAGTGCTCTTTACCGTGGACGAGGAAAATTTCCACAATGGAGTGTATGGCTTGAGAAAGGACTTCCTGAAAGGCGACATACTGATAAACCTCGATCTGGAAGACGAAGGCCAGCTGTGCATAGGATGCGCCGGCGGGGTCGAATTGACCGCGACGTTCAAATACCTCGAAGACCGCAACCCCTACCATGAGCGCGAGGCGGTCAGGATAGAGGTGCGCGGACTCAAAGGCGGCCATTCGGGATACCATATAGGTGAGCAGAGGGGCAACGCTATAAAGATACTTTTCCGCTTCCTTTATATGGCTATGAAACATTTCGACATAAACATAAGCTCTATAGACGGCGGTGAGATACTCAACGCGATCCCGCGCGAGGCCACGGTCGTGGTGTGCGGCCCGAAGAAAGGGGTGGATGACTTTATGTACGGACTCGAACAGTTCGAAAGGATCATCAGGGACGAGTACGAAACCGTAGAGGACAATATATCGATCAAAGGATATAGATGCCCGGTTCCCGACGTGACGTGGGATAGGAAAACTATGGAACGTGTCGTAAATGCAATATGCGGGTCTACGGACGGCGTCAGGAAAATGTCGCCGTATATCCCGGGACTCGTGCAGACATCCTCGAACCTCGGGTGTATAGTATCTGGTAACGGGCAGATTGTCGTACGGTCGCTGATACGGAGTTCTGTTGATTCGGAGAGGGAAGGGCTCGTCAATGTTATGAGTGCCGTATTCAGTTTGGCCAATGCCAGGATCAGCCTCAGTAACGCGTATGACAGATGGATGCATAACGCCGATTCCGAGATTTACAGCGTGATGGATGCCGCATACGGAGACCTGTTCGGGAAAAAACCGGAGGCTATAGTCGTACACGCCGGCCTGGAATGCGGCGTGATAGACGATATATACCCGAAAATCGATATGATATCGTGCGGCCCGACTATAGAAGGCGCCCATTCACCGTATGAAAAAGTGAATATAGATTCTGTAGACAGGTTTTGGAGATTGCTGGAACGCACCCTCGAAAATATCCCTCCGAAGAAAAATGGCAGAGAATAAGGCGGGTTCTCAATGGTTTGCGATAGTCAACCCCGTGGCAGGCAGCGGAAAGGGGTTGGCCGACTGGCCGGTAATCAGCCGGCTTCTGCATGAACACGACATTCTGCCCGTGGCCGTTTTTACCGAGCGCAAATACCACGCGATAGAACTCGCCGTGGAAGCGGTCAAAAAAGGCTACCGCAAGATAATCGTTGTTGGCGGCGACGGGACGATACACGAGGTCGTGAACGGGCTGTTCATCCAGAAGGACGTCCCCACGCAGGAAATACTGATATCGGTCATCGCCGTTGGTACGGGTAACGACTGGATCAGGATGTTCGGCATCCCGCGCAAATACTCCGAGGCCATACGTGCCATCGCCCAGGGACACTCGTTCCTCCAGGACGTGGGCGCCATATCGTACTATAAATCGCATTACAGGCAGACGCGCTACATGGCCAACGTCGCCGGGATAGGCTTCGACGCGTTCGTCAACCGCAAATACAACAAACTCAAGGAGGAAGGCAGGACGAGCAAATGGCTGTACCTGTGGAGTGCGCTGAAAGCCATATTCAGGTATTCTTCGACGGGCGTAAAGATATGGATCGACGGCGAGCAGGTGGTCAACGACCTGGTTTACAGCGCTACCGTCGGCATCGGGAAGTACAACGGCGGGGGTATGATACAGGTCCCGGAGGCCATTGCCGACGACGGACTTTTCGATGTTACAATCATACGCCGGCTGTGTAAGCTGGAGGTTATCAGGAGGTTCCGCTCGCTGTACAACGGCCGGATATACAACATAAAGAAAGTGTCGTTCGCGCGAGGCCGCCGGATACGCATAGAATCCACCCCGGAAATACGCGTGGAGGTCGACGGCGAGGCTTTGGGATTTTCCCCGTTCGAGTTCGAGATGATAGACCGCGCGATAAGGGTCGTCGTATCCGAAAAATTCCTCAAACAGGACGTCAACCGGCCTGCAGTACATCTAAAGCAGTAAGTTTGCTGTTATATCTGGCTGTACTCGCGGCAAAGAAGAACGGTATTATTCCTCCTTTGGTGCTTATTGTTATGATTTCGGCTTGCTTCGCAAGCCGTCAGCCCGCAGCCACCCCGGGCGGAGGGCTGATATTTCGCCTGTGGCTTGATACATCCTCCGCTGGCTGCATGCCGGAAAAGACACAATAAACCCCAAAGGGATAATTCCTAAGAAAAAGGCCCTCCATAACTAAAACAGCAAACAATAGCGGCGCTCGGGGAGGCCGCTTATTTTGATGTGCCGCTGAACTTTATGGCGAATTCGTGCAGCTTTTGAGCGGCCATATAATTATATTCCACCGTCCACCCGTGGAGTTTTGCTATCTGCGCAACTATCGACAGTCCAAGCCCGTTCCCTTTTTTCTCTTCCGATGAGCGGCTGAAGCGCTGGAATATTTTGGTAGTGTCCAGTTCGGAATCGCCGCCGGTATTGGCAACAGAGAAACTGTTATCGCCGATTTCCATACGGATCGATCCACCCGGGATGTTGTGCCGTATGGCGTTGACAATAAGATTATTGACAAGACTTTCGGTAAGTGTTTTATTCGCTTTGACCACTTGGAGTTCCTAACTTAGTCCGCACAAAAAGTTAAGGTTGTTTAATAATCTTAACTTTGAAAAATGGGAACACACAGGCAGTATGATCGTTCGTTCAAGGAACGTGCGGTTAAGTTGAGTTACGAACGGGATAACATCAAG
>JAVBMR010000013.1:0-22088 GCA_031552235.1 Tidjanibacter sp. | reverse complement strand
CTTGATGTTATCCCGTTCGTAACTCAACTTAACCGCACGTTCCTTGAACGAACGATCATACTGCCTGTGTGTTCCCATTTTTCAAAGTTAAGATTATTAAACAACCTTAACTTTTTGTGCGGACTAAGTTAGGAACTCCACGCATCGCCTATAAAAGTAGGATTCTTAAATCAAAAGACCTTATACCTTAATTTTAATGTTTGCAGTACCAATGTCAACAAAACCATTCATTATACCTGGTATTCAAGAGAGGCCGCCCAAGGAGATGTCGAAAACAAGGAAGGAGGCACACGATGAATAACCAACTTAACCTCCCGGAAGATAAAGAATTGGCTAAAGAAGTATTAAATCATCAGAAAGACCAATCCAAGATAGAAAATGGGTTTTTAGGAAAAATATGGGGTGGTTCATCGAGTGTTCCTAATAATACAGCTGCTTTTATAGCTTTAATCCTCGTATTGGTAGGTGTTGCACATTCTCTATTTCCATCTTTAAGGCATGAAACTCAAAATGCTTCTGAATTATGGTCAATCATCACTCCTATAATAACATTATGTGTAGGGTATCTTTTCGGGAATAAATTGGGGAGATAAACTTTAATGACATGACAGCCATTCTCGCCTGCTCCAAACTAATTCCAAGACAGATATAAGGAGGTTCAATTTTTCGAGGCTCCACGGCACAAAACAAAGAAAACTCCAATTGACAATCAGTCAGTTGGAGTTTTTGGTTTTGGGAGTTGCAAAACAGTTGCAAAACTTTCTGGAAATAACTTCATTTGCCTGAGATTCAGGCTGTAGTCGTCTTTGAAGATGGGTTACCCGGATGTTTAAAGGGCAATGGCGTAGCTGAGCGTGAATGTGCCTGCGCCGATGCGGTTCTGGCCGTTTTTGTCGTCTTTCTGGATTTTCACGAAGCCATACTGGCCGCCGGCCTGGAGCATCAGTTCGCCTTTCCACAGGTTCATACCGACGCCCGCGCCGCCGATCACGCCAACGTTGAAATGGCGGGTCTGGTCATAGATATTGCGGGTGTCGTTCAGCGGAATGGCTGCGGTAAATGGAACGGGGGGTATTGGCCCCAGAGGCGTAGTCACGTCTAGCGTGAGCGGAGTCTTGTTTTCGTCCGAATAGAGTTGGCTGGTACCCGAGTTGATATTTTTGGCCTCGACCATGTACGCCACATAACCGCCGAAGTTCACGACAAAGCGGAAACGGTCCTGGCCGAAAGGCAGGCTGTAGCGTGCCATTACCGGGATTTGCAGGTAGTTGAACTTCGACTCGTTGCTGAAATCGGCGTAGGTGTATTTGTTGGGCCACGGGGCGACGTTAATCATATCCGGGGTAAACTGTCCCCCGCTGTTAGCGACAGTCGCGGCGATTACTCCGGCATTGATGTTCGGTTCGAGGCGTGCGCTGGGGAGTGCCTGCAGTCCGTCTTTCTTGCCGCCCATCTCGGTGTATTCGAGGCCGCTGACCAGCGACCATGTCTTGTTGAAACGGTATTCGAACGTCAGCCCGTAGATGCCGCCAAGTTTCGACGACCAGCCGTCGCTCAGGGGGTTGTCGCTGGCTGTGGTCAGGTCGGGGACGTTAAGCCCGCCTTTAAGTCCGACCATAATTTTCTTGTCCTGCTGCGCCGATGCGGTCACAACGCCGAAAAAACATGCGCACGCTAAAATCCCAATGATTTTTTTCATATACTGCTTTTTTTAAGTTAAATGCGGCGTCAAAGATAATCGACTTCGGCTGACCTCGGTGCGGAGTTTCGATTAATGCGAAATAAGGTTTAAAGAAGTCGAATAATGAAGCAATGGGAGTGTCGAAAAACGGGCCGATATGCCGTTATTGCGGATAAGCACATTTATCGTTGCCTGCCCAGATCAAGCCTGTGGGTCAGGATGTCAGGGGCTTCTTCCCGGTAGTGCGTGACGTATATCAGCGATTTGTCGCCCGCGCACCACTTTTTTATGATCTGCCGCACACGCGATTTGTTGCGCGTATCCAGCCCGTGCATCGGTTCGTCGAGGATCAGCAGGTCGGCGTCCTTGACGAACGCGCGTGCGAGCATGACGAGTTGGTGTTCGCCGGAGGACACGGCGATGGAGGGCCTGTCGGCGAGACGGGCTATCCCGAACGCCGCCATCCAGCCCAGCGCCGCTTCGCGTTTGGCATCGTCATAGCCGTAGGGGATGCCGATGGTGTCGGAGAACCCGGAGGCGACCACGTCGAGGCAGCAGACGTTTTTGCGGTAATAGTTGGTTATTTCCGGAGAGACGTACCCGATGCGGCTTTTAACCTCCCAGATGCTCTGCCCCGGACCGCGTCTGCGGTCGAAAAGCGTGATGTCGTTGGCGTATCCCTGGGGGTTGTCGCAGAAAACGAGGCTCAAAAGGGTCGATTTGCCCGAGCCGTTTTTGCCCGCCAACAGCCACTTCTCGCCGCATTTCACGGTCCAGTCGATGCCGTCGAGGATAATCTTTTCGCCGTATTTTATCGTGACGTTCCGGAAGTCCAATACGTTTTCGAATGCCGGTCGGACGATGCCGCTGCCGGCCGGGATTTCCGTCGGGCTGTCGTGCCGGAACAGGTCTTCGATGAATTGGGTATTGGCAAGGAAGCCTTCGCGCGACATCGCAGGCAGGAGAGTTTTATCCCTGACGGGCAGGACGTGGGTCGTCACCTGCGGGATATCCCTCGGATCGGCCACGAGCGTCATGAGCTGTATTCCGCATGCGCCGGTTATGAGCCGGAATACATCTTCGAGTACCGCCCTCGACCCTGCGTCAAGCCCGATGTAGGGGTTGTCGAGTATCAGCAGGCGAGGCTGCGAGCGCAGGGCGAGGACAATGAGCGTCTTGCGCAGTTCGCCGCTCGACAGCATGTTGACCCTTTTGCCCAGCAGGTTTCCGATGCCGAATATATCCATGAACCTCTTCACGGTATCGTTCGTGATGCCCTCGAACAGCTCGTCCACGAATGGCGCAGTCTGGGTGTCGCCCGTGTTCCAGCGCTGCTGGTAGTAGGAATTTCCAGCGTCGAAGATGCTGTATATGTCAGTGAACGCCACGTATTTGGCAATGGTGCTCGTGCGGTCGCCAACGCTGTTGCGCACCCGGCCCGACAGGAGCGCCTGCTGTTCCAGCAGGATCGATACGAGCTGGCTTTTGCCTGCCCCGTTGGGGCCTATGACCGTCCAGTTCTCCCCTTTGCCGATGGTCCAGATGATGGGGTGTTGGAATCTGTACGCCCCGTACCTGGGTACTGCCGAGTCTATTTCGATAAGCGTCCTTTCATCCATGTTTTCGTGTTTTTCGTGCCGTTGCCGGTGTACAAAGATAGTGAAAAATATAATCCCGGCTTTCGTAGAAAGCCGCCGGCCTTCTGCTGGCTGCGGAGTGAAAAAAGTATGCGGCGCCAAGGATTGCAATTCGTTTTTTTTATTTACCTTTGCCCTGCATTTGGTTCCTAAGTCCGCCTGGCCGCGGACGGGGATTAAAAGGGAATGCCGTGCGAATCGGCAACAGTTCCCGCTGCTGTGAGTTCCCGGGGTGCCGGATAGGGTTGGTCGCGTTGAGGCTTGCCTGCTCTGTAAAAACCCCCGAAATATGTCAGGACTTTCTTTGCCACTGGCCCGTAGCGGGCCGGGAAGGCGTCCCGACAGGAACAAGTCAGAAGACCTGCCTGTGCGCTTTAACGGATTTACTCCTACGGAGAATGGGAGAAAGAACCGGCGCTTTTCCGGCAAATATTCTTGGGATCAGCCCATCGTAAGGTTCAGTTTTCTTTCTCCGGCGCGTAAGTCGCTAAACAAAAAAACGGATGAGAAAGAAATTTTCATGGCGTGCATCGCTGCGCGCGGCGGCGTTGGCCGTAATCGTATCGTGTTCCGCTTCCTGCATCAAGTATGGGCCTCTCCCACAGGAGGATATGGAGTTCACAGGGGAGGGTGTGTTCATCCTCAACGAAGGCAACTACGGGGCAGGCAACTCGTCGCTCTCCTACTACGACCCTGTCGAAAAAACCGTTGTCAACGAGGCGTATGCCCGCGCCAACGGGGAGCGGCTCGGCGAGGGGGCGCAGTCGATGGCCGTGCGCAAGGACCAGGGCTATCTTATAATCAACAACTCGGAGGAATTGTTGGTCATAGACATCAACACTTTCAAGCTGACTGGCACAATTACCGGGTTCAACGTGCCGCGTTATGTGCATTTCCTGAGCGACACTAAGGCCTATGTTACGGAAATGTACTCCGGACACATCGCAATTATCGATCCGCAGCAGCGCAGGATCACGGGTTATATCGACACCCCCGGCCATCCCGGCACGGAGCAGATGGTGCAGTACGGCAAGTATGTGTTCACGAACTGCTGGTCCTATGACAATAAGATACTTGTGATCGACACGGAACTCGACCGTGTAGTGGATGAAATAGAGGTGGGCATACAGCCTACGTCTTTGGTCCTCGACCGCTACGGCAAAATATGGACGATAACCGACGGAGGATACGAGGGCAGCCCCTACGGTTGGGAAGCGCCGGCCCTTTACCGCATCGACGCCGCCACACGGCAGGTGGAGCGGGAATTCCTGTTCGAAAAGGGCGACTGGCCGTCAGAAGTCTGCATCGATGCCGCGGGCGAGATGATATATTTCATCAATAAGGCGGTGTGGTGCATGTGGGTAATGGACGAGAACCTGCCTGACGAGCCTTTTATTCCGGCGCCAGAAGGATGGTCCACGTTCTATGGCCTCGGCGTCAACCCCGTCAATTCCGACGTTTATGTGTCCGACGCCATCGACTATTCGCAGCCGGGCGTGGTGTACAGGTTCAGCTCCGACGGAAGGCCTATTGACACCATAAACGCGGGCATAATCCCCAGCGCATTTTGCTTTAAATAATTATTTGTGACGATCTGCAACGATGTACTTTACTGTGCGGTCTGCCGTCGGCGGTGGGCATAGTTTCGCATTACAGCGCTTCGGGTGTGCATCGACCCTCCCGCTCTGTCGGAGAAAGCCGAAGCGACCAGCCCGCCGCGCGGGGCTGCGGCGGACTGCCGGAGTCGCGTTAGCGACGCCGAAAGACCGGCAGGATCATTTTGCATAGCCTTTCTAAAGATTATTACAAACCTGTTTATTTGAAATTGGACATGAAAAAAACTACAATACTTATCGGAACTTTGTTCTCGTTTTTTGCCGCGCCGCTCCCGGTGCAGGTTTCGGCACAGGAGGGCATGCACGAGAGCGTGATGGACAAGACCATTCAACTGGAACCCGTGCAGGTTACCGCCGACAGGCCGCTGGAAGAGATCGGCCTGCAGATGACGCGCCTGGATTCCGTCACGCTGCGCGACAATATTACCAACTCGATGGCCGAGGTGCTGTCGCTGGGCAGCTCGATATTCATAAAATCCTACGGCAGGGCGACCCTCTCCACGGCGTCGTTCCGTGGTACCGCCCCATCGCACACGCAGGTGTTGTGGAACGGCATGAAGATAGGCTCGCCGATGCTGGGCATGGTCGATTTCTCGATGATACCATCGTACTTTATCGACGACGCCGACCTCTATGCCGGGCCGAGTTCCGTGGGTATGACGGGTGGCGGGCTGGGGGGCGCCGTGGCGCTCGGCAACAGCCCGGTGCGGGAAGAAGGCTTCGGCGTGCGCTATATCCAGGGCATAGCCAGCTTCGACACGTATGACGAGTTCCTGAGGGCCACATATGGCGGCGGTAAATGGAATTTCTCCACGAGGGTCATGTATTCTTCGTCCGACAACGATTTCGAGTATACGAATTACAACAAGCTCAAGCTGGTCAAGGACGGCGACGGCCGGATAGTGGATAAATATTACGGTAAGTTCCGCAATTTCAACGGCCAGTTCAGGGACTTCCACGCCTTGCAGGAGGCCTATTACGATGCGGGCGGCGGGCATCGGTTCTCGCTGTCGGCGTGGTATCTCGATTCGCAGCGCGGCGTCCCTGCCCTCAGCGACGAGCGCGACCAGAGCCGTTACTACAAGACCGAGCAGGACGAGCGCACCCTGCGTGCGGTCGCCGGATGGGATATGACCCGGGGTGCTGTCGACATGTCGGCAAAGGCCGGGTATACATATACCGACCTCGGGTATTTCTACGAACGGGAAAGAGGCTCGATGGACGACATTATAAGGATGATAGATTCCCGGAGCTATGTGAATACCTTCTTCGGCCGGTTCGACACGGAATATTACCTCGGCGAGAAATGGCTTTTCAGCGCGAACGTCGCCGCTTACCAAAACCGTGTGACCAGCCGCAACAAGGCCGAAATGAACCCGGAAACCGTTAAAAAGAACAATGCCGTAGGCTATACCCAGTCGAGGACCGACCTGTCCGCGCTGGCGGCTGTGCGCTATAAGCCGACGGAACGCCTCGGCTTCGCCGTCAACCTGCGCGAGGAATATTACGGCGAATTTTCGCCCCTGATCCCTGCCGGGTTTGCCGAGTATATGTTGTCGCGCAATGGGCGCGTGCTTCTGAAAGCGTCGGTTTCGCGCAACTATCGCTACCCGACCCTTAACGACCTCTATTTCAAACCTGGCGGCAATCCCGACCTGAAGCCCGAGAGCGGATTCTCATACGACGGCGGGGTGGAAGTGCGCCAGGGCGAGGGACGGATCAAGTTCAGCGGGGAGGCCACGGGCTTCAACTCCTATATCGACGACTGGATACTCTGGTTGCCAGGTGGCGCCGGTAAAAATGGGGTATGGACTCCCATAAACGTGAAAGAAGTGCACAGCTACGGACTCGAAACGCGTGCGAGGGTCGCCGCCGACCTGAACAAAGACCTGGGTGTCATGCTGAACGGGAACTATACCTACACCCACGCCATCAACAACGGCGAGCCCATGAACGAGTTCGACCAGGCGGTTGGCAAACAACTGGTGTATATCCCGAGGCACTCGGCGGCCGTGATAGGATCATTGAGGTGGCGCGGATGGGATTTTACCTATAAATGGAGCTATTACAGCGAGCGTTTTACCACGTCCAGCAACGACCGCAATACTAAGATAGGCCTTTTGGCGCCTTACTTTATGAGTGACATTTCGCTCGAAAGGCGGCAGGATTTCAAGTGGGCCAAAGTGTCGTTGAAAGTGGCGGTCAACAACCTGCTCGACGAGGAGTACGAGTCGGTACTGTCGCGGCCTATGGCCGGCCGCAACTTCGGGCTGTATATCGAGATCTCGCCCGTTTTCAGGAAGCGTTAGGCCGCTCCCGCTTTCGCGGGCAGAGCGTGATGGTTATTTAACACCGTGACGTTTCTGTGCGGGCTAATGCTCCCGCTATCCGAGTGCCGACAGGCGTGCTGCTTCTAATTAAAACATGGATAACAAAAGGCCGCGCATTGTATGCGCGGCCTTATTTGTAAGCAGCCTCCCGGCTTCCCCCGGCCAGGGTCAGGAGAGGAATAATATCATAAGCTGGGCACACAGCACCCTGAGGAACATCGTGAGTGGGTATACCGTGGCGTAGCTTACCGAGGGAATGTCGTTGCCCGAACTTTCGTTGGCGTAGGCCAGCGCGGGCGGGTCGGTCATCGAGCCTGCCATAAGCCCTGTGAGCGAAAAATAATTGATCTTGAAGACCGTCCTCGCTATTGTTCCTACGATGAACAGCGGCACTACGGTTATAAGTATGCCGTATCCGATCCATTTATAGCCGCCTCCGATGACCGTGTCCACGAATCCTTCGCCGGCGCCAAGCCCCACGCACGCGAGGAACAGCGCTATGCCAATTTCGCGCATCATCAGGTTGGCGCTCATCGTGGTGTATGTGACGAGCTTGTATTTCGGGCCGAAGCGGCTGATTAGTATCGACACGATGAGCGGCCCGCCGGCAAGCCCCAGTTTTATGGGCTGCGGCACTCCCGGGAATACGACCGGTATGCTTCCGAGGATCACGCCCAGCACGATGCCGAGGAATATAGGGAACAGGTTCGGGTGGTCGAGCCTTTTGAGCGAATTGCCGAGGACTTTTTCGACCTCGTCGATTGCCCCTTCCATGCCCACGACCGTGACGCGGTCGCCCACCTGGAGTTTAAGCCCCGGGAACGCGACCAGGTCGATACCCGAACGGTTCACGCGCGAGATGCTTACGCCGAAACTGCGCAGCCTCAGTTTCGACAGCGAGGTTCCGCTCAGTTCCGGTTTGGTAATGAGGATGCGCCGCGAGATGAGTTTCGCGTTCAGTTGGTACCATTCCACTTCGGTTTCTTCCCCGAGGAATGCGGTAATCGTCCGTGCCGCCGAGTGCGACGTTATGATCTGCACGTCGTCGCCGGTGTGCAGTATGGTGTCGGAGTTGGCCATTTTCACAACCCCGTCCTCCTGCCTGCGCAGGCGGCAGATGACGTAGTTGCGGTTTATCAGGTCGTGTATTTCGCTTACCGACTTGCCGTTTATCGCGGGGTTTGTCAGTTTCAGGGTCAATTCCTTTGCTACGGCGTCCTTGGCGCTCGCATCGGTTTTCAACGCCATCTCCTCTTCCTTTTTCATGTCAACTTTGAAGATGTAGCGGAACGCGATGATGGTGGATATTATGCCGATTACCGCCAAGGGATATGCTACGGCGTAACCTGTTGCGATATCGGGATTGTTTGTCCCTGTAAGTTCGCTGGCGGCCTGCTGCGCGGCGCCGAGTCCCGGCGTATTGGTCACGGCTCCCGACATGATGCCGACCATGGTCGTGATGGGCAGATCTGTAACCTCGAACAATACGATGGTGGTGGCCACGCCCAGCAGGACGATGGACATCGCCAGCATGTTGAGTTTTATTCCTCCTTTTTTGAACGAGGAAAAGAACCCAGGCCCTACCTGCAGCCCGATGGAGTATACGAAAAGTATGAGCCCGAATTCCTTTACGAAATGCAGTATGTGTTCGTTGAGCTGCATCCCGAAGTGCGCGAAAGCTATCCCTGCGAAGAGGATCCATGTCACCCCGAGCGAGATTCCCGCTATTTTGATCCTGTTGAGCGCGACCCCAGCGGCGATCACTATCGCCAGAACGAGTACCGAATGCGCGACGCCGCCTCCCCATTGAAAGGGGTCGCCGAAAAATAAGTCTGAGAACCAGCTCATAGGCCTGATAAAGTGCGTTAAATTTTAGGCTGTAAATTTATGATAAAAAAATCATATGAGAAAGACTTTCGGCAAAGTTGGCGACTTGTTTTTGCCGTATGCGAAATATGCACCTGAAAATAGCATGCAATGGACATGCAATTCCTTTGGAATGAGGGTGTCGTAGCATCCGTTCCAAACAAAAAGCGAAGGCCTCGGCCTTCGCTTTTTGTTTGGAAATATTATCCCGTCGTCCGGTTCCGGTTTCCGGGGCTGGTTATTCTATTACGCCGGCCCAGCCTCCGTTGCGGGCGATGTGCATCGTGACCTTGTCGCCTTTCTTGACTTTAGCCGTTTTTTTGCGGTAGTCCATGGCCTGCCTCGGGGCGTTGATGCCGTCCTCGAACCACGTCATGGTATATTCGCGTCCCTCGTCGAGGAAGTCGAGCGTGACTTCGACGTCGCGCCAGTTGGGCTTGTCCGATCCGCACATCGCACCCACGAACCATTTGCCGCCTTTGCGCTTGGCTATAGATACGTATTCGCCGGGGCTGACCGCGAGTGCGCGCGTTTCATCCCACGTCACAGGTACGGAGGTTATGTATTCCGTACATTCGCGTTCGCGGTAGTAGAGTGTGGGGTTGTCGGCGAGCATCTGGAAGCCGGTTTCGAACAGCACGAACAGTGCCATCTGGTAGGCGCGCGTGCCGATGCTTCCGGCGTTGGGCCTCTGCGCGCTGTATACGTTGGGCTGCATCGAGAACATGGCGCCGGGCGTGTAGTCCATCGGGCCTGCCACGTTGCGCATCAGCGGCAGCCACACGCTGTTCTCGGGGCGGCAACCGCCCATTTGCTCCATCCCTTTCACGCCTTCATAGGTCAGCAGGTTCGGGTATTTGTATTCGAGGCCGCCGGGTTTGAACGACCCGTGGAACGAGATGAGCAGTTTGTGCTTCGCCGCCTCGGCCAGTACGCGTTCGTAGTAGTTGGTCATCCACTGGTCGTTGCGGTCCATGAAGTCTATCTTGAGACCCTTGACGCCCCATCCGCTGAGGGCCTCGAACAGCCCGAAGTTATTTTCCACGGATGTCCACGTCAGCCACAGCACAATACCCACGTTTTTCTCTTTCCCGTAACGGATCAGCTCTTTTACGTCTACGTCGGGGTTCGGGGTAAACGGATCCTGGGTACGTTGCGCCCAGCCTTCGTCCATGATGATATAGGGGATGCCGAAGTTTGAGGCGAAGTCGATGAAATACTTATAGGTTTCGGTGTTGAGGCCGGCCTCGAAATTCACGTCGGGGCCGTAGGGTACGGCGCCGTTCCACCATTCCCAACTGATCAGCCCCGGTTTGATCCACGAGGTGTCCTTGATGACCGATTTTGGGGCGAGGCGTGCCGTCATGGTGGTTTCGAGGAGTCCGCCCGCGTCTTCGGTTATCACGAAATAGCGCCACGGGTATTCCCTCGCTCCGGCGGTGCGGGCGATGAAGTCGGCTTCCTTGGTGACCTTCATCGAACGGTCGCCCTGCGGTTCCTGTTCGAGCATGTATTTCTGGAATGTGGAGGTCATGCCGTTGCCGCCCGTCCCCTTGACGAACATTTGCGGATAGTCGACCACGCCCGATTCGCAAATGAGGATCATGTTACCCTCGGGGGTTTCGAACAGCGAGGGGAGGCTCGATTTGGAGTTTTCCGCCGTCCAGTCGGTCAGGTTCATGTGCGAATAGGCCTCCTCCTGGTTCGTCCTGAAATCTCTCGTCGACAGCTGGATGTGGGCTTTGTACCCTGCGGGGAAGTTCACCGAGAATTCCTCGTCCATTACCTCGACTTCACTTTTGCCGTTCGTTACGAAGCGGTATGCCGCCCCGTCGTCGTAAGCACGGAATTCGACCGAGAAACCGTCGCTGAAATTCAGGGTAAGTCCGTTGTAATGGTTTTTGATCCTGGCGAATTTATACGCGACTACCGGTGTGAACTCTTCGTTGACGGACGTTGTCTTCGAATTTTTCAGTTTCGCGCCAGGCCCGTAGGTCTTGTCGCGTGTCGTAAGGCTGAGGTAGCTGTCGCCAATCACTTGTTTGCCGTCGAGGGAAACGTTGTAGGAGACGCGCTCCCCTTCGTTGACGGTCATTTTGATCCCGCCGTCCGGCGAGGATAGTTCGAATGTCCGCGCGGATACGGTTCCGGCTGCCATCGAGAGGCAACCCAAAGCACATAGCAGCACATGGAGTTTTTTCATAAGGTTATAGTTTTAGGTTTTTAGGTGGCGGTGCAAAAAGTCAATTTAACAAAGATATTCTAAAATGGCATTATTTGCTCATAAAGCGTGTCAAAATTTTCAACTTTCACAAATAAAATAATCTTTCTATCTTTGTAAGATAAGAAACCTTAAAACCACTGCATAAGATGTTGAAAAAATTTACGTTTGCAGCTTTGGCCGTGACCCTGTTGGCCGCCGCTTCCTGCTGCCAGAGCAAAACGACCGAAGACAAGACTCGCCTTTCGGATTATGTGAACACCCAGGTGGGGTCGCTGTCGGAGTTCGCGCTTTCGACCGGCAATACCTATCCTGCTACGGCGCTGCCGTGGGGGATGAATTTCTGGACGCCCCAGACCGGCGAGATGGGCGACGGATGGGCCTACCGCTACGACCGCTACAAGATCCGCGGCATCAAGCAGACCCACCAGCCCAGCCCGTGGATCAACGACTACGGCCAGTTCTCGCTCATGCCGGTCAACGACCGTACGAAGATCGACCAGAAAGCCCGCGCCAGCTGGTTCTCGCATAAATCCGAGGTGGCCAAACCTTATTATTACAGCGTCTACCTGGCCGACCATGACGTGACCGCCGAGCTGGCCCCGACCGAGCGGGCAGCCATTTTCCGCTTCACCTTCCCCGAAAGCGAGCAGAGCGCCGTTGTGATCGACGCTTTCGACCGCGGGTCTTACATAAAGATCATCGAGGAAACCAACACCATAGTGGGTTACACCACGCGCAACAGCGGCGGCGTTCCGGGGAACTTCCGCAACTGGTTCGTGGTACAGTTCGACACCCCGTTCGAGATGGAGCAGGTGTGGGAAGGCGGCCACGAACTCAGGGAAGGGCTTGAGTACGAGGGCAACCACGCCCTTGCCGTGGTAGGCTTCAAAACCAAGCGCGGCCAAAAAGTGAACGCCCGCGTCGCTTCGTCGTTCATCAGCCTCGACCAGGCGTTCATCAACCTGAAGGAGCTTGGCAGCGACGATCTCGAAACCGTTAAGGAAAAAGCGCAGGATCGCTGGGACGACGTGCTTGGCCGCGTCAAAGTCGAGGGCGGAACATTGGATCAATACCGCACGTTCTATTCGTGCCTCTACCGCAGCGTGCTTTTCCCCCGCAAATTCTATGAGATCGACGCCGATGGCAAAGTGGTGCATTACAGCCCCTACAACGGCGAGGTGCTTCCCGGATACATGTACACCGACACCGGTTTCTGGGATACTTTCCGCGCCCTGCTTCCGCTCGTGAACCTGCTTTATCCGGAAGTGGCGGGCGAAATACAGCAAGGTCTCGCCAACACCGCGCTCGAAAGCGGCTTCCTGCCCGAATGGGCCAGCCCCGGCCACCGCGGCTGCATGGTGGGCAACAACTCGGCATCCGTAGTGGCGGACGCGGTTGTCAAAGGCGTGACCGGACAAGACCTCAAAGTGCTTTATGACGCAATGGTACATGCCACCAAGAACGTACATCCGCAGGTCAGCTCGACCGGCCGCCTCGGACACCAGTATTACAACGACCTGGGCTACATCCCTTACAACGTGGGAATTAACGAGAATGTGGCACGCACGCTCGAATACGCCTACGACGACTGGTGTATCCTCCAGTTGGCGAAGAAACTCGACCGCCCGAAAGAAGAACTCGACCTCTGGGCCGCACGCAGCCAGAACTACCGCAACGTGTTCGACAAATCGACCAACCTCATGCGCGGCCGCAACGAAGACGGGTCGTTCCAGGAACCGTTCAGCCCCTACAAGTGGGGCGACGCCTTCACCGAAGGCAACAGCTGGCACTACACATGGAGCGTGTTCCACGACATCCAGGGGCTTGTAGACCTGATGGGCGGCAAGGAGGAATTCGCGAACATGCTCGACTCTGTGTTCGTTGTTCCGCCGGTCTTCGATGACAGCTACTACGGCTTCCCGATCCACGAGATCACCGAGATGACCGTGATGAACATGGGCAACTACGCCCACGGCAACCAGCCGATACAACACATGACGTATCTGTACGACTGGGCGGGCCAGCCGTGGAAAACGCAGTATTGGGTTCGCCAGGTGCTGAACCGTATGTACACCCCATTCGCCGACGGTTACTGCGGCGACGAGGACAACGGCCAGACCTCGGCATGGTACGTATTCTCGGCCCTCGGGTTCTACCCCGTATGCCCGGCCTCGGACGAGTACGCTATTGGAGCGCCGCTGTTCAAAAAAGCCACGATCACGCTTGCCGACGGCAAAAAAATCGAGATCGACGCCCCGGACAACAGTGCGGAGAATTTCTATGTCGACGGCATCCGCCTGAGCGGCAAGAACTACACGAAGAACTATTTCAAACATTCGGAGCTGCTCAAAGGCGCGAAAATACAATTCGCAATGTCCGACCGGGAGAATCCCCTGCGCGGCACCAAAACCGAAGACCGCCCGTATTCTTTCTCCAACGAGAAAAAATAAGGCTTGTCATATGATTTGCACTGTTCTTTCTTATAAGAAAGAACCAAAGAATTTTTGGAGATACTTTCGTATCTCATGATTTCTCAACAAGTTAAAAGAGAGACCCCAAAGGGTCTCTCTTTTAACTTGTAAAGTAGCAGAAAACGAAGTTTTCAAAAAAGTTTTCTGGTTCTCTTTTACAAAAGAGAACAAAATAATCAATGACAGCCTTATTTCTTCTCGTTGGAGTTAGAAGATCTTCTTTTGCGATGTTGTGACCACGAAGTCTTTCAGGTAGAATGGTTCGAAGTAGGCTACATCTTCGAAACGTGCGGCGAGGAATGCTTCGTATGCGGGTTTGACGAGTCCGCGGGCCGAGGGGGTTACTTCGACGAACTTAACGCCTTCTTTCGGGAGGGTGCCGGTGCATTTTGCCGCGCCGTTGCCGAATATGACGAACTCTCGTCCGCTGCCGATGAACTCCGAAAAACTTCCCTGCTCGATGATGTGCGCCGCGGCTTCGGATAAAGGCCGTATCGACGAATCGAACACCTGCGCGTAGACCTCCATGCGCCGCGCGTCTATCATGGGGCAGAGCAGTGCCGAATCCCGGTCTTCAATGTCGAGTATGCCGGCTTCGTAGTCTTCTGCGGCGACGTTGGCCAGCGCTTCGAGCGAGCCGATGCCTATAAGCGGTATACCCAGCGCGTAGCAGATGCCTTTGGCTGTTGATACTCCGATGCGCAGGCCGGTGTATGACCCGGGCCCTTTTCCCACGGCCACGGCGTCGAGGTCTTCCGCCTCGTACTCGTTGGCTTTGAGCAGTTCGTCGATGTAGAGCGCCAGATTGCGTGCGTGGTCCTGGCCGCCGATGCTCTCGCGCAGGGCCAGCAGTTTGCCGTCGCGCGACAGCGCCGCCGAACAAATGTCCGTTCCCGTTTCTATGCTTAAAATAAGTGACATGTTATGCTTTTGCGTTTTTCATGAATTCTTCGATCTCGGCGACTGTGACCGGAGCGCGCCTCTCGCCGAGTATGCGGTTGCCCGTTTCGGTAACGAGCAGGTCGTCCTCGATGCGAATGCCCCCGAATCCGGCGTACTTCCCTGCCGCTGCAAAATTAATGAACTCTTTGTTAATTCCCTCGCTGCGCCATTTTTCCATGTAGGCCGGGATGAAATAAATGCCCGGCTCGACGGTCATGACCATGCCAGGCTGAAGGCGGCGGCCCATGCGCAGCATGCTGACGCCCAGTTGTTCGCTGCGTTTGGTTTCGAGGTCGTAACCTACATATTTTTCTCCGATATTCTCCATGTCGTGTACGTCCAGCCCCATCATATGGCCCAGGCCGTGGGGCATGAAAAGGGCGTGCGCCCCCGCGGCTACGGCTTCCTGCGGGTCGCCTTTCATGATCCCGAGGCTTCGTAGGCCATCGGCTATCACGAGGCAGGCTTCGAGGTGGATGTCGTGGTAGAGCTTGCCTGGGGCTGCGGTTTCGAACGCCCGGCGGCTGGCCGCGAGCACTATGTTATATATGTCCTTTTGCACAGGGCTGAAGCGGCCGCTTACGGGGATGGTGCGCGTGATGTCGCTGCAATAGCTCATCGTTGTTTCGGCCCCGGCGTCGCACAGCAGCAGGCGCCCTTTTTCGAGGGTGCCGTCGTGCGAATGATTATGGAGCGTTTCCCCGTTCTGCGACACTATCGACGGGAACGCCACGCCCCAGCCGTATTGCAGGGCTACGCCCTCTATCGCACCGGCGATCTCGCGTTCCGTTGCGCCCGGACGGCACATGCGCATTGCCGTCGTGTGCATTTTATATGCTATCTCGCACGCACGTTCTATCTCGGCTATTTCTTCGGCGGATTTTTTGTCGCGCAGCGAAACCACCGCCAGCGCCAGTTCGATCGAAGCGCGGTCGTGCAGGGCGTCGGCACATATCCCAAGCAGGGACGAGAATTCGAGTTTCGTCTCGGCACGGTAGGGCGGCAGGAAATGTATGCGGCGGCCTTTGCGTATGGCAAGGGCGAGGTCTTCGCGCAGCTTGTCGAACGATGCTGTTGACGTTACGCCCGCGCCTTCCGCCATCTTGCGCAGCGATGGCTGGGGGCCGCTCCAGATTATGTCGTCCATCGAGGCGTCGTCGCCGTAGAGGGTGTCTTCGCCCGAATCGGTGTCGAGGATCGCCCACAAGCCTGCGCGGTTGAGGCCGAAGAAATACAGGAACGTGCTGTCCTGGCGGAAGCGGTACTGGTTGTCCGGATAGTTCACGGGTGAGCCGATATTTCCGGGCAACAGTATGATGCCGCCCTGCGTGACCCTCTGCCTCAGCAGGTCGCGGCGCTCGGAATATGTGGCGGCAGGGAACATATTTTTGGATATATTTAATGTAATTTTCGGCTTCCGCCCGTCCCCCGCTGGCGCTCCGCGCCACGGGCGGGAAGCCGCGGGTTGCATGGCAACCCGAAAAATAGAATCTAATTCTTTCTCAAAGGTAGGAAAAAGTTATATTTGTGAGTCATATTTTATGCCATAACCCGATGCGGACATTCAGGAATATTTTTTCAGCGGTTTTTTTGCTGTGCGCAGTGCCGGCCGGCGTTTGGGCGCGCGATGTGGCTAAGGTCGCCTTTTATAATGTCGAGAACCTCTACGATACCGTTCCCGACCCTTCGGGCAGCGACGCCGATTACCTTCCAGGCGGCAGGATGAAGTGGGATTCGGTGCGCTATGCAGCCAAGCTCGGGAATATTGCGCGGGTGCTTGATGAACTCGGAGCGGACATAGTGGGCCTGGCCGAAGTCGAGAGCGAAACCGCCGTCCGCGGCCTTGTCGTGACGCTCAAGACCGATTACAACTACATTTTCCTGTCGGGCGGCGATGACAGGGGCATGGACCATGCGCTGTTATATAAGGGCGATAAATTCGTGCCGGACACCGCCCGGCTGATGAAGGTCGCCTCGTCCCGCGAGGTGCTTTACGTGCGCGGCGAGTTGTATGGGGAGCGTGTGGACGTGCTGGTATGCCACCTGCCGTCGCAGATGAACAGCGCGCGTTACCGCGACCGCGCGCTGGCCTCGCTCTACGGCCTGGTCGAGTATATACATGGTAAAGACAGGGATGCCCGCGTCATATTGGCCGGCGACTTCAACGCCGATCCTGCCGACAGGGCGATGCGCCGCCGGTTCTACACGGCTGATGTTGCGGTCGACGGCCGCCGTCCGTTGTTTGCGCCTTTGGCCCCGCTCGCCGCGAAAGGCGTGGGGTCATATGTTTACAACAACCGTTGGCTGCTGTACGATAATATTTTCCTGAGTACACGCTTCCTTGGCGGCGATGGGTTTCGCTACCTCGATTCGGGCGTTTTCCTGCGCCCGTGGATGCTCGACGGCGAAACTGTTTCCCGCAAAGGCTATCCGCTCAGGACATTCGCAGGCGGGGTATATATTGGCGGTTACAGCGACCACCTGCCGGTTTTCGTGTCGCTCGTGCGCGACTGAGAATGATGTGGCGGGTTAAAACAGCGATGCCTCCCGGATTCCGGGAGGCATCGCTGTTTTGAGCGGTTGACTTTAGCGGCTCGACGAACTGCCGCCCGCGCTTCTCGATGAAGAGCTTGACGAAGAACTGCCTGAACTTCTTGACGGCGCGCTGCTCGAAGAACTGCCGCTCGACGGTGCGCTGCGGTAAGAACCTGATGACGAACTGCTGCTCGGCGCACTGCTCCTTGAAGACGAACTGCTTGAAGAGCTGCTGCCAGAAGAACTTCTCGACGATGAATTGCTCGAAGAGCTACTGCTCGGCGTACTGCTTCTCGATGTCGAACTACTTGAAGAACTGGAACTGCTGCCCGACGAACCTCTCGACGAACTACTGCTTGGCGTACTGCTCCTTGATGTCGAGCTGTTCGAAGAATTATTGCTTGGTACACTGCTTCTCGAAGATGAGCTGCTGCCAGATGGCGCACTGCGGTATGTGCTGCTGCCCGACGAGCTCGACCCTGCCGTCCTGCTCGTACCCTGCCTTACAGAGGAGTTTTGCGCGTCGCGGTGCGAACTGCCGCTTCCTGTCTGGGGGCCGACCGTCCTCTGGGTGGCGCCGCGGTATGTCGCGCTGCCTTTCGACGGATAATAACTGTTGCGGGATGTTGCGCTGCCGGATGTCGGAGTCCTTCTGTATGCCGGAGTTACGACACCGCCGCGGTACCTGTCGTTCGGCCTTATCGTCGAGCCGGTGTAGCTGTTGTAATGATATCCGCGGTCGTAGTAATAGGGGGCGTAATAATATCCCCGGGGGCGGTAATAATCGTATCCCCAGCCAGGCCCGTAATATCCCCATCTGTCCCAGCAATAGTCATTACAATACCAACTGGGCCATGTGTTCCAGTAGTATGGACTGTATCCGTATCCCCATCCGCCCCACGGGTCGTACACGCCTATGCTGATGCTGACGCCCGATGACGGCCTGCTGTTCCAGCTCCCGTAGAATGACGTGATGTATCGCGGTTCGAGCCACACGCCGCTGCCTGCGGATATGTTGTAGTTGTAAGTTACCGATTTCGAGGTATAGGTCTCGGCGCTCTTGCCGCGGAGGATCTCCGAATAGGTCATACCCTCGTCGACATACTGTGAGTTGTCGCCCCTGAGCATGAGTTCATACGACCCGGGATTGCCGCTTGCCGCGAGGCTGCCCGAGCCCGACTGGTTCAGGGTCGACACCGCGCTGCTCAGGTCGGCCTCCGCGAGGCGGGCCTTTATGGCGGCTTCCTTCGCGCGTGCCTCGGCGGCCTGGGCCTCGGCTTCGAGGCGCTGGCGTTCGGCTATGGCGATCCTGTTCTGAAGGTCGTCGTTGGAACTGCCCGCCCCCTTCGACGTGCCGGCGCAGTTGGTGCTCAGCGCGAGGGTTGCAAGCCCTGCCGCTATCACGCCTAAAATATTCCTTAAATTTTTCATGGTCTTGAAAATTATATTTCCCCCTGTTGATGTAAAACGCCGCAGGGCTTGTTTTCGTATATCCGGGCTTCCCCTGTCGCTTCGCCCTTCCTAACAACAAGACGCGGCCGCCTGCCATTTGTTGCACGGAGAGGGTAACTACCCGGAGCAAATATGCGGATAATTACAAAAAAAAGATAACTTTGCGCGTAAAATCGAGTGAAAAATGGCTAAAGAGTTGAAAGAACTGACGAGCAGGGAAGAAAACTATTCCCAATGGTATAACGACCTTGTTGGGAAGGCTGGCCTGGCTGAGAATTCGTCCGTGCGCGGATGTATGGTCATAAAGCCCTACGGGTATGCGATATGGGAGAAGATGCAGCGTGCCCTCGACCAGATGTTCAAGGACACGGGGCACGTGAACGCCTATTTCCCGCTGTTCATCCCCAAGTCGTTCTTCAGCAAGGAGGCTAAACATGTCGAGGGCTTCGCCAAGGAGTGCGCCGTAGTGACGCACTATCGCCTTATGAACGACCCCGAGGGCAAGGGAGTGGTGGTCGATCCCGACGCCAAGCTCGAAGAGGAACTGATCGTGCGCCCCACTTCGGAAACCATTATCTGGAACACATACAAGGGCTGGATACAGTCCTACCGCGACCTGCCCATCCTGTGCAACCAGTGGGCGAACGTGGTACGCTGGGAAATGCGTACTCGCCTTTTCCTGCGCACGGCCGAATTCCTGTGGCAGGAGGGCCATACAGCCCATGAAACCCGCGAGGAGGCTATTGAGGAGGCATATAAGATGGTACATGTATACCGCGATTTCGCCGAGCAGTTTATGGGCGTGCCGGTAATCGTGGGCCACAAGAGCGAGAACGAACGCTTCGCCGGCGCCGAGGACACGCTTACCATCGAGGCGCTGATGCAGGACGGCAAGGCGCTGCAAAGCGGAACGTCGCACTTCCTCGGGCAGAACTTCGCCAAGGCGTTCGACGTGCAGTTCGCCAACCGTGACGGCAAGTTGGAACACGTTTGGGCGACTTCGTGGGGCGTTTCCACACGCCTGATGGGGGCGCTCATAATGGCCCACTCGGACAACAACGGACTGGTGCTTCCGCCCAAGCTCGCGCCGATACAGGTCGTGATGATACCTATATATAAAGGGGAAGAGGAATTGAAAGCCGTGGTGGCGCGTATGGAAGAGTTCGCCGCCGAGCTGAAAAAGCGCGGCATAAGCGTCAAGATAGACGACCGCGACAACGTGCGCTCGGGCTTCAAATTCGCCGAATACGAGCTTAAAGGCGTGCCTGTGCGCCTGGCCATGGGCCCGCGCGATATGCAGAACGGAACCATCGAGATCGCCCGCCGCGACATGCTGACAAAAGAAACCGTGCAGCAGGAAGGCCTCGCCGACATGATCGAAGGGCTGATGGATGAAATCCAGAAAAATATTTTCGAAAAAGCGCTCACCTTCCGCGAGAGGATGACCACAGTGGTTGACGACTATGAGGAATTTAAGCGCCTGCTCGACGAAAAGGGCGGCTTCATGCTCTGCCACTGGGACGGCACCCCCGAAACCGAGGAGAAAATCAAGGAAGAAACCAAGGCCACGATCCGCTGCATCCCGATCGACATGCCTGCCGAACCCGGCAAGTGCATGGTCACGGGCAAACCATCCGCCGGCCGCGTGCTTTTCGCGAGATCGTATTAGATATTTAGGCCTTCTGGAAAAGAAAGATCCGCCCCGTTCAGCGGAGCCGTTAAGAGTTTCGAAGGGAGATCACCCGAAACTACCGCGTAGTGAGGGAAGCTCCCGAGAGAAACTTAGGCGACGGTGAGGGCGGTGGGTTTTTGGTTACTTTTTGCCCACCAAAAAGTAAAGAAGAAATAATCATCGCAGGCATTCCGTCTAACTCCTATTTCGCATTAAAAACCATGAGGATAGCGTACCTTATAGCGGCGTCTGGCAATTATGCACACCTGCGCCGGTTGTTGATCGCGCTATCCGACGGCCTGGTGCATTTTTATATACATATAGACGCCAAGTCGCCAATGCCCGACAGCCTGGGCGACATTCCGGGCATTACTTTCGTGCCGCGCACCGAGGTTTGGTGGGCCGGCTACAGCCAGGTGGAGGCGACGCTTACGCTTATGCGTGAGGCCGCGGCGGAAAATTACGATTATTACGCATATTTCAGCGGAACGGATTACCCGATAAAACCGACGGAATATTTATACGATGTCCTTGCCCGTGGCGGCGAGTATATGAATATGGGCAGGGGTTTCGTGTACCCCAAATCCGAAACCCGCATAAGCCGCTACCATTTCGAGGGCTTCGACCGCCGCGCGCATTCTCCGCTTACATATATAATACTGGGGCTGGAAAAGGCGCTCGGGTTGGTTGCGCGCAAACGCAAATATCCTTTCGCCGAGGCGTGGACAGGCAGCAGTTGGTGGGCGCTCAGCCATGACTGTGTTACTTTCATACTGGAATATTTAAATAATAATCCCTCTTACGCGGAATTTTTCCGCACGGCGCTCAGCCCCGACGAGGTGTTTTTCCAGACTTTGGTGGCCATGTCGCCGTTCCGCGGGAAGGCAGAACCCAACCTGACATATACGGATTGGAGCGAGGAAAAGTCCGGCCCGGCCGTGATAAGCGACAAACATTTGCCGCTTTTCGCACCAGATTCCGCCACCGGCGAGTGGCCTGCCGAAACGGCACGCTGCTTTTTCGCCCGGAAATTCGATGACGATTCCGAGGAGCTGACCGCGAAGATCGACTATTTTTGCGGTCGGAACCGATAGTCAGGCCGGACGGTTCTGTGCCCGGCGGCAGATTTTGCCGGTGCTGAAAAACTGCCGGTCCCCTCTCAGAATGCCGTTTGAAGCGGGGTGTGAGATTTTTTCAAAAAAAAGTCAGTAAAATATTTGCACAGTCTGAAAAAGTCCATACATTTGCATCCGCTTTGAAGGAATACAACACTCCTCAAAACGAAAGTTCTGAAAATATTTGGCGGATCAAAAAGTTTGAATTAACTTTGTAATCCTTTTCGCGCCCATTTTTTCGGGGGAGTGAAAAAACCAAAATATGGTTCTTTGATTTACTGGTAAAAGAGAGAAAAAGAAATGCAGAAATTTATCCGGGCTGTTCATGGATGAGAATCCCCGAACAGTCCTCAATTCCAAAAAACGGAATAAAGTAGTCAGTGCTCAAACATCATTTTAGTAAAATTTTTATTATGGAGAGTTTGATCCTGGCTCAGGATGAACGCTAGCGGCAGGCCTAACACATGCAAGTCGAGGGGCAGCATAATAAGTTAGCAATAACTTATGGTGGCGACCGGCGGACGGGTGCGTAACGCGTATATAACCT
>JAVBMR010000026.1:0-71936 GCA_031552235.1 Tidjanibacter sp. | reverse complement strand
ACCGAAGTTATTTTTGTTCTATCGTCATTGATTTTTCAGGCTCTTCGCCGAAGACGTGGCGGGCCACGGCGAGGAGAAGAAACGGGAAAAGCAGTGGCGATAGGGCGAAAAGAACGAAATTCATATTTTTAAACAGTTTCTTAAAATACCTCCAGCAAAAATTCAGACCGATCCTGAATCTATCAATCGCTGCTTGCAGCGGAGAATTAACTCGTGGAGATTAAACGGGATAATTCATCAATAAAATGGGGTATCCACCTTGGGCTCGTTTTATTTTTTCGGGCGACAACCAGCCATAATGGAGTTGAATAATAAACAACACAGGCGACCCGGATCGGGTCGCCTGTGTTATTACAAACTTATCAGCTAAAAGTACCTTACCCTGTTGTCGTGGATGTCGGCAACTTCGTCGAGGGCTTGCATCAGCCTTTGCTCCAGGTACATTCCGGCCGAAGATTCGAGCGTCACTTTCGCCGTTTCTTCCGTCGCTTCGGTCGGCATCGAACCAGTGACAACAAATTTGTACACGCCGTTGTCGCCGATTACCGGTTTCGAGAGCACGCCCTCGGCAACGCCGGAGGTTATCGCGCCTACGAGTTTGCTGTCCGCGCCCACGCCTGCCACTGAATAGGCCGAGAAACGTACATCCTGAACGTCAACAACTTCTTTCCCGACAGCGGCGGCCACTTCGCCTATCGTGCCGCCTGTCATCTTGGCCGCGAGGAGTTCGCCTTTCTTCCGGCGTGCAACAGCCATGCGGATCTCATCCTTGTATTCTTCCATCGGGGCTATGCCGTCTTCGGCAATGTCGGTAACGACTGCAACCACATAGGTATCGGCACCGATCCTGATATCGTTCGACACCGTGCCTTTTTCGTTCGAGAAGGCCCAGCGCACGAGTTCCCTCGAATCCGGCAGTCCGCTGACGCTGCGGTCGGTCGTACCCACACGGGCCACTCTCTTAACCAGTCCGTTCTCCGAAACCGCCTTGCGGAAGTTGTCATAAGAACCCACGGCCGCCTGCTGGAACACGCGCACGTTGTTAAGCACATCCATTTCAGTCGCGCTGCTCGGGGCTACGGTGTATTCTATCATCGCCACCTGGGCTTTCTTCACAGGCGCGCTCTGGTATGTCTTCTCAACTATATGCGTACCCCATTGGGCTGTAATAGTGAAATATTCTCCCGTTTTATTGGCGAGGAGTTTTTCCGAGAAGCCGGGGATCATCTGGTCGATCATCTCCGGTGTGAACCTTCCGAGGTTACCGCCGTTCTGTTTGACCGAGGGGTCTACCGAGAACTGTTCTGCCAGCTGCGTGAAATCCGCACCGCCGCGCAGAAGCGTCATGATGCTGTCGGCGTTCGCAGCTGTCGGCGGAAGGAGTATGTGGCGTGCGCCAAGGGTGTCCGATATCATTTTCACTTCGCCCAGGCGAGCCATCGTGTAAACGTCGCTGCTGAGTACCGGGCCGTACATCGCTTCGGGTTTGTCCCATATAACGGCTGCGATCTCGGCCGGGATCTCGCTCTCCCTCTTGAAAGAGTTGTCCATGCGTGCCTGCGTGTTGAGCGTTGCGAACTGCATGGGGGTCGTGTTCACCGCGAAATCCGCCGCCATCTGTTCGACTGCCTCCTGCACATCGGCATAGTCGTCTTCGGAAGGAAGCACATCGAACACTACATATTCTATATCGCGCGAAGCGTCCTGGCGGAACATACTCTTGTGATCGTTGTAATATTTGGTCATATCCGCGCTGGTCACCTCGACGAGCGAGTCGGGCATTTCACTGTACGGCAGGGCGACCACCTGTGCCGAGAATGTCTTGTTGTCGGCGGCGTACTGTGCTTCTGTTTCCATTTTCGTCACATTCACGCCTCCGGCAACGAGGCCGAAATACTTCTGCTGAGTGCGCTGCAGCAACATCTGCTTCTTGAGGTTTTCCCACGCCATCAGGGCGTTAGGATCGTCGAGCCTGCCAACGAACTCGGCCAAAGCCGCACGGTCGAACACACCCGTCTGCGGGTCTGTGAACTCGCGCAGGACGATCGGGGAGATATACTGGCCTGTTACCATGTCGGTCTGCTCGGCTTCCAGCGGGTTGAGGCCGAGTTTTTCGAACCCTGGCGCAAAGGCATACTCGTTGATGAGGTCCTGCCATGCCATATCCTGTATCTGGGCCGTTTCCTCGGCAGAGAAGTTTGTCTTGCCGTTGAGGACGCTCATCAGGTTATTGTAATGCTCGAAGCGGTTGTGATACTCCGTGTAAGATACCGTCTCGCCGTAGACTTCGCCCACCTTGATCTTGTTCGGGTTGTTACCGCGCGATCCCCTGAATACCTCGGGAAGGATAAAAGCCAGGAGCGCGATGCCGATCACGATGGATATTATCCATCCGCCTTTGGTCCTCAGTGTGTTAAGTGTTGCCATAATTTATGTGATGTTAAAATTTGCTTGATAAACGGTTCGGGTTGCTTAAATAAGGGTCAAAGATATATATTTTTCTCTATCAACGAAAACCGTGCGCCCAAAAAAGTCCCGTCGGGGGCTAAAAAGCCCTATACGAGCTTTAAATAACGTGGGTTCGGGATAGGGGATCGCATAAAAGTCGCGCCTATCGCCCTTCCCGTTACTTTTTGCCATTGCTGTAAAAAGCAACCGGGCAGATAGAATGGTAACGGCGACAGGGTCCTCGCGACCCTGCGGCTACAGGACACGCACCCGCGCGAGTTCGAGTTTCGAGCCGCCCGTCCTGAGTATTTTTATCTCCTTGTTGTCGATATTTATCACCTCGCCCTGCGACGGTATGCCCTCGTAATAATAGATTATGTACCCGGCCAGCGTGTCGTATTCCTCCGATTCCGGGATGCCAAGGCCGTATTTCTCGTTCAGGTAATCGACGTCCAGCCTGCACGAAAGCACATAGGTATTCTCCCCGGTCTGTTTTTCCACCAGGTCGTTCTCGTCGTGTTCGTCCTCGATGTCGCCGAATATTTCCTCCAGCACGTCCTCCATCGACACCATCCCGGCCGTCCCCCCGAACTCGTCCACCACGACCGCCACGGTATGTTTCTTTTTGGTGAACATGCTCAGCAGTTTCTGCGCCGAGAGGCTCTCCGGCACATAATCGACGTCGATAAGCACCTCGCGTACCGTCTGCGGCATACGGAACATGCTTTTTGTATTGACATAGCCCACGATGTTGTCTATCGAGCCTTCGTAGATAAAAATGCGGGAATAGTTCGTGTCTATGAACCGGGCGGCGAGGTCTTCGATGGGCGAGTTGATGTCCATCGCCTCGATATCCACCCTCGGCACCATGCAGTCGCGCACTTTCAACTCCGAGAAATCCAGCGCGTTGCGCAGCAGCCTTATCTCCTGCTCCTCTTCTTCCGATTCGGGTTCGCCGCCAACGGCCTCCTCCAGTATCTGGCTCAGGTCTACACGGCCGAAACCGCTTGCGTGGTGCGCCTCGCGGACTTTCACCCCGAACAGCCTCAGTATGCCGACGGCGATCCATGCAATGAATCCGGCTATCGGGTAGAATATTACGTAGAACAGGAACAGCGGCAGCAGGAACACCCTGAAAACGGCGTTGGGGCTTCGGCCGAACACCGCTCTGGGGATGAATTCAACGGCGAGTATCATGACCGCCGTCGATATCAGCGTTTGCATAAGGATGGCGGCGATACCGCCTGTTTCGAATCCGAGGCTCCGGGCCAGCGCGCCCAGCAGGGACGACATCCCGAAAGAATAGAGGACGAGGGCTGCGGTACCGCCCGTGAGAAGCGTTATGGTATATCGTGCCGGTATTTCGAGGAATATCCCGGCGATCCGGCCGAACAGGCCTCCGTTTTTCTTATCTATCTGGAGCTTCAGCTTGTTCGCATGGGCAAACGCCACCTGCATCCCCGAGAAAAATACCGAGAACAGGAAAGCGGTGATTACGATAATTACGGCCGAAACCATTTATAGTTTTTTCGTTGGGAATATAATCGTTGATAGGTATATATTTACACCGGGTCGGATCTTGGCCGGAGGCTATGCAATTATTTGTCCGGCCGCCACATTCCAACCTCTGCGGCAATGCGACACTTATATATCCTGCGGCCCCGGCGTCCCGGCGCCCTGAGGCTCCGCCACACTGCCTGCACCGCTGGGTCCAGAACCTGCACTGCCAACATTTTGGCCGCCTGCGCCGCCGCCCGGTTTTTGCTCGGGATCGAACTCGAACGTGCTGACCGCCTCGCGGAATTCCCAGTCCTTGAACTCCTCGTCCGACTCGAATCCCGTACCCACATGTTCGGCGGTCCCCATGGTAATTTTCGAGTCCACGTTGGAATATATACGCTTCGTTTTCCTGTTCCAGAACAACTGCTGGGTTTCCAGCCGCTCCCCTTTCGCATTGGTCGCCACCACGTTACCCTTGGCCTCCCACAGTTCCTGCTTGTCCAGCACCAGCCCGTAATCCGCACGTAGCGTCGATTCTATGACCATCGTGGAATCGTTGTAGGTGGTGATGAAAAGTCCTTCGCGGAATTCGGTATACGGCTGTTTGGCGTGTTCGTACACTTCCATCAACGGCGTTTCGAACTTATATTTTATCTTGCCGTTCTCGGACTGGTATATGGTCAGCGTATCGGTTTTGTGCGTCACGACCTTTTCGAGGTTCTGCCCGGTGCCGGTATCGGCCTGTCCGCCGCAGGAGATAAACGAGAGAAGCAAGATAGCACTCCCCAAAACGGGGAATGCTACCAGGAATCTTCCGTATAAGGATTTTCGGTTCACAAAAATCTTTTGGATAATATCTATTTGACAGTCCTTACCGTCGTGTTGCCGGTTATCCAGCCGCACTTGACGGTGTAAGCGGCACCTTCCTCCATGCCGCGGAAGAACGCCTCTTCCTTGATCGGGAAACTGCTCCTGTACGACGCCATGTCGGCATCGATCTTTTTGACATAGTTGTCCTCGTTGGCCATAAGCCTGCGGGCCACCATGAGGTTGTCGTAAACGAGCCAGTATACGGTTTGGCGGTCGAAATCCTCGGGGCACGAGGTCGAACCCGAAGCATAGGCGAGCGCCAGCGTGTAGTAGCCGAGCCCGCTTTCAGGGTTGACGGCGATAGCCTGCCTTGCGTTGTCGGCCGCCGCTTTGGCATTGCCCGACTGCAGGTAGTTGGCAGAGATACGGATATAGAGGTTTTCTTTCAGTTTCGGGTCTGTTTCCTTTGCGAGCGCGTCCGTAAGGTATTTAATGGCTGTCGCGAACTCTTTCCTGTCCTCGAACGACGCCGCGAGGACAAGCGCCGTAGCCGAAGACGGATCGAGCCTGTGAAGCCCGGTCATTACCTTGGCAAAGAACAGTCCGTCGCACTTGTTCCTGCGCAGGAGCGAGAGGGCGGTCATATACACGTTCTTGTCATCCGGGTTGGCGTCTATCTTCTCCCCGTAAATCGTTTCGAGGTAGCCGCAGTCCAGTGCGCCGCTGTTTACGGCCAGAGCGTCGAGGGTCTCCTTCTGTTTGGCGGCTTCCGGATTGCCCGAGGCATCGAGTATGCCCGACAGCCTTTCATATTCCGCGAGGTACTGGTCGGCATCGACCGTTTCAAAGAGTTTGTAGTCGTCCGTGAGGTGCTGGAAATATATGCTTACTATTTCCGGGTATTGCAGGCTGGTATCGGCTTCGATGGCCTCTTTAAGCAACCTGTCCACGCCTTCGCGGTCGTTGGCCATCAGTTCCATATAATCTATGGCCTTCTTGCGGATAAGGAATGGGCGTCCTTCCTTGGGATGGTCGGCGAAATTATGAACCCACCTGTCGAAGATCATCATCATCGAGTCGAGGTAGACCTTCTTCTGGGCTTCGTCGGCAGCGACATTGAACTTGGTGCTGTAAAGGAGTACTCCGGCGCCATAGAGATCGGGACGGGCCTTGGGCGCAGCCTCCATGAGGTATTGCAGGTATCCGGCAGCCTCGTCATACAGTTTGAACTGGAAAGACTCGCGGAAGAAACTGTACATTTTATAGTTTTCGTACCTTATGGAGTCGTTTTCACCCCATTCCGGGCCCAGCTCCCTTTTCTGCTGGGCACTTGCGCCGAAGGCCGAGAAGACGACAGCCAATCCGAGCGCGAGTTTAAAAAGTCTCTGTTTCATAGGTTATAATATTTTAAGGTTTTTTAGTCGTATTTAGGTTTAACGAACCAGAAGTCGTTACCGAACAGGCTCAGTCCGATCATAACGCGGAAATAGTTTTCTTTTATAAGCCCGTTCTTAGTCGCGCCCCTCTGCCCGACCTCCAATCCGAGGTCGATGTCCGAGAATCCGGCCCTTTTCAGCGGGAACCCAAGGCCGAGGGTTATCGCCTTATCCGATATGCTCTGGCCATTGATGTTCATATAATAGTCGCTGTATCGTGCTCCGGCGCGGTATGTTACCCTTTTCATAAAGTTCCTGATGTCCCCGGGATCAGGAGTGTATTGTATGCCGCCGCGGAAAGTATTCGTATTGCGGAACGTGTACTGCAGCCCTTCCGGGTTTTTGTTGGCTCCCTCCCAGCCCTGGAATACGTAGTCGGCACCTATGCTGACCTTCGTGGAATGGTAATACACACCGCCCGATATTATCGCGGGCATCGTAAGGTCCTTGTTGCTCTCGTACACGAAGATGTTATCCCCGAAATCGTCGTTCGAGTCGCTTGTCGGTACCGACCTGGTAACATCCATGTCCAGATTTGTTTCCGGTTGGAAAGTCGCCCCCAAGGTCAGCGCCCTTTTGCCATTTTTCAGGGGGATGTTGTATTGCGCTCCGAAAGACCCCAATATTTTCGAACAGGTTTCTTCCGTCAGGATCATACCGTTCGTATACTCGTCGCTTTGGTCGAGTTCGATTATCTCCCATATCGAGTGCCGCTCTATGCCTCCGAAATAATAGATAAGGTCGGCCCCGATGGACAGGTTTTTGAACACCTCGTAACCGACCCCGAGTTTCACCTGCGACACGTCGCCCTCCCCCGTGTAGAAATAGTTGATGTACCCGACATCCGGGTCGAGCGTCTTGTTTTCGATCCTGTATCCGGCACTGCTCAGGGGGGTCACCGTGATCCCCATCCCGATCTTGTTCCCAAGCGGCACGGCGAACGCCAGGTCCCTGACGTTAAACGTATTGAAACTGCTTTCCTTATCAGCCGTACTGAGGTAGAAATTCTGCCCTTCAAGCCCCACGTTGAACAGCGCGCTCTTGCGGCGTATGCTGCTGAACGACGCCGGGTTCATGTAGTTTATCGAGGTCGCTTCGCGGTATGCTATCCCGGCCCCTCCCATGGAACGGAGGTTTGCCGTCCCCGGGTTCGAGAAATCGCCGAGTCCGAAGAACGAATACGGCGAGAAGACGTTAAGGCTGCTGCTCTGCGCCGAAACGGCGGCAGGCAACGACAACAAGCCCAACAACACTGCCCCGAGAAGACATTTTTTATTTCGCATTATATTCCAGAATTCTGTTTAACCCGTAAACGACCAGGTCGTAGGTTGCAAATATCGTATTTTTTAATCGTTTCGCAAAGAAATTGCTGTCGCCACCGGTGAAAATGATCTTCAGGTCGTCGTAATCCTTCGACAGGCGGGCGATGTAGCCCTCTATCTCGTATACGATGCCGTTTATCACGCCGCTCTCGACGGCCTGGTTGGAATTTACGGCAATCAGCACATCGTCGTCCGAAAGCGAGCGGAGCGGCAGCCTGCTGGTGTACTCGTGCAGCGAGCGGAAACGGGCCGCCGCCCCCGGCGATATGTTGCCGCCTTTGAACTCGCCGGCGGCGGTCATGAGGTCGATTGTGATCGCCGTCCCGAAATCGACGACCAGCACGTTGCTGCCGGGATAAAGCGCGTGTGCGCCCACCGCCGCCGCAAGCCGGTCGCAGCCAAGGGTTTCGGGCGTTCGGTAGTGGTTCTTCACGGGGACTTTCACGCCCGGGAGGAACTTCAGAAATTTTGCGGCCCTCACCGAAAGCAACTCCTCGGCCTCCGATGCGCCAGCGCCGGAAGATACGAGTATTGCCGCGTCGATATCGGGGTAAGCTTTGAATATGCCGTCGAAAAAACTTTTGTCCGCCGTTTTCGAACGGAAAGTCTCCACGATCTGGCCGCTGTCGAAAACCGCGGCCTTTACCAGTGAATTGCCTATGTCTACTGCCAGGTTCATATTATCGAATATAGTGAAAGCCGAACGCAATTACAAACTTGCCCGGGAATTGCAGCGGCGCATCCTGTTATATTGTTTAAATATATGAAAAAATCCCATACGAGATGCACCCATACGGCATTTTAATTGTCCGGATCAGCGTTTTCTTCGGCGGCGCGGAGCATTTCGCCAAGCACTTTCACGCCGTTCTCGACATTGCTTACTTGTCTAACTGTCAATGCCAGCTTATTATTGTTCTGTTTGAGCACAAATTTTTCGGGCTTCCGCGTCACATACTGCAATATCGCCATGAAACGCGGGCTTTTGTAGTAGGGCGCGTTCTGGTCGGCGATGAAATGGAGTATCATCAGGCCGTTCTTAACCTTGGCGCGTTCGAACCCGAGCTTCATCATAGCCCAGCGCAGGCGCACGATATTGAACAACTCCACGGCCTGCGGCGGAAGCTCGCCGAAGCGGTCGGTAAGGTTGGCGGCGAATTTCTGCAGGTCTTCCTCGCGGGTCATGGCGTCCAGTTCGCGGTAGAGGCGTATCTTTTCGACGCTCTGCTCCACATAGCTGTCCGGAATAAGCGCCTCGGTATCCGTCTCGATGTAGGCGTCGGCGAGGTAGTTTTCCGGTTCTTCGGTTTTCGGACGGTCGCCCTGCCGCGGCGTCACGATCCCTTCCGAGCGCAGCTCGTCCATCGCCTCGTTGAGTATCTTCTGATAGGTTTCGAACCCTATGTCGGCTATGAAACCGCTCTGCTCGGCACCCAACAGGTTGCCTGCGCCGCGGATGTCGAGGTCCTGCATGGCGATATTGAACCCCGAACCGAGATCGGAGAACTCTTCGAGCGCCCTGAGCCTGCGGCGCGACTCGGAAGAGAGCATTTCGTCGGGCGGCGACAGCAGGTAGCAGAACGCCTTGCGGTTCGAGCGCCCCACGCGCCCGCGCAGCTGGTGCAGGTCGCTGAGGCCGAAGTTCTGGGCGTTGTTGATGATGATAGTGTTGGCGTTGGGGACGTCGATGCCGTTCTCGATGATGGTCGTGGCTATCAGGATGTCATACTCGCCGTAGATGAAATCCATCACCTTTTTCTCAAGCTCCTGCGGGTTCATCTGGCCGTGGCCGACAAGCGTCTTGGCGCCAGGCACAAGGCTTCGGATCTGCGCCTCTATCTTGTGTATGTCCTCGACACGGTTATGCACGAAATAGACCTGCCCGTGGCGCGCGAGCTCATACTCTATGGCCTCTTTGATTATCTCGGGATCGAACAGGTGCGACTCGGTGGTAATTGGCTGGCGGTTGGGCGGCGGGGTCATTATGTTGGACATGTCGCGCGAGCCCATCAGCGAGAATTGCAGCGTGCGCGGTATGGGCGTGGCGCTCATGGTGAGCGTATCGACCGCCACGCTCATCTGGCGCAGCTTCTCCTTTGCCGACACGCCGAACTTCTGCTCTTCGTCGATGATCAGCAGGCCGAGGTCCTTGAATTTGACCTCCTTGCCGAGTATCTTGTGCGTGCCTATAAGTATGTCTATCTTTCCGGCCGCGAGGTCTTCGAGTATCTGCCGCACCTCCTTGGCGCTTTTCACGCGGCTGAGGTGTTCGATCCTCACAGGGAAATCTTTGAGGCGCTCGCTGAACGTGCGGTAGTGCTGGAGCGAAAGGATGGTGGTCGGCACGAGGACTGCCACCTGCTTGGCGTCGTTGACGGCCTTGAACGCGGCACGTATGGCGATCTCTGTCTTGCCGAAACCCACGTCGCCGCACACCAGCCTGTCCATCGGCTGGGGGCTTTCCATGTCGGCCTTAACGGCCTCGGTGGCCTTCTCCTGGTCTGGCGTGTCCTCGTATTGGAACGACGCTTCCAGCTCCTCCTGCAAATAGCTGTCATGCGAGAACGCGAACCCGGGCGTGGCCTTGCGGCGGGCGTAGAGCGCGATAAGCTCGCGGGCGATATCCTTGACCGCGTTCTTCGTGGCGGTCTTCATCTTCTGCCATGCGCCGCTGCCGAGCTTGTATATCTTGGGCGGTTCGGCGTCGCGATCCTTATAGCGCGATATGCGGTGCATGGCGTGGACGTTCACGAACAGCACGTCGTTGTCGCGGTAGACGAGCTTCACGGCTTCGTGCGTTTTGCCGTTCTCGACGGTCTTGACCAACCCCCCGAACTTCCCGATCCCGTGGTCTATATGCACCACATAGTCGCCTATCTTCAGCTGGTTCAGTTCGGCGATGGTGAGCGCCTCGCTGCGGTCTATCTCACCCATGAGGCGGTAGCGGTGGTAGCGGTCGAATATCTGGTGGTCGGTATAGAAGCACGCCTTCATCCCGTGGCTCACGAAGCCCTCATGGAGCGTTATGTCGAGCGGACGGAACGCCGCGTCGTGCTCCCCGATCGAGTTGAACACGTTGCGCAGGCGTTCTATCTGCGCCTTGTTCTCCGACATTATGTAAGTCGCGTAGCCGCGTTCGGTGTTCTGCCGGATGTTCTCGGCGAGCATATCGAACTGCTTGTTGAACGAGGGCTGCGGCGCGGTTTCGAAAGCCACGGCACAATCGACCATGCGCTCTTTTGCCGACACCGAGCGCAGAAGCATCTTACATCTTTCAGTGTCGCGCACGAAGCTCTTGCCGCCAGTCACCAGTTTGTCTATGGTCGAAGGTTCGTCGAGGTCGTTCAGTATTTTGGTGCGGATGTCGTTGAAGCGCTTTATGGTATGGTCGAGGTCGTCTATCCAGTACGCGGCCTTGCCGGTGAATTCGGCGAACGACACGCGGTTCTGCGCCAACTCCAACCGCTTGAGGTTGGGAACGATTTCTATGTTTTGCAATTTTTCGACCGAGAGCTGCGAAGCGAGCTCGAAGGCGCGTATCGACTCCACCTCGTCACCAAAGAAGTCGAGGCGGTAGGGCCTGTTCTCCGAATACGAAAACACGTCCAGTATCCCCCCACGCACCGAGTACTGCCCCGGTTCGTACACGAAATCAACTTTCTGAAACCCGAATTCGCGCAGGGTTTCCTCCAAAAACGCGATGGATATTTTGTCGCCGGTTTTAACCCCCACGGTGCTTTTGCGCAGCTGTTCCATCTCTGTCACTTTCTCTACCAGCGCCTCAGGCCATGTACAAACGGCGAGATAGCCGCCTGTGAAATTCTTCACGGCGTTGAGCGTCGCCGTCCTCTGCACTATCCCCGACGGGTCTTCCTGACCGTATTGTATCGAGCGCTTATAACCGGTCGGCAGGAACATCACGCGCTCCGGTTCGAGCAGGGCGTAGAGGTCGTTGCAAAGGTATGCCGCCGCATCCTTGTCAGGCGCCACGAAGACGTGTATGCCGCCCTGCTTGCGCATCACCTCGGAGGCGACCATAGAATACGCCGACCCGGTCAGCGAATCGAGCTTCATCGTCTCGCATTTATCCCACGACCTTACGATCTCGCGGAACCCCTCCTGGTCGCGCACTATCACGCTTACTTTCTCAGGCAACATATATTTTCAAATTTATCTTGATCGCTTGTTTATTCGGTGACGTTTAAGCGTCACCGGCAGCCTGCCGCCGCCCCACGCGGCGGCAGGCTGCGTCATTCGCAGATGGCTCATGCGCGCCCTTCGCCGGCGGCAGTTTTCATTCCGCACGCAAACCACAGGCCGGACATACGGAAACGACAAAAAGGCGAAAATTAATTTTCGCCCGTTTCGTTCATATTTCCCGCGCCGACCGCAACCGGTACTGCACGTAATTTATTCCAGCCTCGCCAGGGCTTGCGTTTTTATCACGCGGCCACCTGCCGTGGTTTGCGTCTCCCTCCCGCCTCAGCAATTATCTGCGGAAAGCTATATCAACTCGTTGTCTTCCTCGTCGTAGTAACCCACCTGGACAAATCCGGTGGACTGATCGGTCACGATCTCTATTTTCGCCTTGTACCTCCACTGCCACTTCATCCGCAGCGATGGGAATCCCTTGGTCAGGAACGCCTTCACGAACGGGCTGACCTTCACTTTGATATATTTCAGGCCTTTTTCGTTCACGTAATACGATATCTGGCCCTCGATCTGCTGGTCGAGTACGGCGCTCGGGGTGATCGTGCCGCTCCCGCCGCACGCCGGGCACACTTCCGCCATCTCGGTTATCGCCTCGGGACGCACCCTCTGGCGTGTTATCTGCATCAGCCCGAACTTCGACAGGGGCAGGATCGTATGTTTGGCCCTGTCGCTCGACATGAGCTGGGTCATCTTATCATGGAGTTCGTTGCGGTTCTCGCCCTTGTGCAGGTCGATGAAGTCGACAACTATTATACCTCCCATATCGCGCAAGCGCAACTGGCGGGCTATCTCCTCGGCGGCGGCAAGGTTGACGTTCATCGCCGTACTTTCCTGATTGTCGTCCACCTTGGCGCGGTTGCCGCTGTTCACGTCGATCACATGGAGCGCCTCGGTGTGTTCTATTATAAGGTAAGCACCTTTTTTCAGCGACACATATTTCGAGAAAAGCCCCTGTATCTGCTTCGAGATGTCGTAGTTGTCGAAGATCGGGGTCTTGCCCTTGTAGAGGTGTACTATCTTTTCCTTTTCGGGGGCGATGACCTTTATGTATTCCTTTATCTCTTCGAAAAGGGTCTTGTCGTCGACCACGATAGAGGAGAACGAAACGTTCAGCAGGTCGCGGATGATGGTCGTCGCGCGGTTCATTTCGTTGAGCAGCAGCGACGGCGCCTGCTGCGTCTTGACCTTCGCGAGTACCGATTCCCACCTTTCGACGAGCGACGTTATGTCCGACTGTATATCCTGGTCTGTCTTGCTTATGGCGGCGGTACGAATAATTACGCCGTAATTCTTGGGCAGCACCTCGGCGACTATCCTCTTAAGGCGCTTGCGCTCTTCGTTGGCCTTGATTTTCTGCGAAATGTTGACTTTGTTCGAGAAAGGTATCAGCACCACGTGGCGGCCGGCAAGCGATATGTCCGACGTCAGGCGCGGGCCTTTGGTCGAGATGGCTTCCTTGGCGATCTGCACCAGCACCGGCTGGCCCGTAGCGAGCTGCGACCCTATCTTGCCCGTCTTCCCCATCGCCGGTTCGAGTTTCAGGTTCTCGAATTTCGGGGTCTTCTTTCCCGACGTGAGTTTTTCTGTCAGCTTGTGCAGCGTCTCGAACTGCGACCCGAGGTCGAGGTAGTGGACGAAGGCGTCTTTTTCATGGCCTACGTTCACGAATGCGGCGTTAAGCCCGGGCATGATCTTTTTCACCTTGCCCAGGTATATATCGCCCACCGAGAATCCCGTTTTGCACTTTTCCTTGCCCAGTTCGACGAGTTTCTTGTCTTCGAGCAGTGCGATGGTTATCTCGTTGGATGTTACGTTTATTATGAGTTCTTTATTCATCTTTCCGGAAAAATCATAGGGGTTTCAGCAATTCACTCATGCCCCTTTCCGTAAAAAACCGAAAAACCCAAAGCCCCTTGCGCGGTTCTTTGGGTTTATTCTTACACTTGGAACATAAACCGGCTACCTATTTTTTCTTTTTGTGCCTGTTCTTGCGAAGGCGTTTCTTACGTTTGTGGGTAGCCATTTTATGCCCTTTTCTTTTTTTACCGCTTGGCATAACTATGAGGTTTTAAAATGGTTGCTTAATAAATTATTTAGCGCCCTTTACCTTGGCAGAAAAACTCTTGGCGGGTTTGAAAGCCGGACTGTTATGGGCAGGGATTGTGATCGTGGTGTTCTTGGAGATGTTGCGGGCAACTTTGGCGGCCCTCTCCTTTATTATGAAGCTGCCGAAACCGCGAAGGTAAACGTTGTTCTGTGCAACCATAGCGTCTTTGATAGAATCCATGAAAGATTCTACAATCTGCTGTACCTGAGCCTTTTCTACGCCGGTACTTTTCGAAATCTCATTTACGATATCAGCCTTAGTCATTACTGTAATGTATTAATATTTAACGTTTTTTCTTTTCAAACAGGATGCAAATATACTCTTTTATTTATTTAAAATCCAAACAGTCTGCAAAAAAAATCGTCATTAATATCAAATCGGCCGTACACGCACGAAATAGCCTGTTTTTTAATGCCATACAGAAAACAAGCTATTGGAAAAATACACCTTGCGGTTAATTCAATTGCGTCAAAGCAATATAAACCCCAGGCCGGCGTTATTAGATACGTGCGCGGAATCTTTTTATTATCCCGCCTGCGAATAAAATCTTCCGGCCGGGGCATTGGATTGAGGCGCGCTTTGTTAATTTTGCAGTTGCCGCCCGGGCGGCTGGCCTAACCGAAAATACAGATTATGAACACAGCGAAGATACTCTGGGTCGACGACGAAGTGGAACTCCTCAAGCCCCACATCCTGTTCCTCAAGGAAAAGGGATACGACGTCGACACATCCAACAACGGCTACGACGCCATCGACATGGTGCGCCAAACCCCTTACGACCTCATCATCCTCGACGAGATGATGCCCGGCATGACCGGCCTCGAAACGCTTCCGGCCATCAAGGAGCTGCGCCCCACCACCCCCGTGATAATGGTCACCAAGAGCGAGGAGGAGAACATTATGAACAAGGCCATCGGCTCGAAGATCGCCGACTATCTCATAAAGCCCATCAACCCCAACCAGGTACTTCTTTCTATAAAAAAGAACGTACACCGCCAGCAACTCGTTACGGAACAGACCACGGCCGACTACCGCGCCGAGTTCGGCAACATATCGTCGCTGCTGGGGCAGGCGGACACCTTCGGCGACTGGGTCAACATCTACCGCAAACTGGTCGGCTGGGAGATAGAACTGGAAAGTTCGAACGACGAAAGCATCAAGGAGATCCTCGCCTACCAGAAGAACGAGGCCAATAACGAGTTCGCCAAATTCGTGAGGCGCAACTACGCCGACTGGATCAACCGCAAGGGCAGCGACACGCCCACCATGTCGCACACGCTCATGCGCACGGACATCTTCCCGGTGGCCGACAGGAACAGCAAAACGACCCTGCTGCTCATCGACAATTTCCGATATGACCAGTGGCGGGCTATAAGTTCCCTGCTGCGCGGATGGTTCGACGTCGACCGCGAGGACTTCTACTGCTCGATCCTTCCCACCGCCACACAATATGCGCGCAACGCCATTTTCGCGGGCCTCATGCCGCTGGCGATAGACAAGCTGATGCCCAACCTCTGGCTTAACGACAACGAGGAGGGCGGCAAGAACCAGTTCGAGGAGGATTTCCTGAAACGCCAGCTCCAGTCGAACGGCAAGACATACAGAATGACGTTCGACAAGCTCGTGCGCCCCGAGGCGGGACGCAAGCTGATAGACAACATAAACCGCGTGTACGACGCCGATTTTTCGGTCATAGTCTACAACTTCCTCGACATCCTCTCGCACGCACGCACCGAAACCGAGATAATCCGCGAGCTGACCGAGGACGACGCGGCTTTCCGTTCGCTCACGCGCTCGTGGTTCGAGCATTCCGACCTGTTCATCCTGCTCAAACTGCTCTCGGAAAGGGGCCACAAGGTTATCATCACCACCGACCACGGCACGATCAGGGTGGACAATCCGGTGAAAGTCGTCGGCGACCGCGAAACGTCGAGCAACCTGCGCTACAAGACCGGCCGCAACCTCCAGTTCAACGACAAGGAGATGTTCGTGGTGACCAAGCCCGAGGAGATACAGCTCCCGAAGAGCAACATAACCTCGACTTACGTATTCGCCTACAACCGCGACTTCTTCGTCTACCCCAACGACACCAACCGCTTTGTACGCTACTACCGCGGCACTTTTCAGCACGGCGGCATCTCGATGGAGGAAATGATAGTGCCGTTCATTGTGCTGAAGCCGAAAAATGCGTAATTTTGCCCCATGGAAACCATCGAACTCGATTCTATAGACGACCTGCCGGAGGCGGCTGAGAGGCTGCTCGCGATAATCCGCCGGCGCGGCGTGTCGGTAGTGGCGCTTTTCGGGCCTATGGGGGCAGGCAAGACCACGCTCGTGCGCGAGCTCGCCTCGCAGCTCGGGATCACCGACAACGTGACCAGCCCCACGTTCGCCCTGATAAACCAGTATCTGGACGCCGGCGGCAACCCGGTGAACCATTTCGATTTCTACCGCATCGACAAACTGTCCGAGGTGTACGACATGGGGTATGAGGAGTATTTCTACAGCGGCGACCTATGCCTCGTAGAATGGCCTGAGAAAATCGAGGAACTGCTGCCCGAAGACGCGCTGCGCGTCACGATAGCGACCCATCCAGAAGACGAGGACAGCAGGACGATCACCATAGAATGACATGATACAGGCGCCGCGCGGACAACTTGGCGGCACAGTATACAATCAGAAAACGAGGCTTCACGCCTCGTTTTTCATTCCTGCCGGCCTTTCTTTTGCAAACGAGGGCGGAAATTTCAAAACTGAATTATCCCTTTAAATATTGTTCGGCCTTCTTCGAAGGCCGTCAGGCGCCCCCGAGGGGGGCAGGGGCGCCTGAACCGACGCTCGCAGCGGGAGCAGAGACTGCTTGCAGGCTATGCCCCGCCAGGAGGAGGAAAACGAATCGTTTTTTTGATTCGTTAACAAAAGTATTTTGTACAGCCAGACATTCTCTTCGGCGGAGAAATTACAAATTGAAACGGGATAATCCTGTTTCAAAAAGCACTACTTTCGAAGGATTTGCGGGCAGGCGTTTTCGCCGGGCTCCGGAATGGCATATTTTACTTTCTCCGCGCCGCGGCGTTTGCCGAAGCTGTTGCCCCATTTGCACAGGGTCACGAGTATTTTCACAATGAAGAAGCATCGGCGGTTCGGATAAAGCAGCGTCGCCTGCCTGACAAGCCACGGAATCTTGCCTTTGACCGCCGTGCGGTTGTCGAGAAGAATATCGCGCATCCCGACCGACAGGCCGTTGTCGCCCCTCCATGGGTTGCTCAGTATACGCAGGTAGACATAATGGCGCTCCGTCATGTTCGCCACGCGCTCGGGCCGGTATAAACGCGCCGTATCTTCCAAACGGTTGAAAAGGGCCTCCGAACACCCGATGAAATTCTCTATGTATTCATATTCCACCCTTCTGCGGCGCATGGAACCGGGATACTGCATGTAATAATAAAAGGCGTCGCGCACAGTGCACATACCTTTATAGCCCGGCTTCAAGGCCACCTGTATGTTGGTTATGAAATCTTCCCACAATGTGATCTGCGGATGCCACACAAGCCCCTCGACCAATCCGCGCTTATATATCCTTCCCGACAGGTTGGCAAAAACCTTATCCAACAGCAGGCTCTCCGCAAATTCCTTTGGCGAATAAAAATCCGCGGCCGGGCTTTGAAGCACGGTACCGACCCTGCCGCTGACTTTCATCAGTTCGCCTGCTGCCGAGTCGCAGTCATACCGCCGCATCGCCCCAAGCAGTTTTTCTATATAGTCCGGCTGAATATAGTCGTCGCCGTCGATCCAGCAAACGTACTCGCCTTTCGATTCTTCAAGCCCTCGTTTGCGCGTGAGTGTCAACCCTTCGTTGGCCTTGTCCACTATGCGCACGCGTGCGTCAGATGCCGCGAAGCGCCCTGCTACAGCCAACGAGCCGTCGGTACTGCCGTCGTTGACTATCAATATTTCAAGGTTGCCATATGTTTGGCCGACTATGGACATAAGGCAGTCGCCCAGATAAAACTCAAGGTTATAAACCGTCACTATGACGGACACGAGCGGCGATCTTTCCACTTCCGGGTTGTTTTACACTAACGTTTAACGGGAATCTTCGCCGAAGGGGCCATCGGAACGCCTGACGCGTCGAACGCGGAATGCCTGCGGCGCAGGCTGTACCTTATCCGCCTGAACGCCGCTGTCAGGTTTATCAGCGCTTTATTCCTTTTATGGCGATAGAGCTTTATGCTGGTTATCACGGCTACCGGGATAAAGTCCCCGAGCGCTTTCTCCGATGCCAGCACCTCTTCTCTTACGGCGGCGTACAAGGGCGTGTCGCCTTTCCACTCGTTGCGGCTTTTTTTGATATATACATAGAACCTCAAGGCACGCTCGGCGATTATCAAAACATCCAACCCATCCCCGCAGGGTTTGTGTTTCGAGACTATTTCGGCAACCCTTCCCATGAAATTCTCAAGGTAGGCAAAGTCATCCTTATGCCTTATCATCGAGCCGGGACGCTGCACGTAAAAGTAAAACGCATTGTCCGCAAACACTATCGACGGGGATGCCGGCCCCAGCGCGAGTTCGAGGTTCAGGATGAAATCCTCGCCGAGGCTTATTTCCTCATAATAGCCGAGGCCGTCCCACAGGCTGCGGCGGTAAAGTTTTCCGCCGACCGTCACATGCCGGTGCAGCAGCAATATGTTTATGAATTCCCGGTTATCCATCAGGCGCGGCTCCATGAAACCGTCGGTCGAGATATAGTTATGGCATACCCTGACCCTCTGCGCCGAAGCCACGTCGCATCCCTCGCGGACTATGGCATCATAAAGGTTGGCCACGCAATCCAAAGAAATATGGTCGTCGCCGTCGACCCAGAAGATAAACTCACCCGTAGACCTCATGATCCCGTCGCGGCGGGCGAGCATCAGCCCCTCGTTCTCTTTGTCAACGACAACGACCCTCGGGTCTTTTTCGGCGAACCGTCGCAGGATATCGGGCGAACTGTCCGTACTGCCGTCATTGACCGCCACGATTTCGATGTTCTCATATGTCTGGGCACAAACCGATTCCAGGCACGGCTCCAGATAACCCGCGACGTTATAGACGGGGATAATCACGGATATGAGCGGCTTGGGCTGTTCCATCGGGGTTAAAACAAGTGTAACGTTAGTAAAAACGGGGCTGCGATCCCGGCCAAGGCCCTTACGGGATAATATTCTCCAGATGCAGTATATTTTCGTCGTCGGGGCGTGCCAGCCGCAGCACCTCGCGCACCGAAGCGAAAGTCTGCGACGCATATTCCGGCACATCGGCTGAAGGTATCCACTTAACCCTCGTGATGCCTTCTTCGGACTGGGGCACTGGTTCGCCTTCGCCGCCGGTCATCGAGAACCACCACGTTCGCTTGAGTATCCACCTGCCTTCGAGGGGATAGAAATGGTATGTCGTGACCAGAGGCCCGTTCACTTCGATATTTTGCAGTCCGGTTTCCTCCTCCACCTCCCTTGCGGCGGCGGCCATGAAACTTTCGCCCTTCTCGACATGCCCTTTCGGAAGATCCCAGCGGTTGTTCCGGTATATAACCAGTATCTCTTCGCGGTCGTTCTCCACAACACCCCCGGCCGCCTCGACAAGTGTGAACTGCGAGGCGAAAAGTTCGAAAGCACGCTCCGGCTCGGGCGATATTACGCAAAGATGCTTGCTATTCTCAAGATTTTCGAGCATCTTTGCGATGCCGATCTTCTCGCCCGCAGGCAGTTCGACCACACCGTCGCACCCTATGGCGGGACGGTCGGTAAAGTTAACGACCCTGTCTTTATAATATACGAAATACATACGATCCAGTTTATGAAAAACACGGCACAGGAAATAGCCCGGTCCCTATTACAAATTAAGGCAATAAAACTCAGTCCTGCAAATTTTTTTACATGGGCTTCGGGGTGGTACTCTCCGATTTACTGTGATAACCGCGCGACGCTGTCATATCCGGCGGTGCGCAAACAGATCTACGAGGCTTTCGCCGCGCTGATCGCCGAAAAATATCCCGATGCGGACGTTATAGCCGGCGTGGCCACAGGGGCGATAGCCCACGGCGTGCTGGTGGCCGAGAAGATTGGCAAACCTTTCATCTATGTGCGTTCGGCGCCCAAAAGCCACGGACTTAGCAACCAGGTGGAGGGCGTATTCGAAAAAGGGGCCAGGGTGGTCGTGGTCGAAGACCTCGTGTCCACCGGCGGCAGCTCGCTGAACGCCGTTGAGGCCCTGCGCGACGCAGGCTGCGAAGTACTCGGCATGGCAGCGATCTTCACTTACGGATTCCCGGCCGCGGAAGAAAACTTCGCAAAGGCGGGCGTCAAACTCGACACACTGAGCAACTATAACGCCATGCTCGAACTGGCGGTCGAAGACGGCTACGTGAGCGCATCGGACCTCGAAACCCTGCGCGAATGGCGCACCGATCCGGCAAATTGGAAGAAATAAAAGAATCTCGGCCTTGTTTCTCAGGGCCGACAGCCCGACGCCACCCGGCGCGGAGGACTGTAATTCGCTAAAGCTCATTTTGCCTCCGCCGGCGTCGTGCCGCTAAATAATCGAATGCAATTTTATGGAAAAATACGAAAGCAAACAGCAGCAGATACTGAAACCGGCGGCGATGGTCTATACCGTGGTTTCCGATTTCTCGAATTTCACGCCCATACTCCGGGACAAGGTGGAGGGGTGGCAGGCCGATGCCGACACCTGTTCCTTCACGGCCAAGGGCTTCCCGGTGCGGCTGCGGATCGTGGAGCGGGTCGAGAACGAACTCGTGAAGATCGCGGGGGAAGACGGTTCACCGATAGACTTCACGTTCTGGATGCAGCTGAAAGAGGCGGGCGAATCCGACACGAGAATGCGTATCGTACTCCACGCCAACCTCAACATGATGATGAAGATGATGGTCGGGAGCAAACTCCAGCAGGCCGTAGACCAGATAGCCGAGCAGGTTGCCGCGACGTTCAACTCGATACCGTAACCCTACGCGGAACAAACAGAAGCGGGCCTCTTTTCGGAGGCCCGCTTTAATATCCGGCAATTTACAATACACATCCGGACAGGAATATCTGTAAGTTAATCCCGGCCCGCTCCGCACCGGCGACTTATATCCTTTCGGGAGAGGCAGTGACGCCAATCCGCACCAGAACATTGTGGTGCGAGGCAACCACGACGCTCTATCCGTGTCGCGGGAGCGACTTACATCCTTTCGGGGACGTCGATGCCGAGCAGTGCCATCCCCGATCTTATCATGCGGGCCACCTGCAAACAAAGTTGCAGCCTCATGCGGCGTACCGCCTGGTTCTCCTCGCGCATGATCTGGTGGTCGTGGTAGTATCCGTTATAAAGTTTGGCAAGGTCGTAAACATAGGCCGCCACGAGCGACGGCGACAGCGTTTCGCCTGCCGCGCACACCACCGACGGGTAGTCCGCCAGTTGCTTTATAATCTCTATTTCGGCCTGTACGAACCCTGCATTGGGGTCGACCTTGCCCGAATAGTCCACGCCTGTTTCGTCGGCTTTGCGCAACACCGAACGGATACGCGCGTGGGTGTATTGGATGAACGGCCCGGTATTCCCGTTGAAATCGATGGACTCGCGCGGGTCGAACAGCATCGTCTTCTTGGGGTCGACCTTGAGGATGAAGTACTTCAAGGCCCCGAGGCCTACCATGCGGCCCACAGCCTCGGCCTGCTCTTCGGTGCATCCGTCAAGTTTGCCCAACTCTTCCGACATCTGGCGCGCTTCGGCCACCATCCCGTCCATCAGGTCGTCGGCATCGACAACCGTCCCTTCGCGCGACTTCATTTTGCCCTCGGGAAGCTCGACCATACCGTAAGAGAGATGGTAGATGTGGTCGGCCCAGTCGTAACCCAACTTTTTCAGCACCAGCTTCAGCACCTGGAAGTGGTAGTTCTGCTCGTTGCCCACCACGTATATTAATTCGTCGAGCTTATACTGCTCGAAGCGCTGGTATGCCGTACCGAGGTCCTGTGTCATGTAGACCGAAGTGCCGTCGGAGCGGAGCAGCAACTTTTCGTCGAGCCCGTCGGCCGTGAGGTCTATCCACACCGAACCGTCCTCGCGGCGATATAGCACGCCTTTGGCGAGGCCTTCCTCAACGATATTTTTGCCCAACAGGTATGTCTGCGACTCGTAATAAACCTTATCGAAATCCACGCCGAGGTCTTTGTACGTTTTATCGAAACCCTCGTAAACCCAGCCGTTCATCGTTTCCCACAGGGCGATGGTTTCGGGGTCTTTGGCCTCCCATTTGCGGAGCATCTCCTGCGCCGCGAGCATCAGGGGCGCGTTTTGCTTCGCCTCGTCCTCGGCCATGCCCTGCGCCGCAAGCTCTTTTATCTCGGCCTTATAGTGCTTGTCGAACTCCACGTAATATTTCCCCACCAGGTGGTCGCCCTTCATGCCGCTGCTTTCGGGGGTTTCGCCGCCGCCGTAAAGCTGCCACGCAAGCATGCTTTTGCAGATATGGATGCCGCGGTCGTTGATAAGGTTTGCTTTGATCACTTCGTTGCCGTTGGCGGCAAGGATCGAGGCCACCGAATACCCTAACAGGTTATTGCGGATATGCCCCAGATGGAGCGGCTTGTTGGTATTGGGAGAAGAATACTCCACCATGACCGTGCGTCCCGAAGGCTGTCCGAGACCGAATTTCTCATCCGCGGCGATTTCCGCAAACCTCGCGCCCCAGAACGCGGGATCGAGCGCCAGGTTCAGGAAGCCCTTTATCACGTTGAACCCGTTCAGGGCGGGGCTGGCAGCGGTCATGTGTTCGCCTATCTCCGCAGCGGTCATTTCGGGCGATTTGCGGCTGGCTTTCAGAAGCGGGAATACCACCAATGTGTAGTCGCCCTCGAACTCCTTGCGCGTTTTCTGCACCTGTATCAGTTCGTCGCCGACCTTCCCGTAAAGCGTCTCTATGCTCGCGGCGGCCTGCTCCTGGATGAATTTTTCGATGTTCATATGTGTCTGGGATTATTTAATCTCGCCAAATATAGTGAAAGCCGAGAGGCAAATGTCGAACAAGTTCGACAATTTTGCCCGAGGCGCATCCTATATTCTGCAAAGATAGTAATTTTGTAAAATATAAGACGCACACCCGATGAAGATAGCAGACATAGACCTTGGCGACAAGCCCCTTTTCCTCGCTCCGATGGAAGACGTCACAGACCCGTCGTTCCGCTGGCTGTGCAAGCAGTTCGGGGCCGACATGGTCTACACCGAGTTCATTTCGTCTGACGGGCTGATCCGCGACGCGGCCAAATCGCTGGCCAAGCTCAACATCTCGGATGAAGAACGCCCCGTTGGCATCCAGATATACGGCCACCTGATAGAACCTATGGTCGAGGCGGCCGTGATGGCAGAAGGGGCAAAACCCGACGTCATCGACATTAATTTCGGCTGCCCGATGAAAAAAATCGCGGGGCGCGGCGCCGGCAGCGGCATGATGCGCGACGTCCCGTTGATGGTCGAGATGACACGCCGCATTGTAGAGGCAGTAAAAACCCCCGTCACGGTAAAAACGCGCCTGGGCTGGGACGACGAGAACAAGAATATCGAAGATATAGCCGAACGACTGCAGGATGTCGGCATCGCGGCGCTGACCATCCACGGCCGCACCCGCGCGCAACTATACAAAGGCGCGGCGGACTGGACGCTTATCGGCGCCGTAAAGAATAACCCGCGCATCACGATCCCGATCATCGGCAACGGCGACATCTGCTCGGGTGTGGGCGCGGCCGACGCGTTTGACCGCTGGGGCGTTGACGGGATAATGGTCGGCCGCGCCACATACGGTCGCCCCTGGATCTTCCGCGAGATCCGCCACTACCTCGATACGGGCGAGATAATGCCACAGCCATCCGTCACGGAGCGCGTGGAGATCGCCAAGCGCCACCTGCTCAAGTCGGTGGAGGTAAAGGGCGAGAAGGTGGGCGTTCTGGAGATGCGCCGCCACCTGTCGAACTATTTCAAGGGACTTCCCGACTTCAAGGCCACGCGCCTGAAACTCGTGACCGAAGACGACGTTCCCATCCTGCTCGAAACGCTGGACTTTATCGGACGGCAATGGGGCGGTTTCGACATCTCGGGCATCACGCCCCCGCCGCTGTCAGGCGAGATTTAGCCGATTATCCCCCTATTAATTACCGAGTCACCTCATTTAGAAACCGTTTAAATTTATTACCGAAGTTATTTTTGTTCTATCGTCATTGATTTTTCAGGCTCTTCGCCGAAGACGTGGCGGGCCACGGCGAGGAGAAGAAACGGGAAAAGCAGTGGCGATAGGGCGAAAAGAACGAAATTCATATTTTTAAACAGTTCCTTAGTGTTGTGGCCTGCCAATAATTTTTCGGAACTATCCCATTTAGGCTTGTTCTATTCTGTCCGACGCCAGCGGAGGATGTATTATTTAGCCGCAGGCAAATTATCAGCTCTCCGCGCCGGGTGGCGTCGGGCTGACGGCTTGCAATGCAAGCCGAAACTAATAACAAGCCTAAATGGGATAGTTCCATATTTTTTTGCAGCCCACCCGGCGCGGAGGGCTGGTCGCTTCGGTGACTGCGATAAAGCATCGAAGTTATTTAACATTTTGGTGCGAGTTGGCATTCCTGCTCTCTCCGTGTGCCGGAAGGCGCCCCCGCTGACTGTAGGCCGGAAAAACAGAACACGACTAAAAAGGATAATCCTGTTATAATTGCAAGCGTTGCAGGCTGTCGTTGTTGGTCGCCCGCAATGTTCTTAGACGAAAACTATAACGCTATCTTCGTCTGCGTGATTACAAGTCGAAACAGGATGACCCTGTAAACATTTCGTTTTGCCCTCCGCCGGCGGCAACTGCTTTACCGCCCCCTGAAATTCTCCAGACCGGTGTTGAGGAACTCAAGGTATTCTTCAATATCCTCGTCATAGGCATATGAAGGCCCGATCGGGTTGCCCGAGGCATCAAGCAGAACGTAGTAGGGCTGCGAACTCGTGCCGAACTTGTGCCGCTGCAGGTAGCTCCATTTGTCACCCACTGTTTTGAGGCTGGCGGTGCGGCCGTTCTCCTCGATCTCCATCGTTTCAGGCAGGCGCCGACGGTCGTCGACCATAAGAGTTATAAGAACATAGTCGTTGTCGAGGATCGACTTCACGCGCGGGTCTGTCCACACGCGGGCCTCCATTTCGCGGCAGTTCACACAGCCCAGACCCGAAAAATCGATTACGACCGGTTTTCCGGTGCGGGCGGCGTACTCCATCCCGGCCTCGTAGTTGTCGAATCTGGCGTGGACGGTATTGTCATATAGGTTGAAATCCTGCGTATACATGGGAGGCGGGAAGGCGCTGATGGCTTTGAGCGGGGCGCCCCACAGCCCCGGAAGCATGTATAAGGCGAAAGCGAACGATGCGACGGCGAAGAATATCCCCGGGACGGAAACGTGTTTACGGTCGCTGTCGTTCTTGAACCTTATCCACCCCAAGAGGTACGCGCCCAGGAGTGTTGATATGGCTATCCACAGCACAAGGAATACTTCACGGCTGACAAGCTCCCAGCCGTAGGCGAGGTCTGCCACCGAGAGGAATTTCAGCGCCAGCGCGAGTTCGACGAACCCGAGCGTGACCTTCACCGAGTTCATCCATCCGCCGGAGCGGGGCGCGTTCTTCAGCCACGACGGGAAGACGGCGAACAGTGCGAACGGTATGGCGAGCGCTAATGCAAAGCCCCCCATGCCTACGGCCGGGGCGAGGATGGCTCCCGATCCTGCCGCATCTACGAGCAGCGTCCCGATAATCGGGCCGGTACACGAGAACGACACCAGCGCCAGCGTGAAAGCCATGAAGAATATGTGTGCGAAGCCCCGGGCATGATCGGCCTTGTAATTCATTTTGTTTGTCCATTTCGAGGGCAGGGTCAACTCGAACGCCCCGAAGAACGAGATCGCGAAAACGACCAGCAGCGCGAAAAGGAGCAGGTTGAACACTGCGTTCGTCGCCAGCATGTTGAGTGCGCCCGCGCCGAATATACCTGTTATCACGAGTCCGAGGCCAACGTATATCACGATGATCGACAGCCCGTAGAGAATTGCGTCCTTTATCGCTCCCTTTTTTGTTTTCTCCTGTTTCAGGAAGAAGCTCACGGTAAGCGGCAGCATGGGCCACACGCACGGGGTGAGCAGGGCGAGCAGGCCTCCCCCGAAGCCGATTATGAATACCCACCAGAGCGACCTGTTCGCGGTGTCGCCTGCCGCGCCGAACGCGCGCAGTTCGTCGATCACCGGCCGCCATAGGTCGGTGTTCACGGCGGATGCGGCGTTGGCCGGATTGTCCGCAAGTTCTGCGGCATTGCTGCCCGCCTGTCCGGCGGATTGGTCATAGGGTGCTTCGGGTGTCGAGCCGCGTGGTGCTTCCGTAGAAGCGGCCTTGCCTGTCCCGGCTACGCTTCCCGTACCGATTCCGCTTACTACGCTGCCTTTGACTGTCGCGCGTGTGCTTTCGATGCCTGCCGGCAGGTCTTTCGCCGAGAACGCGAAGCTTACAGGCGTAGGCGGTGTACATGCACCGTCCTTGCACGCGCTTGCGCGGATGTCGCCTTTCAGGCTGAACGCCTCTTTGTCGGTAACGCGGAAGCGCTGTACGAACGTGGCCGTCCCCTCGTAATAGACGATGTCCATCTGGAAAATGTCGTCATATGCCTCTATGCGCTTCGAACCGGCGGCCGAGAATGCCCCGGCCTTTTCTGCGCCCGCAATCTCGTCCATCTCCAGCGTCGTGGGATAGGGGCCGTCTTCCCCGATGCCGGGGTCGTATATGTGCCAGCCCTTTTCGATCGTGGCGGTTGCCGTCAGCTCTATTTCGCCGCCGCCTTTGTCCGTGAGGCCGAACTTCCACGACACGGGGCTGTCTTCAGCGACCGCCGACGTCACGGCCAATAATAATACGATAACCGAAAATATGAGCTTTTTCACAGGGTGTCGGTAAAATGCGGTGGAATATTGCGATAGTCTTTTCCCGGCCTTTTTTGAAGACCGTCGGGCGCTCCCGAGGGGGCCAGGAACGCCCGGAAGTTAGGGTGGTTTAACCGGCAGGGTTCCCATCCGTCGTATTGCGAGACGAAAGGGAATAATTCCGGGAAATACTATAATTCTTTCTTTATCTTTTCGATCATCCCGGCGTATTCGGCGTCAGTGAGGTACACTTCTCCGGGGTTCATCCGGAAAGTGCTGCCGTAGTCGGGCCCGTCCACATATTTGGGGGCGAGGTGGAAATGGAGGTGCGAGAGCTTGTCGGAATACGCTCCGTAGTTTATTTTTTCCGGGCGGAACGCCTTATCCATCGCACGCGTTACCCTTACCACGTCGGCCATGAACGCGTTGCGGTCGGCGTCGCTCAATTCGAAAAGGTCGCTCACATGGTCTTTATACGCCACCAGGCATCGTCCGCGGTAAGTTTGCTCCTTGAAAAGGAACACGCGCGACACGCCGAGCGCCGCTATCTCGATCATCAGGTTATTCAGGTTCTCGTTGTTCTGGCAGTACAGGCATTCTTTCGGATCGCTTTTCATGGCTTTTAATTTTAGGTTTCGATTTTTCAAATATAGCGATTCGCAGGCATTACTCCAAAAACCGCACCGAAAAGTAGGCGTGACAGTCAGTGTAAATATACCCTGATCCCATTGTCGCGGCTTGCTGCAGGGTTGTTTAATTTCCAAGGGTTGGATTCCCGCGCCATTTGCGGCCTTTGAACACTCGCCGCTTGCTCCGGGACAGTTTAACGCTTATCCGCAAAAATACCATTAACCTTTAAATTAAGTCATCATTAACCTCTTGGTGTCGCCTCGCGACACCGGCAGCCTGCCTCCGCCCCACGCGGCGGACTGCTTCACTCGCTGAAAGCTCGTTCGCACCTGCCGCCGACGACAGACTGCACCGCAGTGGAAATATTGCGGATAGGCATTATAGTTTATTATGGAAAATCCTGCCGTACGGCAAAGGGCGTTCCTGTGGATAAGCGTTTTATATTTTTTATATCTTTGCCTGACCGTGAACTTATAACGACCTTAAAACTGAATAAAATGAAAAAACTTTTGGTTGCGTTCGTGCTTTTGCCGCTGACGCTGGCCGCGCAGAAATGGGAAGGACCCGGGATGAAAGATTTCGTCTTCCCCCAAGTGAACTTTGAAAACAAAGCCGCCAACACCCGCGGTTGGGCCATATACGACAGCATTATCCCCAATCCTGTGCCGTTCATCCAGCAGCACGCGAAGTGGGTCGCCGAAACGCTCTACTGGAGCGATAGCGACAATATCCCGCGCCTCGAAAAGATAAATTACAGCTTCGAGGATAAGAAAGGCATCTCGGCGAAAAGCGGGGACATCCCGGAGGTTGGCATCTTCTACAGCTCGCAATGGGTCGAACGCAGCATGAAGGACATAGGTCCGAAGAAGGTGCTTTACGAAACTCGCGGGGTGCTATACCACGAACTCACGCACGCCTATCAGGGAAAACCCAAAGGCGCGGGAGGCTACAGTCCGCCATCCGGAGACAGAAAGGGCACCGAATATTGGGTGTTCACCGAGGGGCTGGCCGATGCCGTGCGCACATATAACGGGTTCTTCGATTTCAGTTCGCGCAATCCGGGAGGAAGCTGGATGGACGGCTACCGCACCACAGGCTTTTTCCTCCATTGGCTGACCATGAAAGACCCCGACTTCCTGCGCAAATTCAACAAGACGGCGTTCGATATCAATCCATGGACGTTCGATCTGGCGATGCAGTCGATATTCGGCCCCGACGTGACCACCGACTCGCTCTGGGAAGAATACCAGCAATTCCTCGTCAAAACGCGGGAGCAGGAACACGCGAAAAAATAGCGGCAGGATGCGGATATTGTTGCGGACAGGCGTTAGAAACACACCTTTCTGCGCGATAAAATTATGGCGAAACAAGGCCAGCTGAATAAGCCGGCCTTGTTTGTGCTTTTCGGATTGTTCCGCAATACGACGTATCGCGCCGGGTGGCTGCGGACCGCCTGTTTTCACAGAGAGCAGAAGTGAAAACGCCACGGCCTTAAAGTGGATAGTTCCGTTTTTTCGCAGTTTCGCTGTCCCGTCCGGCTCCACCCAGGCTTCGCCATTACATCCCGAAGCCCGAGAATCTGGACACGTTCTTTATGTCGAAATCGCCGGTCATGTGGATCAGGATATTGTCGTTCGGGCCGATCATGAACATCAGGAACTCCGCGTCGCGTTTATTCCCGCCGCCTATGGCCGGGGAGGCCGGCCTGTAATATGTCCTCACCTGTTTCCCGTTCTCGCTCACGTTGCTCATTAATTTCAGATCGGTCTTGGAGGGCAGGCTGTTGACGTCGGCCGAGAATTCCACCGTTCCGGTTTCAGCCTTCACTATACGCATGCGGTCGACCCCTTTGAGCATGTCGCCGCTCACTTTGCTGCCCGGCTTGCCGTAGGCCGCCTTGAGCAGGTCGCCCGTAAGCTCCATCGTGGTGTAGCCTTTCCTGCCCGAATATTTCGAGAAGAAACCGTCCAGTGCCTTTTCTGTCTGTCCGGGCGGGGCGGCGTGCGCCGTTGTCAGGAGCAGCGGCAACGCCAGGCCGAATATGATCAATAACTTTTTCATGGTGCTGCGCATCTTAGGAGTTATTATTTTTGATGGTGCCGTCGAGGAAGAGCGTCCCGAATATGTCGGCCTCTTCGAGTTCGCGCACCATGCGGTCCACGTCGTCGAGGGGCTTGAGCATTCCGGCTGTCATCTCCAGCGATTCCGAGAGTATGCCGATGGCGATTTCGCTTTGTTCGACCGCCGTTTCGTAGTCGGTCACGGGTTGCCCGTTGACGAAACAGTAAACTATTTCAGGGTCGGGCTTCGACAGCGTGGCCACGGTCAGCGCTATCAGTACTACTGCAGCTGCCGCCACCGCCGATCGGAGCAGGACGGTTAATTTCCTGTGTCTGCGCAGGGGGACAGTCGCATTGCCCGGGCAGCAGACTTCGCGCTCCTGCCTGAAGAGTTCGAACATAGCCGCGGCGGCCCTGGTTCCGATGGCTTCGGTGGTGCCTGCGGCTTCGGGAACGCATGCCGTTTCTGCCGTTCCGGCGGCTTCGGGGTAACCCGCGGCTTCGCGTGCTTCGGCGCGGACGGCCATGTCGGCCACACGCGCACCTGCCGTATTGGCATCCGCCGTCGCACCCGTTTCGGCACAACCGTCCGCGCCGCCCCTGCGGAGCGCCTCTTCTTCCGCCAGGGAAGAGGTGCCTTCGTAGAACTTCCTTAGGAGTTCGGCGGCGCCGTATTTATTTGCGTGTCCCATATTCCAGTACTTTATTTATCTCGTCCCGCACTTTTTTGCGCGCCCTCGACAGGTTCGACCTCACAGCCACCGGGTCCATGTCCATCACCGCCGCTATCTCCTCCAGCTCCATTCCCTCTATGTCCCTGAAGTGCATGACGGAACGCTGTTTCTCGGGAAGTCCGGCCATCGCTTTTTTCGCTATCCTCACCAGGTCCTCGTTGTCGTAGTTCCCGGGGGACCTCTCCGCCAACTGCCGGCCGTGTTCGAGGTCGACGCTGGGGCGCGACTTCCGTTTCCGTATGCGGTCGAGGCAGTTGTTGCGCACCGAAACGAGGACGAACCCTTTGACGTTGGCGTATCCGCCCAGCCTGTCGCGGTCGCGCCACATCTTCTCCAGAATGTCCTGCACGGCGTCCTCGGCCTCGCTTCCGTCGCACAGGATACTTCTGGCCAACCTGTACATGGCGTCCCTCAGGCACAATATCCTTATATCGAACTCTGTCTCTTTCATTTGCCCGGGTCGCGCTGGCTTGGGTTTACATTAAAGACGCAATATAGGCAAAAGTGTTGCATCCGGATATGGAGTTCCATATTTAATTTCTATATTAGGGCATTGGAATCACTAATCTGTTTCGCAATGAAAAAATTTTTGTTTTTTGCGCTTGCACTCGTGGCGCCGACGGCGTGCGGCGATGACGCAACAAAGGGTGTTGGGATTTCATTAACTTTGCTGGTGAACGAATAAAAAGTGCCATGAAAAATCTAATATTAGGCTTGTCGATACTCGGGTTGTTTTTAAGCTCATGCGACAAAGAAAAAGAATCTCCCCAAAAATATCGGGTTACGGTAACTACGGACGGTAACGGTGTGGCCACGGCAGACCCGGCTTCAGCCAAGGCGGGTGATGAGGTGACAATCACCGCTACGCCCAATAGCAACTATAGATTCGTTACGTGGAGGGTGACCGGCGGTGATGTTGTCATTGCAGATGCTGCGTCCACTCACGCTACTTTCATCATGCCCGGTGAGGCGGTATCGGTAAAAGCTGAATTTGAAGAGATTCGCTTCAAGGTTGGCGACTACTATCCCGATCCTGAAAATGCCGCGACGGCGGAAGGTGTCGTTTTTTGGCTCGATCCGTCACATACGGTTGGTGAGGGAAATGATGCGGCGGCTACGCATGTTAAGATATTGAACCTTGACGAAGGGATGTGTTCATGGGGGCCTCTGGAAACAGGTACCGGAGCCAATAGCAAAGAAGATGGACGGGTAAATATGACTGTGATAAAAAATATTGTCAGCGATTATAGCGGTTATCCGGCTTTTGAGTTTTGTGCGGACAAAGGCGACGGCTGGTATTTGCCTGCAATGAATGAATTGCAGTATATTTATTGCGTATATGCGAGGATTGCTCCCCAAACATGGGATTCGGTTACCCTGCCTGTCGCGGAAGAGGTTTCAGGAATGCCCGACATAAATTCGATTATCGCTGATGCAGGCGGTGTCATATTGCAATATGGTTACCAAGTGAGTTCTTCGGAATATAATATTAGTTATCACAGGGCATTGGTGTTCACGTCAGGCCGCGGTTCAACGGCAGGTCAGGAACGCAACTATAAAACCAATAACGGGCCTGTTCGCTGCATTAAGATTATAGAGCCGGTGGCAGATTAACTGCCTGCGGACCGGAGGGTGTTATTAAAATATTTTCCCGTCGACAGTGTTTATGCAAATTGTATCCAATAAAAAATAAGATGGTTGCGATAAAATATCGCAACCATCTTATTTCCGGTGATCCCGTTTGGATTCGAACCAAAGACCTACAGCTTAGAAGGCTGTTGCTCTATCCAGCTGAGCTACGGGACCATTGTCTTATGGGCAGCAAAAGTAGCTGTTTTTTTTGGTTCTCGCAAATATAGTGAAAGCCGAGTGCAGTCAAGCTTGCTTGAATTGCCGAGGCGCATCCTGTATTCTGCAAGTGTTACAAGCTCTTATGCTTGTGTATGCGGATGTGGCTTGCCGTATGCCGGCATGGCTACAGTTTCAGTCCGAAACTTCCGCCCGAGGGGTCGCTGCCGACGATGACGGTGGTGTATGTGGCCGGGTCGAGGTATTTCGCCGCGGTGTCGCGCACCTGCTCCGGCGTGACTGACTTCACGGTTTCCAGGAAACGGTCGAGGTAGTCGTTGCCCGTGCCGTTCTGGATATTCTCGATGGTCACGTCGGCTATGCCGAACGGCCCGTCGAGTATGCGCATAACCTCGCCCGTCATGATGTTCCTGACCATGCCGAGTTCCTGCTCCCCCACGAGTTCGTGGCGCAGGCGCTCCATCTCGACCGATATCTGGCGCACGGCGTCCTCGGTGGCTTCGGTGGCTACCTCGGTTGCGATGGCCATGTATCCGGCATGTTCGAGGTTGGCCATGGCCGAATAGATGCCGTAGGTGTAGCCGCGTTCCTCGCGCAGGTTGCGTACGAGCCGCGACCCGAAGTACCCTCCGAGCAGTGTCGTCACGACCTGCATTGGGATAAAGTCGGGATGGGTGCGCGTGAAAAGCAGTTTCCCGACCCTTATGGCCGACTGCACGGCGCCGTTGTATTTCTTATACTTCGAAGCGATGCTCTTTGGCGCCGGGAAAGCGTCCGCGGGCTTTTCGCCGCCCTGCGGGATGTCGCCCGCGAGCGCCGCTATCGCCGCGCAGGTCGAGGCGTCGAGCTTGCCGCTGCATACCACGAAACAGTTTTCGGCGGTGTAGCGGCGGCGGTAGAACTCCTCAAGCCGGGTGCGCGAGAGATCGTCGTAGCGCGATTCGTGGTAGCCCACGCCGTAGGGGTGGTTTTCCCCGAAAAGTGCCTCGCTGAACAGCTCGCGTGCCTGGGTTGCGGCCTTGCTGCGCTCGACGGCCAACTGTTGTTTGCGCTTGGTGCAGTATATGCCGACCTCGTTCGCGTCGAAAGCCGGGGCTAAAAGTATTTCGCGGGCGACTTCGAGGGTCTGCGGAAAGAATTTGAGGAGCGACACGAACGTGATGACGGCGTAGTCGCGGTCGAGCGACACCTCATAGAACGAGCCGTAGAAATCGAGCTTCTCGGCCACCTGTTGCGCCGTGAATTTCGATGTGCCCTCGGCCAGCAGGTTTGCGGTGGCGGAAGCCGAGAAGGGAGCGTTCTGGAATGCCGTCCCGGCGTTGAACACGAAGCTGACGCGTGCCACATCCTGATCGCTGCAATCGATAACGTGCAGCGGAACGCCGTTGGGCAGTACCGAGCTTTCGGGTTGGCAAATGTTTATTTTGTCCGGCACGACTATCGCCGGCCGTGCGTGTATGTTATTTGTCATTGTTGCTGGTTTTCAGGGAGGTAAATGAGTGTCGAGCTTGTTTCTGCGCGGAAGGTCGCGCGTGCCGCTTCCATCACTTCGGATGCGGTGATGGAGCGAAAAATGTCGATCTCGCCGTTGAGCAGCGACATGTCCCCGAGCATTCTGTAGAACCCGAGGTTCATTGCCTTGTTCATCACGTTCAGCTCGCCGAATATGGTGCCGGCCTCGAATTTGTTCTTCACTTTTTCCAGCTCGTAATCGGCCGCCGGAACTGTCTTCAACTTTCCCAGTTCGCCCCAGATGGCCGCCTCGCCTTTTTCTGCCGTAACCCCCGGAAGCAGGTGTCCCGTCACTATGAAAAGCCCCGGGTCGACGTCGCCCGAGATATAGGCGTTCACCGCCGAGAAAAGCCCCAGCTCCTTCACGAGGCTCTGGTTGAGGCGTGCCGATGCGCCCCCGGCCAGAAGGTCGGAAATGAGGTCGCATTGGTAGAAATTACGGTCTAGCCTGCCGCCCATTTTGAACGCCACGGTAACGGCGGTGGCAGGTACGGGACGCGTGACCTCAAGCCTGCGGGCCTCGGTTTGGGGCGGCTCGGCAGGCAGTTCGAGCGGATGGGAAGCCTCGCCTGTAATGCCGCCGAACCATTTTTCGGCAAGCTCGACAGCCTTGTCTTCGGGAATGTCGCCGGCGATGGAGAGTATGGCGTTCGATGGGTTGTACCAGCGGTGGTAGAACTCCCTGACCTCCGACAGCGACGCCCCGGCGATGTGGTCGGGCGTCATGCCGATGGCAGACCAGCGGTAGGGGTGGACGGTGTAGGCCAGCGAGCGCAGCAGCATCCACATATCGCCGTAGGGCTGGTTGAGGTAGCGCTGGTTGAACTCCTCGATGACCACTTTTTTCTCGGCTTCGAGGGCGGTTCTGGTTATGTTCAGCCCGGTCATCCTGTCCGCTTCCAGCCACAGCGCGGTTTCGATATTCTCCGCGGGCAGGGTGATGTAATAGTCCGTGTAGTCGTTGCCGGTGAAGGCGTTGTTCTCGCCGCAGGCCTCCTGTATCGGGATATCGAAGTCGGGGACGAGCTTTGTGCCGCGGAACATGAGGTGTTCGAAAAGATGCGCGAAGCCTGTCCTCTCGGGATTTTCGTTTCGCGAGCCGACCTTGTAGACGACGTTCACCGTGGCCATGCGGGTGTCCGCGTCGCGGTGGGCGAGCACGGTCAGTCCGTTGGCCAGCGTTCGTTCGGTATATTTGATCATATGGTTTCGGTTATTCGTGGGCAAAGATAGCAATGTTGGCCGAATGACGGCAAATCCGGTGCCGTAAAAGGCGCATAACAAAACCTGATAATATTACCATCATTAAAATATGTGATTTTTTGGGACAGTATCAAAAAATGGTGTATATTTGTGGATGTTTGAGATTAACGATTGTTTTTGCTGTGTTGGAAGCCGTACTTCCCTCAGCAAGAACGTTCATGTGCAATCCGTTATCAGACTCTAAAAAACTCTAATAATACCAAACAAATAAAGAAAATTCTACCTAATGGCAAAGAAATTTATCACGTGTGACGGTAACTACGCCGCGGCACACATTTCTTACATGTTCAGCGAAGTGGCGGCGATCTACCCGATCACGCCTTCGTCAACTATGGCGGAGTATGTCGACGAATGGTCGGCCGGCGGACGCAAGAATATCTTCGGCGAAACAGTGAAGGTCGTTGAAATGCAGTCTGAGGCAGGCGCGGTAGGTGCGCTCCACGGATCGCTCCAGGCCGGTGCGCTTACGACTACCTATACGGCGTCGCAGGGTTTGCTCCTCATGATCCCCAACATGTACAAGATAGCGGGCGAACTCCTCCCGGGCGTTTTCCACGTTTCGGCACGCGCCCTCGCGGCGGCTTCGCTCTCGATCTTCGGCGACCACCAGGACGTTATGGCCACACGCCAGACAGGTTTCGCAATGCTTGCCACAGGGTCGGTACAGGAAGTTATGGACCTCTCGGCTGTTGCGCATCTCGTGTCGCTCAAATCGCGCGTTCCGTTCCTGCATTTCTTCGACGGCTTCCGCACATCGCACGAGATACAGAAGGTAGAGGCGCTCGACACTGAAACACTCGCAACCCTCGTCGATAAGAAGGCCCTGGCGGAATTCCGCAAGCGCGCGCTCAACCCCAACCACCCGGTCAGCCGCGGTACGGCCCAGAACGCCGACATCTATTTCCAGATGCGCGAGGCTTCGAACAAGTATTACGACGCAGTGCCGGACATGGTGGCCGACACAATGAAAGAACTCAGCAAGCTCACAGGCCGCGACTACGCCCCGTTCACTTATTACGGCGCGAAAGACGCCGACAAAGTGCTTGTGGCCATGGGTTCGGTTACCGACACCATCAAGGAAACCATAGATTACATGAACAGCCAGGGCGAGAAAGTGGGCCTCATTTCGGTTCACCTCTACCGTCCGTTCAGCTCGAAATATTTCTTCAACGTGCTTCCCGCGTCGGTTAAGCGCATCTGCGTACTCGATCGTACGAAAGAACCCGGAGCCCCCGGCCAGCCGCTTTACCTCGACGTGCAGGAGATGTTCAACGGGAAGCAGAACCGCCCGATGATCATCGGCGGTATCTACGGTTTGGCGTCGAAAGACGTTACCCCGGCCTCGGTGATCTCTATCTTCAACAACCTCAAAGCGAACGAGCCGAAGAACGATTTCACGGTGGGTATCGTGGACGACGTGACGTTCAAGTCGCTCCCGATCGGCGAAGAGATATCGCTTGCCAAGAAGGGCACTTTCGAAGGCGTGTTCTTCGGCCTCGGCGCAGACGGTACTGTGGGCGCGAACAAGAACTCGATCAAGATCATCGGCGACACCACCGACAAATATTGCCAGGCATACTTCAGCTACGACTCGAAGAAATCGGGCGGTTACACCGCTTCGCACCTTCGTTTCGGCGACAGCCCCATCACATCGCCCTACCTCGTGGCTACCCCGGACTTCGTGGCATGCCACGTTCCGAGCTACGTGGACAAATACGACGTTCTGAAGGGCATCAAGAAGGGCGGCTCGTTCCTGCTGAACAGCATCCACGACGCGCAGACGACCAAGGAATCGCTGCCCGATCACATGAAGAAAACACTGGCCGAGAAGAATATCAACTTCTACATCATCAACGCCACCAAGATCGCCGAAGAACTCGGCCTGGGCAACCGTACCAACACGATCATGCAGGCAGCGTTCTTCAAGATCGCGAACGTTATACCTTACGACGTTGCGGTTGACGAAATGAAGAAGGCCATCAAGAAATCTTACGGCAAGAAAGGCGAGGACATCATCAATATGAACAATGCCGCAGTGGACATGGGCGGCAAGGCTGTTGAGAAAGTGGAAGTTCCGGCAGAATGGGCCAAGATCGAAGCGAAGACCAAAGCAGGCGCTGGTAAAGTTCCGGCAGAAGCCCCTCAGTTCGTTAAGGACATGGTGTTCCCGGTGAACAACCTCAAGGGCGACGACCTCCCCGTGAGCATTTTCAACGGCCGCGAAGACGGTACGTGGGATAACGGTACTTCGGCGTGGGAAAAACGCGGCATCGCCGTGAACGTCCCGAAGTGGCTCTCGTCGAACTGTATCCAGTGTAACCAGTGCGCCTACGTTTGTCCCCACGCCGTGATCCGCCCGTTCCTGTTGACCGACGAAGAAGCGGCCAATACAGGCGTCGAAACTATCCAGGGAGTAACCCAGACCAAAGACTACAAGTTCCGCATCCAGATAAGCCCGCTCGACTGTACGGGTTGCGGCAACTGTGTGGACGTATGTCCGGCCAAGGAAAAGGCGCTCGTTATGGAGCCGCTCGAAAGCCAGATGGGCGAGCAGAAGAACTGGGACCTGATGAACAAACAGGTGGGCTACAAGGATACCGTCCTCGACAAGACCAAGAGTGTCAAGGCGAGCCAGTTCGCACAGCCGCTGTTCGAGTTCTCTGGAGCCTGCGCAGGTTGCGGCGAAACGCCTTATATCAAGACTATTACACAGCTCTTCGGCGACCGCATGATGGTTGCGAACGCTACCGGATGTACATCCATATACAGCGGCTCGGCGCCTTCTACGCCTTATTGCGTGAACTCGCAGGGTAACGGTCCGGCATGGGCCAACTCGCTGTTCGAGGACAACGCCGAATTCGGCCTCGGTATGTTTATCGGTACGGAAAAGCTCCGCGATAAGATCGAGGACATGATGTGCGGATGCATCTCGGAATGCACCACATGCAGCCCCGACCTCAAAGCCGTAATGCAGGAATGGGTCGACGGACGCAACGACGCCGAAGCCAGCAAGGCAGCAAGCGAAAAGCTTATCCCGATGCTCGAAGCGGCCGGAACCGATTTCGCCAGGGAACTGCTCTCGATGAAAGACAACTTCATCAAGAAGTCGCAGTGGATCATCGGCGGCGACGGCTGGGCTTATGACATAGGTTACGGCGGCCTCGACCACGTGATCGCATCGGGTATGGACGTGAACATCCTCGTTGTAGATACAGAAGTTTACTCGAACACCGGCGGCCAGTCGTCGAAATCCACTCCGGTGGGCGCTGTAGCCAAGTTCGCTTCGGCAGGCAAACGCATCCGCAAGAAAGACCTCGGAGCTATCGCGATGACATACGGTTACGTATATGTGGCGCAGGTTTCGATAGGCGCGAACCAGAACCAGTTGTTCAACGCGCTCAAAGAGGCTGAAGCATATCCGGGCCCGTCGATCGTGATCGCCTACGCGCCGTGCATCAACCACGGTATCAAGGGCGGCATGACACGCACCCAGACCGTGGGCAAAGAGGCCGTAGCCGCAGGTTACTGGCACCTCTGGAGGTTTAATCCGTCGCTCGAAGCCGAGGGCAAGAACCCGTTCTCGCTCGACTCGAAAGAACCCGACTGGAGCAAATTCCAGGGCTTCCTGAGGAACGAAGTGCGTTACACGTCGCTGCTCAAATCGTTCCCGGACGAGGCGCAGCAGCTGTTCGACGCCGCAGAGGAGAACGCCAAATGGCGCTACAACTCCTATAAACGCTTCGCGGCGATGGAGTACGGCAAAGACGAATAGTCGCCGTAGATAGAAATGTAAGGCCCGGAGCTAATGCTCCGGGCCTCTTTTTTGTAGTGGGCCGACCTGTTGAGGGCGGCCTACGTCATGGGCAACAGCGACAATCGTATGCGGTGTTTTCCGAACATCCATACCCGTGGCAGCTGGGGCGAGATCGAAGATTTCGAGCCGACGGGAGTGTTGCGGCGGCTTGTGACTGCCGCAGAAAGTAGTCTACTGCCTAATGCGGGCGGCGGGCTTACGGGATAATAATATGCTTATCCGCAATATTACCCCCTGCAATGCGGTCTGCCGCCGGCGACGGACACGAATGAGCGGAAAGCGAGATGCCTTCCTGCACATGGAAAGAGCAGGGATATTAACACGCACCGGAACGCCTGGAAGTGAAATAACCTTGATGCTCTACCGGAGAAAGCCGAAGCGACCAGCCCGCCGCATGGGGCGGCGGCAGGCTGCATGGCTTGCCTGCGGCAAGCCTCCCAACGCACTGGCCCATGAGGCCGCGCTCCACGCGCGGCCTGTACGGCTCACTTCATTCGCCGTACAGTGGCTTTATTGCAGAATAAGCTACCTGTAAAGTTCCCCTTGAAAAGCACCGAGTTCTTCGAGGCAGCGGTCGAGCATCGCGAGGAGCTGCTCGTTGCGCACCAGTCCCCAGTTGGGGCCGCTGTGGTAGCGCGGCGGGGCCTCGCTGGCGAACCTCTCGACTATGATGTCAGGCCTGAGGCGGCGGAGTATCTCTATGAAAAGGTCTATGTATTCGGGCAAATCTCGGAAATGATACCTCTCGGGGTGCGCAGCGTAATCGGCCTCCATCGCCGTTCCTTTGAAAATCTGCAACTGGTGGAATTTCACGGTCGTGAGCGGCAGGGAATTTATGCGCTCGGTTTGGGCGATAAGCATCTCGTCGCTCTCGCCGGGCAACCCTAATATGAAATGCGCCCCGCAGTGAATACCCCTCCCGGCGGTTTTGCGTATAGCCTCTTCGGCGCAGGCGAAATCGTGCCCCCGGTTCACGGCACGCAACGTTTCGTCGTAACACGATTCGACCCCATACTCAATGGCCACGTATTTTTCACGCGCGAGGGCGGCGAAATAATCTAACTTCTCATCATCCACACAATCCGGCCGCGTGCCTACGATTATCCCGGCGACCTCGGGAAACGCCAGCGCCTGGGCATAGATTTCCTTCAACTCGGCCAGAGGCGCATATGTGTTCGAAAACGACTGGAAATACGCTAAGAATTTATCCGCGTCGCGGTAGCGGCGGCGGTGGAACTCGATACCTTCGGATATCTGCCGGGCGACCGAATCGCCGCGCATGCAGTACGACGGGGTGAACGCCTCGTTATTGCAGAATGTGCAACCGCCCGTCCCCACGCGGCCGTCGCGGTTGGGACACGTAAACCCCGCATTGATGGTCACCTTCTGCACGCGGCCGCCCATCAGTTTGCGGAAGTAACCCGAATAACTGTTGAACCGGCGTTCTGTACCCCAGGGATACGGCATGGCTATTGGGCTGAGAGGGCTTCGATAAAGCCCGGAAAAAGTTTCCAGAGGTGTTCGACCTGTATCCAGTGTTCGCGGGCGAGGGCCTTTTTCGAGGGGTTTTCGCCGCGGATATCCGCGAGGTATGCCTCATCGACAGGATGTTCGGCCGCCGTGAATTCGTCGTAATAGGGTTTGAAGCTGCGCTTGAAATGGCGCAGTTCGCCTTCGGGCAGTTTACCCTCACGGCGGAATTCACTCCAAAGCACGAGGATATCCTTGTCCGCGAGTTTGTCGTTCACATCGTTTATGACCTCGTCGAAAAGTTCCCACTCCTCAAGCGCCACATAGGAATAAGCCAACTGCACAGATGCGTCGAGGTGGTCTTCGGGGTCGAGTTCGAGCAGCATTTCGAGCATCGCCGCCGCCATTTCGAAATCGCCCAACAGGAAGTGGTCGATGGCCGAGTAGTTTATCACGAGCATGGCGTCGCGGCTGTCACGGTCCTCCCAGTCGAGCTCTATGTCTGTCGAATCGGGAATAAGCTCCATCAGCTGACGCACGGCGTCGTACCGCACATTGCACGCGGCCTCGATATCTCCCTGCCTCTCAAGCTCCTGCGAACGCTCCAGTTCCCGGCCGAAATGCACGACCACACCCTCCTTGCCCTCGGCGTAGAGTATCCTGAATGTGTTTTCAGCCGTCGGCCTGAGCAATGCCTTTTTCCCCATCTTACCCTCTCGTGATTATTGCGGCGGACGCCGCGGTTATTATCCGGCACAGGAAATATCGCTGACGCCGTTGATTTTATGGCGCGAAGATAATGATTTTTGCAGAATATTTGTGATATTTGCAGGTTCTTATGCTTGGCGATTGTTGCACATTATGTTGCGCATTACTACTCCAACCGTTTTAAAGTGCAACGCAACTGATTGACACGCCCCCCCATGCCGCAATAGCTCAGTTGGTAGAGCGCTTCACTCGTAATGAAGAGGTCCCCGGTTCAAGTCCGGGTTGCGGCTCTGAAAATCAGCGACTTATCGAAAGGGTGGGTCGCTGGTTTTTTGTTTATGGACGTTGCTGAGGGGTGTTTGATGGTGGTTGTTCTCCCCAATGTTCTCCCCGTTTTCGATTGAACACACAAAGATATTGCATTGCTACTTAATAAGTAAAGCAATGAATGTCAGCATTAAACCTGTCCTGCGAACGGACAAAATCAACAAGAGCAATCGCGCTCCTATCCACATCCGTTTCACCCAAAATCGCCAAAAGAAACACATCTCCACAGGCATTTCAATCAATGTAGAGGATTGGGATTGTGATAATCAGCGTATTATATCCAATTCTAATGACAGCAAGGCTCTCCAATTTCAAATCGACGACCAAGTACATCGCTACCTCAAGAAAATCAGACGCTTAGAGGCTCTCGACATCGAGGTCAATTTCAACACTCTGTTCGAGGCTAAAGGCCACAGGCTCATTATCAGTATCGAGGACGCTTTCAATAAGGAAGTGGAGCGTCTGGAATCTTTAGGGAAAATCAACTCCTCGTCAAAGCACAAGCACGTCCTATCTGCGTTGAGTGCCTACAAACCAACGAAAATATACAGGCTGACCACGCAGATTATGCGCATCGACTATTGGAAGCCATAGCAGAGCAATACAATATAGTGACATAATTTTCACAGGGGTATATAAATCGAGCTTTTCAGAATTATGTCACTAATCAAATCATTACTCCTTTGGTATCCCAAGCTGCTTCATTGCCGCTTCGTCCAAAATATCATCCGCATTTTGTATCAACACGTCATCATATATGATATATATCATATTATATTGACCTTGCCATGATACTTTTGAACCGTTAGAATACTTTTTGGTTCTCCATCGCATAGGACTCGCTATGCAAATCCTGTCGCCACTCATGAGGATAATATCGAACGGCTGACTTCTAGAGCATTTATCATCATCGATTATATGTCTTTTAGATATCACTTCTTTGGTTAAACCGTGACCGTTAGCTTGTCCATATAGGGAATAAAAAGAGTTATATGAATCAAACACCAATGCACGCTCGTATCCCACGATATTGAATTGAAAAATATTATCAAATGTCTTTAGGACTCGTTCTCTATATACCCATTCCCCCTTTTTTTTGTATGTTTCTCTTTCTGTTATGAAAACATGATATTGGTTGTTTTGAAAAAAATATGAGATCCTCTTATCATTCCAGATCTCGTCCACGCCTTTTTTAAATGGTCGATAGATTTTCTCTGAAAGAGTTTCTGTAATTACGTCGGAAGTTGGTGCGAGTAATATCTCATTTATGGTCGAAGCGGGTATAGATGTTAGGTTTACGGGCACATGCCGTAATAAAATAGATGCTGAAGCTGGCTTTTGCTCTCGTTTTATTTCCTTTTTATGGGTAATGGCGTATTCTACGAGCTTTAGGATTTCGACTGTGTTAATGTCATAATAATAGCAAAAAATTTTAATGTCAGACGTATTTTCCCTATCTGCATCGGGTTCGCCTGTTCGGTAATTCATTGCGTATTGGCTTGGGTGCTCCGAAGGTGCTATCGAGAGGCGATAATGGATAGATATAGTCTCTTTATTACCCATTCTCTTGGACAGTATATCAGCCAACTTTGCTATGATCTCTATATGTCTGCGTTCATATATATCCCACCCCGCCTCAATAGACACTCTTACTTTGCCGCTTCTTGAAGACGTGATATAATCTTCATGAGCAAAACTTGTGTTTGAACACAGAATGATCATAACACATAGAAGTAGACATTTTTTCATAGTAATGATTTTTGATCGGCAATTCATTTATGTAAATATACGTAAAAGAAACAAATAATCACAGATTATTGCATTTGCTAAAGCCATCCTTAATGGGTGGCTTTTCATTTCGTACTGCCATATTACCATTTCACACAGCAGATATACCACTTCATACAATGCCCGTAAAACCACAAGATTATGAATGATTTAGAAGATAAATTTGTGGCAGATGAGTACGGTATGCCCAAATATATAATCCTGACAAACAGCAATGAAGTCGTTAGAGTTTCGCCCGAAAGGATAGCCTACATACTGTCTGACGGCAACTACTCCTCGATGATGTTGATAGACGGCGAAAAGCATATTTTCTCGTTCAATCTCTCGGCGTTCGAGAAAATATTGGAGCGACAACTCGAAAGCGAGGCACAGACCCTTATTCGACTCGGCAAGCGACTGATTATAAACGGCAGGTATATCCACTATATCAATGTCAGCAAACAACAGATAACCCTGTCGGACATAAGTTTCCCGACAAAATTTACTCTCAGTGCGTCTAAGGATGCGCTAAGGACGCTTAAAGCAACACTTGAAGAAAGTATCAAAACAACACCAAATTAATCACTAAAAACACAATGAAAATGAAAAAACTATTTTTACTCGCACTGCCTTTATTGGCTCTCACATTCAACTCCTGCTCGAAAGATGATGGCGATTCAGGCGGGAAAACCAAACTCGTCAAGAAAGTTATATTGGCTGATGACGAATATGAAGAATATTTCTATGACAATCAAGGTCGAGTGACCAAAATAATTTTTATAAGTTCCTACGATAATGTTCCATATACCCAAACGGTACAGTATAATGGCAATATCATTACTCGCACTTGGGATGATGGAAGTTATACGAGATATACCTTTGATACTAACGGCTATTGTATTCGCCAAGATAATAGTGGTTTTTATCCAGCGTATATTATTTTCAATTATTCAAACGGATATTTAAGCGAATCCAAATCTTATGATGAAGATAATACACTTCAAGAAATGGTTAGTTATACTTGGGAAAACGGCAACATTGTAATTCGAGATGATGGAAATTATAATGCATCATTTACATATGATAATCGGGAGAACAAATTGAATATTAATATGGGATATAATGATGTTAATATTGTCTCCCCGTTTAGGTTTAAAGGAATGGCAAGTAAGAACCACAGAATAAACGAGTATAACGAGAGTCTGGAATACACTTTCGATAATGACGGCTATCCGACCAAAATAGTTGAGTACGATCCTCAGTGGGGTTCAGAGTACGGATATGCAACCTACATAACATATTATTAATCCAAATTTGATTTTTAGGCAGACCCCATTTCGGAAACGGAGTGGGGTTTTCTTTTTTTTCTTTATAAACTTAGACAGTATAATATCTTAAAAGTATAGGGGGCTGAGAATTTGGGCGCGATTTTTACTCCATTCTGTTTCGGCAGGGTGGGGTTATTTTTTTCGGCAGCGATTCTCGCCAAAACAATCTTATTGTCAGATAGTTAACTTACTATTAACATAAAAAGCAAATGCGATGAATGACACAACATGACATCATTGGGTATAACATTCTCAATATGCCCTAAATCAGTTTTAACTCTCTTAAAATTAATTAGTTCACAGGTAATGTAATATCTCTTTGTGTTCCCCCGAATGTTCTCCCCAAACAGGAAACCAACGCTTGTCAATTTCAACAAACAAGCGTAAGCCGCAATAGCTCAGTTGGTTGCCCCTAAAGGCGAAGCCTTTGGGGGTCTTGAGAGCGCTTCACTCGTAATGAAGAGGTCCCCGGTTCAAGTCCGGGTTGCGGCTCAAAATAATGGCGGATTATCATTTCGATAATCCGCCATTATTATATAACTACCGAAACGCTCGGAAGTTATTCTTGCTTATCTGCTTTGCGCTGTTTGTGTTCGATCAGGTAGGCGCTCAACAGTCCAAAGCCTCCGAACAATAAAATACCCGAGCTATATATAATGCCTCTTGTCTCACTATCAGCATCATGTCCTGCAACAATGACATGAACAAAAAATCCCACCAACAAACCAAGGCCTATCCCCATAAGCAGGAGACCTATCCTCAGGGCGTTGTTGCCAATGTTGCGTTTGTTAAAGATATTTAAATTAATATCTTTATTGCTTTTGCTGAAATCGAGTTTATCGATAACGGTCAGCCGCTCTTTACGATGGACGAAAAGTTCGAACAGGCTGTAGATTCCCCATACAATAATGACGGTAATAAATACTGCTGCCAATGGTCCTCCCATAATTTTTAGTTTTAGTTATTAAACGAATTCTGCCCGTTTGACGCAGGCCGAGCAAAATGGTTACATATTCCCGTAGTTTTTTAATATTTTGTAACCTGCCGATCGATTTTGCGTCATACTGCCAGTGGAAGAATCAGACGACATATATTACGTCCGCCGGGTACGGGAGGGAGACACGGATGCTTTCGGGCATATCGTCCGGAAGTATCAGCGTATGGTATTCACGACCGTCGTGCGGATCGTCGACTCGCACCACGACGCCGAAGACATCACGCAGGAGATATTCATCAAGGTTTTTCAGTCCCTCGGCCGTTTCCGGGGGCAATCCGAATTCTCCACATGGCTCTACCGCATCGCCTACAACACGACAATCTCGGAGGTTAGGCGCAGACGCAATAAATTCATACGGCTCGATGATGATTTGCCCGATACCGAGATCACAGAAGACATTGATACGTTATATTTGCATCAGAGGGCGGAGATACTGGAGACCGTATTAAAAAAGCTGAGTCCGGACGACGCGCAACTCATCATGCTGTACTATTACAACAAGCAGACTATCAGAAACATTGCCGGGATCGCAGGCCTGAGCGAATCGAACACGAAGGTCAGGCTGCACAGGATAAGGAATTTTATCAACGTTGAAATAAATAAACTTTTAGCAGATGGAAGAGATTAAGAAAGACAGGCTCGGGACGCTGTTTGGCGAAATGAAGCCGGAGGCCCCCACGGATAACTTCGAAAAGGTATTGATGTCCAGGATATCGGCCCGGGCGAACAATGCCGCCCGGAAAAAGCTCCGGATGCAGTGGCTGCATATGCTGCTATGGCCAAGCCTGGGGGTTGCAGCCATAGTAGGAATATTGTGGATTATCGGCAGGGTCACCGGGATAGATTTCGCCCTGAACATGCCGGCGATATCTTTAGAACCCTCCCCGGAATACCATGTTCACATATTATTGGCTGTATTGGTCTTAGCCCTTCTTATCGCAGATACGCTGATCCGAAAACACCTGAACCACAAGAGGGCGGCGGCCGACGATAAACATTAAGGTGTAATGCCGGAAGCCCCGGTTACTTCCCCCACTCGTAGCGGTCGCCGGGGATGCCGAGCAGCGAAAGCACACGCTCCACGACTGTCATGCAAAGTTGTTCCACATCGGCCGGATGGGAGTAAAATGACGGCGAGGCGGGCAGCACGATAGCGCCGCATTCGGAGATCGTCGTCATATTCCGCAGGTGTATCGTGCTGTAAGGCGCCTCGCGTGCGACGAGTATCAGACGGCGGCGCTCCTTGAGCATGACATCGGCGGCGCGTGTTATCAGGTTGTCCGACACGCCCGAAGCTATCCGCCCCACAGTCCCCATCGAACAAGGCACAACGACCATCGAATCATACCCTGCCGAACCGGATGCCGGAGGCGCAAAAAGGTCGCCGTTATCGAAATCCCGCACCCTCAGGTCGTCCTCGGCTGAAGGCAATACCTGCCCCTCGTATTCGGTCACGGCTTTGCCGTTGGCGCTCATCACTACAGCCAGTTCCCCGACTTCGTCCGAACGCAGCAAATGCTCCATCAGCAGGCGGGCATATATCGACCCGCTGGCTCCCGTGACACCTATTATTATCCTTCGCTTTGGCATGGCGTTGTTTATCAACAATAAATAATCTTCTTTTATTCGTTACTTTTTACCATTAAATTCTTTTCCTCCTTGTCGCTCGGCCTTGAAAACAAGTTTTCAGGCTCTCACTCCTGCGTCGGTTGCCGTAAAAAGCAACCAAAAAAGTCTATAAAATAAACCTCACGTAAGACTCCTCTCTTTTAGTCGGTCGCTGCGGCGACCCCGGCAGAGCGGCAAGGCTATTTCACTTCCCAACATTCCGGTGCGAGCTAACGTCACTACTCTTTCCGTGTGCCGGAAGGCACCATTCGTCGGACAATATATGTCTCGGCTTATTTTAGTCCCTGCGCGCTATTGCGATCTGTGTGCCGGGATGCACCTATATTTCTATTACAGAGCAGCGCAGCCCTTTTTCCTTCAGGTATTCGAGTACCCTGGGCAGGGCGTAGCGCATGTTGCGCGCCGACTTCCAGGAGTCGTGGAAAACCACTATCGACCCGGCCCTGACATGCTTCAGCACATTCTTCGTACACTGGCGGGGCGTGATGAGGTTGCTGTAATCGCGGCTCAGCACGTCCCACATAACGATGGTGTAGCGCTCCGAGATGACCTTGGCCTGCGCCGGTTTTATGCGGCCGTAAGGCGGCCGGAAAAGGTCGCTGCGGATGAACTGGTTCGCGAAATCGACATCCTCCACATACCGTTCGAGGCTCATGCCCCAGCCTTTCTGATGGCTGTACGTGTGGTTCCCGGCCTTATGCCCGGCGTCTATAATTTTCCGGAAAGTTTCGGGGTGCTGCTCGACGTTCTTGCCCAGGCAGAAAAAAGTGGCTTTGGCGTCGTACTTGGCGAGGGTCTCTATTATCCACTCGGTATTGCCCGGCGTGGGCCCGTCGTCGAACGTGAGGTACACGTCAGGCTCCCCTTCCATGTTCCATACAAGGCCGGGAGCCATTCGTTTAAGAAGTTTAGGCGGCGTGAAGCGCATCTTGTCCTGCTGTTTTTCGTTCGAACCCTGCAAAGTTAGTACCATTATCCGGATTGTCAATAACGGCATGCCTGTATACTTACCAACAACCGACCCCGCGGCACGCTGCGTGGAATTCAACCCTTAGAGATTAAATGGGCCAACGGATATTGCGGTTCCGCAAAAATGGTTATCTTTGCCGTATAAGCTATTGACATCGAAATGAAACCGATCCGCATCATACCGTTAATCGCCGTTGCGATACTGGCGCTCGCCTCGTGCATGGGGGAAAATAAAAAACAGGCCGCGCAGGGCAAACCCTATGAAATAATCGTGGTCGCGGCCACCCGCGACTGGGACGGCGCCCTCGAAGACACGGTCAGGTCCATCCTTGGGGAAACCATCCCCGTGCTGAACGCCCCCGAGCCGATGTATACCGTAAGCCGCATCGGCCCGAGCAACTTCATCAACATGCTCCGCCTGCACCGCAATGTAATAATGGTCGATACGGGCGATGAATACACCGAACCCGGGATGCACGCGCAGTACGACGTCTATTCGGCACCGCAGATCATCGTGACCCTCTCAGCGCCGGACGCGCAGTCGCTCACGCAATATGTGTCGGACCACAGGAAAGAACTCCAGTCCATATTCGAGATCACGGAGAGGAACCGTTCGGTAGCGCTCAATAAAAAACTGCAAAATCCCACCCTCAACAAAGCGATATTCGAAAAGTTCGGGTTCGACATGGTCGTCCCGAGCGCGTATGTCAACGCCGAGGCCAACGCCACGGCAGACTTCATGTGGCTACGCAAACACTACCAGGAAGCAGAGCAGGGAGTGATGATATACAAATACCCCTACACCGACCGTTCGAATTTCATGGTCGACTCGCTGCTCAAGCGCCGCAACGAGTTTCTGGGAAAGATAGAGGGCACGAATAAAGGTTCGTACATGACAACCGCGAAAGTGTTTACCCCCATCGTGACGTACAAACGCATCAACGGGCGCGACTGGGCCGAGATGCGCGGTTTCTGGGACATGCAGGGCGACTTCTACGGCGGCCCGTTCATAAGCTACTCGACGCTGGACGCCGACACACGGCAGGTCGTGACCATCGACATGTACATCCTCTCGCCCAACCACGGCAAGATGAAGCGCAACTACTACCGCGAACTCCAGCACCTGATGTACGGCGTATCGTTCCCGTCGGACAAGGCCGCCCAGGCGGCGGAAGCGCCCGGAGAGGGCCAGGCCGCGGAGACACCCGAAGCCCCCGTGTCGGAATAACACTGGGGACACGTCAACCGTACACAGGCCGGCGCTTATAAATAAGCGCCGGCCTTGTTGTTTGTGCTTATATCATCAGAATCTGCCATTTTATTTAACAGAAACGTCCCCTTTAGGTTTGTTGTTATTGGTTTCGGCTTGCGAAGCAAGCCGTCAGTCCGACGCCACCCGGCGCGGAGGGCTGATATTCTGCCTGCGGCTAAATACATCCTCCGCTGGCGTCGGACAGAAAAAAGATTAGAACAAGCCTAAAGAGGATAGTTCGGTTATTTATCGGTGTCGCTTCGGTGACACCGTCAGCCAGCCGCCGCCACACGCACCGGGCTGGTCGCTACAGCGCCCCTGATAGAGCGTGAACGTCGATGCACTCCCAAAGGGCTGTAATTCGAAACTACGCCCTCCGCCAGCAACAGACCGAACTATAAACACCGCAAAACACGCTTAATCGCAAATTAATGGCGCGGATAGTGCATAACTGCTTGTTTTTTATTACTTTTGCCATCCCGGGACTGACGCCGACGACACGACAAGCGACTGACTGACAACACAGTAGCCCAAAGCGCACTTCGCAGGCACTAATACCGCCGAACGAAGCCCGGAAAAATTATAACATATAAGTAACTGATTGTAAAAAAATGAAGGTAGCAATCGTTGGCGCGAGCGGCGCCGTAGGACAGGAACTTTTAAAGATGCTCGAAGAGCGCAACTTCCCCGCAGACGAACTCCTGCTGTTCGGCTCGGAACGCAGCGCGGGCAAAAAATATATGTTCAAAGGCAAGGAGATCGAAGTGAGGCTCCTCGCCCATAACGACGATTTCAAAGGCGTCGGCATTGCATTCGCCTCGGCAGGCGCAGGAACCTCGAAAGAATTCGAAAAGACCATCACAAAGCACGGCGCCCTGATGATCGACAACTCAAGCGCGTTCCGCATGGACAGCGACGTGCCTTTGGTCGTTCCCGAAGTGAACCCGAAGGACGCGTTCGACGCTCCGCGCAACGTTATCGCCAACCCGAACTGCACCACCATCCAGATGGTCGTGGCGCTGAAGGCTATCGAGGATCTTTCACACATCAAACGCGTGCATGTGTCGAGCTACCAGTCGGCGAGCGGCGCGGGCGCGGCAGCTATGGACGAGCTCGAAATGCAGTACAGGGAACTCGTCGAAGGCAAAAAACCCACGGTGAACAAATTCGCCTACCAGCTTGCATACAACGTCATCCCCCAGATAGACGTCTTCACCGACAACGGATACACGAAGGAAGAGATGAAGATGTTCAACGAAACGCGCAAGATCATGCACTCGGACGTGGAGGTGAGCGCGACATGCGTGCGCGTACCGGTAATGCGTGCCCACTCGGAAAGCATCTGGGTCGAAACCGAAAAGCCTATCTCGGTGGAGCAGGCCAAAGAGGCTTTCGAGAAAGCAGAAGGCGTCGTTCTTCTCGACAACCCGGCCAGCAAAGAATACCCCATGCCGCTGATGCTCGCGGGCTGCGACCCCGTATATGTGGGACGTGTGCGCAAAGACATCTCGAACCCCAACGGCTTGACTTTCTGGAGCGTGAGCGACCAGATCCGCAAGGGAGCGGCGCTCAACGCCGTGCAGATCGCCGAGTATGTGATCAAGAACAGGTAACCCGTCTATCTCTCGCTGTCATTTCTCGGCGCGAAATAACCACTAAGGAAAGTATCCTTCATAGCAAACCTCCATGCCGGCAACAGCATGGAGGTTTCTTTTTCATGCTTATCCGCAAGATACAATTTGCGGCGCGACGGACTTCCCCAGTAAACAATCCAAAAGTAACCTGCGAGGTATTGCAAAGACCGCGGCTGCCACATGCAGTCGCCGGGAATGAATTAATACCCGGCAAGCAAAATGGGACGCAACATTTGGAGACCCAAGAAAACAGCAGGGGTATTCTTGCTGACAAGCGTTTCTTTTTTGTCTTTGTCGGCCAACCAATTATTTGACTTCCCGATTTTTTCATTACTTTTGTAGCCTAACACAAAAAAACCAGCAAATGGCAACAACCGCGGATATAAAGAACGGAATGTGCATCGAGCTTAACGGCAAAACATTCTGTGTAGTAGAATTCCAGCACGTCAAACCCGGCAAAGGCCCGGCCTTCGTTCGCACGAAACTCAAGAACCTTGAGAACGGACGCCTGATAGACAACACCTTCTCGGCAGGCGAAAAGATCGAGCCTGTACGCGTGGAACGCCGTCCCTACCAGTACCTTTACGACGACGACATGGGCAGCAACTTCATGCACACCGAAACTTTCGAACAGATCGCGATAGACAAGAACCTCATCGACAACGCCGACCTTATGGCCGAAGGGCAGGTCGTGGAGGTAATGTTCCACACGGACAAGGACCAGGTGCTTTCGGCAGAACTCCCCCCCATCATCGACATGGAGGTGACGTACACCGAACCGGGCATCAAGGGCGACACCGCTTCGTCCAACTCGCTCAAAGCGGCCACGGTGAATACCGGCGCGACGGTACGCGTACCGCTGTTCATTACCACAGGCGAAAAGATCCGCGTCGACACGCGCACCCGCGAATACTACGAAAGGATCAAGCAATAGCGAGCAGCGTTCAGGCGCGCAAATTAAAAATGCGGATGCCCCTCGGACTTTTCGGGGCATCCGCATTTTTCTCGCCATGCACTGGCTCAGGCAGCTCAAAAGCACGCTCACACATGGCGGACCTACACAAATTTGGTCGCGGAATCGAACGTTTTGACCATTTTTTATATTTATTTGCAAAAAGAATTTGTTTTACGTTCATAATGTTTATATTTGCGTTAGGGCATTTTGCTCTGGGGACACTCCTGCGGCGGCAACCACCGGGAACCGGTGTGGTTTGTCCCGCTCGACAGGGTTTAAAAGTCCCGTGAGCCGCAAAATAAATACTACCGCACCGCCGTTTAATGGATAGGCGTATCGTATATTGAAAAGACCAAAACTTAAAAAATTAACCAAGAATAACCTAAAACTAATAAACACGATGAAAAAACTTTTACCCTTGCTACTCTTAGGTGTGACTGCGATGTTCTTCTCGTGCGAGTCTTACGAAGACAACGAAGGCAAATTGAACGTGCCGGAAGTGACATTCCAAACAGCCCAGGAAGTACTTCCGTTCATGGGCGAGATCACCGTAAAGATAGTACTCAGCAAACCTGCCACAAAGGATCTCGTGATACCTTTCTACCTGCTGGGCAATGCGACCGAGAACAGGCATTTCGAGTTCGTAGGCTTGCCCGAAGGTATCACCGCAGATGCAAGGCATTACGTTAAAATCACTCAGGGCGACACGGAAGCCACCCTTACCCTGAAACACCTCAACGTCAACGCCTCTCCCGTACAATCCCAGGTCAACCTCGTAAGGAGCATCGACGACAGCTACGCGTTGGGCAACAACAAGCAGTTGCTGGTAAAACTCGACAAAAGGGAAAACGTCAAGGTGACTTTCAAAGCTAAAGAATATCTGACACGCGAATACTCCAACGTTACCATAGACTTCAAACTCAGGGGCGAAGTCACGGGCAATGAATACCGCACGCCGGAAGACATTACTATCAACATAGCCGTGATCGGGACGGCAGCAAACACGAACGCCCCCCACATAACAAACGCTAACAGCCGTGCATGGTATGTCGAGAACGGCAACTCGTTTGTAGTGGAGGAAGGAAATAACGAAGGCTCGAAAACAATACGTATAAGGTGTGTCAACACGACAAATCCCAACAGCACCGCGGCGGCGGATGAAGTTCCCGTTTTCGAAAGGGAAGCAAGCTGGCCCACCGGTTACACACACCGCTTTGGCGTAACGTTCAACAACCTCCCCGACGGATTTATCCTTGGCGACGAGACAGAAACGGAAACCGACACTACCTTCGTATACATCAAGAGGATCCAGAACCCCATCGAAGAAATACTAATGGGCAGCGATCCGGCACATCCCTACAAGTGGGTAAATGTCGAATTCGGGATCGACCAGAATTACGGCATAAGAGGACGCACCAGGCTGCAGAGCCTGTATGTGCAGACGGGAGACCCATCCTGGAACATGCTGCCGAGACATCAGGCTTCTTTCGACGACGGATTCACTTTCGAAAAGAAATTCTTTGCCGGTCAGGATCGCTATTTCGTGAAGGTAAATGCCGATACGACAAGCGCGGACCTTACAAAACGAAGCGACTTCGCCAAATTCTTCAGAAGCGGACTTATCCTGTTCAACAAATACGAAAGTCTGGACATGTACTACATGCCGCTTGGCAACGGAACCCCCAGCATCAGTTGTAAGTTCCCGTGCAACAAAGAGTTCAGTTGGGCAAAAGAGACCCCGAACCGACCGACTACAGCCCAAATAACCGCCAGCCAAATAGAAAGCGGTAACGGAGCGGCCATATTTATAGTACCGGCCAGCGTATACGGGATCGACGGAGAACCGTTTGTAGACATAAACATATTGAACGCCAGCTGGAACAGGCCAACAGACGGTACTTTCAATAACTTCATGCACGGAATCTGGAACTGGGTAAATCCGGAAAACCCAGGCACGGCAGCCGCACCCATCTACTATTACCGAAGCAGTAGCCACAACAGAAAGTGGGACCTTTGGTTCAGGGTATACAGGGATACAAGGCAATAATATTTCATTCTAAGCACAAACAAAAAAGGCCGGGAAATATTTCCCGGCCTTTTTTGTTCTGTCGCCGCAATAGATGACATATTAACACTACATTTGCCCTGTCAAACGATACCGAAACCGATGAAGCGACTGAACAAATACATTACCGATGCCGGCTACTGCTCCCGTAGGGAAGCCGACAACTATATCTCGCAGGGGCGGGTAACCATAAACGGCCGCGAGGCTGTTCTGGGCGACATGGTCGGCGATATGGATCTGGTGGAAGTCGACGGGGAAAAAGTCGGCAAGAGGAAAAAAAGCCCTGTTTACATCGCCTGTAACAAGCCCGTCGGTGTCACATGCACCAGCGAACGAAGCGACAAGACCAATATCATAGACTTTTTGGGCTATAAGGAACGGATATTCCCCGTCGGAAGGCTCGACAAGGATTCCGAAGGGCTGATACTGCTGACGAACGACGGGGATATAGTCAACAAGATACTCCGGGCGGGCAACAACAACCCAAAGGAGTATGTCGTGACCGTGGACAAACCCATCACTGCTGAGTTTCTGTCCCACATGGCCGGCGGGGTCAATATCCTCGGCGTGACCACGAAGCCCTGCAAAATATTCCGCACAAAAGAAACGACATTCGTCATACATCTCACCCAGGGGCTGAACCGCCAGATCCGGCGCATGTGCCATGTTTTGGGCTATAAGGTGGCAAAGCTAAAGCGCGTAAAGGTGCTGAACATATCGCTGGGCAACCTCGAAACAGGACGCTGGAGGCATCTCACGACCGAAGAGGCGAGGGAGATGCATGCTTTGCTGGCCCAGTCGTCGGGGACGGAAGAGGCGTCGGACGAGAAAAAAGCGTTCCGGGCAAGACCCAGTCAGCAGAAAAAGCCGGGATCTTACTCGCAGTACCGCCGTGGCGGCAAAGTCCATGGGACTACAGAAGACAGGGGTTACGGAATAACACCCATTGCGGCCGATTCTCGGCCGCAGCGAGATCCCGAAGGCAAAACAGCCCGGGCCACTGCAACCAAAACACACAGGGTTGCCGTCGCCAAGCCGCACGCAACAACAAGCGGCAAATCACGCCATGCTATGGATGGCAAGGAGCGCGGGGCGGCAGAGGGCCGGCCGCAGCAGTCTCCCGCCTCCAAAACAAGCCGGGCCTCCACGACCAAGACGCACAGGACTGTCGACGGCGGCCGGCCCTCAGGCAACCGCAAAAGTCCCAAGAACCCATCCACACGGCCGTCATCGCCCAAGAAAGGGAAATAAACCGGGGACTATCCCTTTTAGTGTTGTTAACATGAGTCGGGATTTTATCCCGAACAACCATTGAGTAATCGACCTGTAAGGCCGATTACCAGCCCTCCATTATCAAAAGGAGGGTAAGGGTGGGATTTTCAGTGCTAAAAACGCTTATCCGCAAGAATACCCCCCTGCGATCTGCCGCCGGTGGTGGGCATAGTTTCGCAGTACAGCGTTTCGAGTGTGCATTGACGTTCCCGCTCTATTGGAGTCGCCTAAGCGACCAGCCCGCCGCATGGAGCGGCGGCAGGCTGCAAGGCTTGCCTGCGCGGCAAGTCTCCCGACACACGGCACTTAAGGCCGCGCTCCACGTGCGGCCCGTATAGCTCGTCCCTCTTGCAGTATAGGTGGTATTATAAAAACCGCGACTGCATAAGCAGTCGCCACATTCCGCTGCCGCGGGGAGGCGACGCTTTCAGCGTCGAGCCGCTGGACAAGGCACATATAGGCAAAACTTATATTAATATAACAAAGATTTAACATCAAGGACGATCGAATCCTTTGATATACCTCGTGTTATTATTAACTTTGTGGCGCTAATTGTTAAAAACTGCACAAAAGGTGATCCTCAACAAGTCAAGGCTTTTGTCTGTATGAGATCAAAGCCCTTAACAATAACAATATACCGCCTGTTTTTACGTATTTATTAAATAGGCTGGCAGAATCGGACAAATAACGATAAAAATATAATATCAATGGAGTCGACCAAAATGTTTAAAGACGGTTTATGGAGTAAAGAGATCAACGTTACCGATTTCGTAAAGAAGAATATCACTCCTTACGAAGGCGACGCCTCATTCCTTGCCGGCCCCACCGACAGGACAAAACGCGTCTGGGACCTGTGCGTGAAAGCTATAGCGGAAGAACGCGCCAACAACGGCGTGCGCTCGCTGGACAACAAAACGGTTTCCACGATCACCTCGCACAAGGCCGGATACATAAACAAGGAAGACGAACTGATCGTAGGTCTCCAGACGGACGAGTTGCTCAGGCGCGCCATCAAACCATTCGGCGGCATCAACGTGGTAGCCAAAGCCTGCTCTGAGAATGGCGTCGAGATCGACGAGAAAGTAAAGGACATCTTCACCCACTACCGCAAAACACATAACGACGGCGTATTCGACGTCTACACCGACGAAGTACGTTCTTTCCGCTCGCTGGGCTTCATCACCGGACTACCGGACAACTACGCCCGCGGACGCATTATCGGAGACTACCGCCGCCTGGCGCTTTACGGCATCGACCGCCTTATAGAAGCCAAGAAAGCCGACCTCGCAACCCTCCTCGGCCCTATGACCGACGCACGCATCCGCCTGCGCGAAGAGGTTTCGGAGCAGATCAAAGCGCTCAAAGACATCAAGGTCATGGGCCAGTTCTACGGCCTCGACCTGAGCCGCCCGGCCACTACGGCGCAGGAAGCGGTGCAGTGGGTTTACATGGCATACCTCGCCGCCGTCAAGGAACAGGACGGCGCGGCGATGTCGCTCGGAAACGTCTCTTCTTTCCTCGATATCTACATCCAGTATGAGCTGGACAACAAGACCATCGACGAAACTTTCGCACAGGAACTCATCGACCAGTTCATCATAAAGCTGCGCATGGTACGCCACCTGCGCATGCAGTCGTACAACGATATCTTCGCCGGCGACCCAACATGGGTTACCGAAGCGCTCGGCGGCCACTTCAACGACGGACGCACGAAAGTGACCAAAACCACTTTCCGCTTCCTCCAGACGCTCTACAACCTCGGCCCGTCGCCCGAACCGAACCTCACGGTTCTCTGGAGCGACAACCTTCCGCAGGGATTCAAGGATTTCTGCTCGAAAGTGTCCATCGACACCAGCTCCATCCAGTACGAGAACGACGAGCTGATGCGCGAAGTGCGCCACTCGGACGACTACGGCATCGCCTGCTGCGTATCGTACCAGGACATAGGCCGCCAGATACAGTTCTTCGGTGCGCGCGCCAACCTCGGCAAAGCCCTCCTGCTCGCCCTCAACGGCGGACGCTGCGAGAACACCGGCACGCTCATGGTAAAGGACATCCCCGAACTCACGGGCGAAACGCTGAAATACGAGGAGGTATTTGCAAACTACAAAAAGGTGCTGGTCGAGATCGCCCGCGTGTATAACGAGTCGATGAACGTGATCCACTACATGCACGACAAGTATTACTATGAAAAGGCCCAGATGGCGTTCATCGACACCGACCCGCGCATCAACCTCGCCTATGGCGTGGCAGGGCTTTCGGTGGCTATCGACTCGCTTTCGGCGATCAGGTACGCCAAGGTAAAACCGATCCGCAACGCGCAGGGCCTTACGGAAAGCTTCGACATACAGGGCTCATTCCCCTGCTTCGGCAACGACGACGACCATGTGGACAAGCTGGCCGTGGACCTGATCTACTTCTTCAACGAAGAGCTCAAAAAACTGCCGGTATATAAGAATGCCCGTCCTACCCTTTCGGTGCTTACGATCACATCCAACGTGATGTACGGCCAGAAAACAGGCGCCACACCCGACGGACGCGCCAAAGGCGTTGCGTTCGCGCCGGGAGCCAACCCGATGCACGGCCGCGACAAGAGCGGGGCTATAGCATCGCTTTCGTCTGTCGCCAAAATACGCTACCGCGACTCGCAGGACGGCATCAGCAACACGTTCTCGATCATCCCGAAATCGCTCGGGGCCACAGCCGAAGACCGCGTGGAGAACCTGACCACGATGATCGACGCCTACTTCACGAAAGGTGCGCACCACCTCAACGTGAACGTGCTCAACCGCGAGATGCTGGAAGACGCCATGGTTCATCCCGAAAAATACCCGCAGCTTACGATCCGCGTATCGGGCTACGCCGTTAACTTCGTGAACCTTAGCCGCGCCCACCAGCTGGAAGTACTCTCAAGGAGCTTCCACCAGGCAATGTAGTGCTTACCAGCACTCGGAATTATGCACCGGGCGTTAGCGTAAAACCTGACGTCAGTGAGGCTACCCTCATTGCAATGAAAGATTAATATTAGATGATAAGAGTACACTCATACGAAAGTTTGGGAACTTACGACGGGCCGGGGATCAGGCTCGTCGTTTTCCTGCAAGGGTGTAACTTCCGATGCCTCTACTGCGCCAACCCCGACACCATAACATGTGACGGCGGCACGTTGACCGAGCCTGAGGAGATCGTCCGCAAAGCCGTAAGCGAAAAGGCGTTCTTCGGCAAGAAGGGCGGCGTGACGTTCAGCGGCGGCGAACCCACCATGCAGGCAAAGGAGCTGATCCCGCTCTGCCGGATGCTCCGGGAGAAAGGCATAAACATATGCATCGACACGAACGGCGGCATACTGACCGACACCACGAAGGAGTTGTTCTCGCTCACGGACACTGTGTTGCTGGACATCAAGGAGTTCAACCCCGAGCGGCACAAAAAGCTCACGGGCCACGACAACACGCAAACATTGCAGACGGCCGAGTGGCTTGAGCGGCAACACATCCCGATGTGGCTGCGCTACGTGTTGGTTCCGGGATATTCGGACTTCGAGGAAGACATAACGGCCATGTGCGAGCATTTCAAGTCATATGAAATGATCCAACGCATCGAGATACTGCCCTACCACACGTTGGGCGCGCATAAATACGAACCGCTCGGGATGGAGTACCGGCTCGGCAATGTGAAGCACAACACGCCGGAACAACTGGAGAGGGCAAAGGAATTGTTCTCGCGCTACTTCCCGGTGGTGTATGTGAATTGACAACATATGGCAACCATATACAAAGTTACATCAAGAAAAAATTAATGTAAAACTTGTATATAATTACCCAACTATAACCCATGAGCAACTACTGCACCCCAAAAGAGATGACGAAGGAGTTCACCGCTTCCGGCATCAACAAGGCTTCTTTACCGACACTCAAATTCATCACGATAGCCATCCTCGGCGGCGTGTTCATCGCGCTGGGGGGCCTGCTCTCGATCATGGTGGCCGGGGGAATGCCTGGCATAGGCGCCGAAAACCCTGGGCTGATAAAATTCGTCGCCGGGGCGCTCTTCCCCGTTGGCCTTATGATGGTCTGCATCACGGGTGCCGACCTGTTCACAAGCGACTGCGCCGGGTTCACACTGCCGATGCTCGAAAAAAAGCTGCGCGTCATGTCGTGGATCAAATTGATTGCGCTCTCATACATTTTCAATTTCGTCGGCACGCAGCTTATCGCCTACTTCCTCTCCGCCGACCTGGGGTACTTCTCCAAAGAACCGTGGCAGAGCTACCTGCACCACTATACCGAAGCTAAGGTCTATCAGGATTGGGGCAGGATATTCGTCAAAGGCATCGGCGCCAACTGGCTGGTCTGCCTGGGCGTATTCATGGGCTACTCGGCCAAAGACATAATCGGAAAATGCGTCGGAATCTGGATCCCGGTAATGATATTCGTCACGCTCGGTTACGAGCACTCCATAGCCAACATGTTCTTCGTTCCGGCGGCCATCTACTCGGGCGCCGACATCACATGGGCCGACTTCCTTATCAAAAACCTCGTCCCGGCGACCCTCGGCAACCTTGTCGGTGGCGCGGTCTTCGTAGGCTGCGTATACTGGTACCTCTTTACGGACAAAACAAAACAGGCGGCGTAAAGCGATATAATATGTGATATCGGGCGGGGACTGGGCAACGGTTTCCGCCTTTTTTGCTCTGCCCGCAACCGCGGCACACACGACCGACAAAAGCCTCAATCGCCCCAGAACGCCCGGTCGTGAGATAACTCCGACGCTCTCTCCGTATCACGGTAGTGACATGGTATGTTTTTTGAGGCAACTAAAAACGGCGGCGGTTCTTCTCTCCGCCACTGCCATACTAAATCATACCTGCCTTATGAGCTTCAACATTCCGGAAACGAAAAAGAAAAGGGTAATCATAGTCGGCGGCGGGTTCGGCGGCCTGAAACTGGCCGGCAAACTGAAACGATCCGGGTTCCAGGTCGTGTTGGTGGACAAGAACAACTACCACCAGTTCCTGCCGCTTATCTACCAGGTGGCGTCGGCCGGGATCGAACCCTCGTCGATAGCGTTCCCGTTCAGGAAGATATTCCAAAAGAGGAAGAACTTCGTTTTCCGCCTCGCCGAGGTGCGCTACATCGACCCGGAACAGAACATGATCCAAACGTCCATCGGCAAGGCATACTACGACTATGTCGTTTTTGCGGCAGGCACCACGACCAATTTTTTCGGCAACGAGCATATCATGGACGAGGCGATCCCGATGAAGGACGTGTCGGAAGCGATGGGGCTTCGCAACGCGCTGCTGTCCAACTACGAACGCGCGGTTACGTGCGCCACGGAAGAGGAGAAGCGCGAGCTGTTGGACATAGTCATAGTGGGAGGCGGCGCTACGGGCGTCGAGATCGCCGGCGCTTTGTCGGAGATGAGAAAGTTCGTTATCCCGAAAGACTACCCCGAGATGCACAAAAACGACCTGCGCATCTACCTCGTGGAGGCAGGCGGCAGGCTTTTATCGGGGATGTCCGAAAAAGCGTCCCTGAACGCGAAAAAACTCCTTGAGAAGATGGGCATCACGGTCTTGCTTAACACGAAGGTCGTTGATTACAACGACCATAAGGTTATTTTCGAGAATGGCGGCGAGATCCCGACGCGGTCCTTTATATGGGTGAGCGGCGTGACCGCCGCGAGGATCGGGAATCTGGACGGGGCGGCGTTGGGCCGCGGTGGCAGGATCGTGGTCGATGGGTTCAACCGGGTCGAAGGACTGGAGAACGTATTCGCCATCGGCGACCAGTGCATCCAGACAAGCGACCGGCGGTATCCGAACGGGCATCCGCAGGTCGCCCAGGTCGCAATCCAACAGGGGAAGTTGCTCGCGAAGAACCTCAAACGCATCGAAAAGGGCAAAGCTCCGGAACCGTTCCGTTACAACGACCTTGGCGCAATGGCGACCATAGGCAGGAACAAGGCCGTGGCCGATATCGGCAAATCGAAGATACGCGGTTGGCTGGCATGGGCGATATGGCTCGTGGTACACCTGCTTTCGATACTCGGCATGCGCAACAAGGTATTCGTCCTGCTGAACTGGATCTGGAACTATTTCACATACGACTACTCGCTGCGTATTATCGTATACGCCCGCAAGGCTAAGGTCATACGCGACCGGGACGAGGTCGAAGCCCGTGCCCACTGGGGCGACGCCGCGCCAGGGGATAATATGCAGTAACCCCGTCATGCAGTCTGGGGGCCGGCGGTGGACGCGAACGAGCGATACGCAAGTAAAGCAGTCCTCCGCGTCGGGCGGCGTTGAACGGCGTCGGACTGCCGGTTCTGCTCCGCAGAACCGATTTCAAATGCAGATTCCTTGCGCACTACATTGGGTATTCTTGCGGATAAGCCTTTAATATATAACCGAAAAAACGTCCGGCCGACCGGCCGAAACCATATTTTTCGTAGATTCGCACTATGGTAAGCTATTTACAGGCAGAGGGTCTGAGCAAATCGTTCGGCGATCTGGTCCTTTTCGAGAAAATATCGCTGGGCATAGGCAAGGGCGAGAGGATAAGCCTCGTCGCCAGGAACGGGGCGGGCAAAAGCACACTGCTCAACATAATCGCAGGCAGGGAGGATTATCAGCAGGGGCGCATCACTATGCGGCGCGACCTGCGGGTGTCGTACCTCGAACAGGACCCGGAATACCCCGAGGGGATGACCGTGCTCGAAGCGTGCTTCCACTCCGACAACCCCACCCTCAGCGTCATCTCGGAATACGAGAAAGCGGTGGCTGCATCGGACGCCGGACGTATGGACGCGCTGATCGGCGAGATGGACAGGCTCGGGGCGTGGGACTACGAGAACCGCGCGAAGCAGGTACTCACGAAGCTCAAAATAACCGATTTCGACAAGAAAGTCCAGCACCTCTCGGGCGGGCAGCTCAAGCGCGTGGCGCTTGCCAACGTGCTGATCAACGAGGCCGACCTGCTCATCCTCGACGAACCGACCAACCACCTCGACATGGACATGACCGAGTGGCTGGCCGACTACCTGTCAGCCGGTAGCGCAAGCCTGCTGATGGTTACGCACGACAGATATTTCCTCGATGCGGTCTGCAACGAGATCATCGAAATAGAGAACAAACAGGTTTACACATACGAGGGCAACTACAGCGACTATCTCGAAAAACGCGCGGAGAGGATGGCCGCCAGTGCCTCGCAGCGCGAGAGCGAGCTGAACCTCTACCGAAAGGAGCTGGACTGGATGCGCCGCCAGCCGCAGGCGCGCGCCACGAAGGCCAAAGCCCGCATCGACGCCTTCAACGACCTCGAAGACCGGCTGAAAAGCGTGCGCTCGCAGGACAGCGTGAGGCTCGACGTAAAGGCCTCGCGCATCGGGACCAAGATCTTCGAGGCCCGGAACGTTTCGAAGAAATACGGTGACATAAAGATACTGAACGACTTCAGCTACACTTTTTCGCGCTACGAGAAGATGGGCATCGTGGGCAACAACGGCAGCGGCAAGAGTACTTTTATAAGGATGCTGATGGGCGAAGTCGCGCCGGACAGCGGCACTATAGAAATCGGAGAAAGCGTGAAGTTCGGGTATTACAGCCAGGCCGGGCTGGAGTTCGACGACAGCATGAAAGTCCTCGACGTGGTGACCCGCGTCGCCGAACACATCGAGCTGGGCGACGGCCGGAGCATGAGCGCCTCACAATTCCTGCAATACTTCCTTTTCCCGCCGGAGGTGCAGCACAACTTCGTGGCCAAACTCAGCGGCGGCGAACGCCGCAGGCTATACCTCTGCACGGTGCTGATGACCAACCCCAATTTCCTCGTCCTCGACGAACCCACCAACGACCTCGACATAATGACGCTTGGGGTGCTTGAGGAGTACCTGCAAACGTTCAAGGGCTGCCTGATCGTGGTTTCGCACGACCGCTACTTCATGGACAAGGTCGTAGACCACCTCATGGTCTTCAAGGGCGGCGGCGAAGTCAAGGACTTCACAGGCAGCTACACCGAATACACAGACTGGAAACATGCCTATGAGGAAGCGCAGTCGCGTGCAGCCCGGGAAGCCAAACTGCCTGCGCCGGAACGCCAGCGCACAGTCTCGGCACGCAAATTGTCGTTCAACGAAAAACGCGAACTCGAAAGCCTCGAACCGGAGATAGAAGCGCTGGAAAAAGAGAAGGCGACGCTCGAAACGGAGATGAGTTCCGGGGCGCTCGCCGTGGACGAACTTACCAAGAAATCGCAGCGGATCGCCGAACTGATAGGCCTGATAGACGGGAAAAGCATGCGCTGGCTCGAACTGAGCGAGGTGGAGAACGGTTGATTTATAAAAGGCAAAACACATTTAATAACACAACAGGTTACAACACACTACAAAGACTGCGGCCGACCGAGCCGGCCGCCACATCCGCGGCCCGGCGCCTTTGGCGACGCCCCCGCAGCCGCGGGATGTGAATATAAAACACGGCTAGCGGCGGGAACTTACCCTTAGAGATTAAAACAATGGAAATCGCCATAATAATCGGGCTTATATTGCTCAACGGCATCTTCGCGATGTCGGAAATAGCCATAATCTCGGCACGCAGGTCGAGCCTGGGCGTCGACGCCCGCAACGGGAGCAAAGGCGCCAGGGCAGCACTGAAACTCTCCGACAACCCCGACCATTTCCTCTCGACCGTACAGGTCGGGATTACGCTGATAGGCATCCTTACCGGTCTTTACTCGGGCGACGCACTCGCCGGATACCTTTCTCCGGTATTGGTAAAATGGGGCATGGCCGCGAAATATGCCTACCCCGTGGCGCAAATCTCGATAGTGGTCATCGTCACTTACATGACCATCGTTTTCGGCGAACTCGTCCCGAAACGCATCGGCATGACTTCGGCCGAGAAAGTATCGAAGGCCATCGCCCGGCCCATGCGGCTGCTCTCGGCGATAGCCGCCCCGTTCGTGTGGGTGCTGTCGAAAAGCACGTCGGGGATATCCAACCTGCTCGGGATTAAGGACGGGGGCGCCAAAGTCACGGAAGAAGAGATCAAGTCGCTGATCCGCGAAGGCGCTGAGGGCGGCGAAGTACAGGAAGTGGAGCAGGACATAATGGAGAGGGTGTTCATCCTGGGCGACCGCGACCTGGAATCGATCATGACATACCGGGGCGACATAGTCTGGATAGACGCGGACATGACCAAAGACGGCATCAGGGAATTTATACGGGAGAACCCTTTCAGCAAATACCCCGTGTGCAAAGGCGACCTCGACGACGTGGTCGGCATCGCCTACCTCAAGGACATGTTCCACAGCATTGATTCGCCCGATTTCGACATAAACAAAGTCCTGCGGCCGGTGGAATTCCTGTACGAAAGCATGAAAGTCTATGCCGCGCTCGAACGGATGAAGAAGAACCACGGGCAGTGCGCGCTCGTGAGCGACGAGTTCGGGACGATCAAGGGCATGGTTACGCTCAAGGATATCATGGAGGCGCTGGTGGGCGACATCCCCCAACTGCACGACGATCCCGAGATCGTGGAACGCAAGGACGGCACCTACCTCGTCGACGGGCAATGCTCGTTCTACAACTTCCTGACCTACTTCAAGAAGACCGATTTCTATTCCAAATACGAATACAACACCCTCAGCGGCCTGATACTCGACATATATGGCAGCATCCCCAAGACCGGCGACGTGATACCCTGGGAAGGCTTCACGTTCGAGATAATGGATATGGACGGCGCCCGCATAGACAAAGTGCTCGTCACGAAAACCGGGCAAAACCAATAACACGGCCCAACCGCCTTTATCCCGCATTGGTAAATAGTACAAATTGACCATTCTGGCACAGATTACGCCAGGATGTTTGGTTTTGGCCGCGATGTTTCTTAATTTTGGGACACTACTCTATCTAACCAAAAAATGTCTAAACGCATAAAGATAGGCCTGGTCGGTTTCGGCAGGATGGGCCGTAAATTCTTCACGGAACTCAACGAAAGCGGCAAATGGGAGGTCGCCTATATCTGCGACACCGACGCAGACGCCCGTGAAGAAGCCTCCGCGATGGCCCCCTGGGTGAAAGTGACGGACGATGAGAACGAAATCTTCGCCGATCCCGAAATAGACGCGGTCGGGCTGTTCACCCTCGCCAACTCCCGCGCCGGGCAGATAAAAAAAGCCATCGCCGCCGGCAAACACGTCATAGCCGAAAAACCCGTCGCAGACGACATGGACGCCGAATGGGAAGTGGCTGAAATGGCCGAAAAATCGGGACTGATGATCGCGGTCAACATGTTCAACCGCATGGCCTGGTACCACAAGGAAATGCTGGATTTCATCGATGCCGGGGAGATCGGCGACCTGGCCATCGTCAGGATATGCCACATGACACCCGGGCTGATCCCCGGAGAAGGGCACGAATACGAAGGCCCGCCCTTCCACGACTGCGGCATGCACTACGTGGACGCGGCAAGGATGTACGCCCGCAGCGAATTCGCCACATGGCACGCGCAGGGCATCAGGATGTGGGAATACAAAGACCCGTGGTGGGTGCAGGCCCACGGCACTTTCGAAAACGGCGTGGTCTTCGACATCACACAGGGGTTCGTCTACGGCCACATGTCGCGCAAGCAGACCCACAACAGCTATTTCGACATCATAGGCACAAAAGGCACCGCCCGCATGACCCACGACTTCAAGACCGCCAGGGTGGAACTGAACGGCGTCACGCAGACCAAGATAATCGAAAAACCTTTCGGCGACAAGAAGATAGACGTCCTCTGCGACGTGTTCGCCGACTCGGTATTATGCGGTAGCAACCTGGGTTTCCCCGAGGTTAAGGACAGCGTCATAGCCTCGGAATACGCGTGGAAAATGCTGAATGACGCCATTTCGAACGGGCTGCCAGTTATCGGCACGGCCGAAGAACTCGAACAGATACGCAGCAGAAGGTCGTCGCTGACCGAAGGCTACGGCCTGCTGAAACGCCCGGGGAAGAAGCAGACCATCGCTTAGGTGTCCGGGGTACATAAAGGCCCCGGGCAATCATGGAAGAGAATGTGCCAGCTCAACAACGCGATATGAAACGCATATTACTATCCCTTTTAACCGCCGTACTTTTCCTGCCGGCGGCGGCGCAGGACGGCTGTTACAGCCGCCTGGAGAACGACACGCTCTATGTAGGCAACCAGCTTATCGAGCGCAGGTTTGTGTGGAATAACGGCAATCTGATAACATACAGCCTGATCGACAAGGCGTCGGGGCATACGTGGCGCAACGGACTGAAATCGCCTGACCTCAGCATCTCTAAAGACACTGGCAAAGCCGCCGCACCATCATATTCCTCGCGGGAAGTCCCCGAAACGGCTATCCATCCCGCATACCTCGAAACGACTGTGGCCTTTACTCTGGGCGGCCTCGACATCCGCCGGGTGTTCCGCGTGTACGGCAACTCCCCGGCCATCGCCTGCGACACATGGCTGAAAGGAAATTCAGACATTGTCCAGACGGGCAAAACGGCCAACGCCGGCGATCTGAAAAACATCGAGTTCACGGAAGATATGTCCTCGGTGCAGGCCGACGCCATACTCGACCAGTTCAAGGCCGCGGGACAACACTGGCAGGTGAGGACGGTCGAATTCTACGACGTGACCGACCGCAACAACAACCTCGTCTTCGAGACCGACGTCATCCCCTACCGCAGGAACACATACCGCGGCAACCTGCTTTTCGCCCGCAACGCGGAGAACTGCAGGGGCATTTTCTTCCTGAAAGAAGCGCCGTGTTCGAGCGTCCAACTGGCATACGGCGGCCACGACTTCACGGCGGAGTTCGGGCATTTCGCCGTCACGGGCCTTGGCATGACCGGACAGGACATCCGCGCAGGCGAATGGCGCAGGGCCTACGGCTGCGTCATCGGGGTTTCGGGCGGAAGCGAGCTGGAGCAACTCTCGGCCCTGCGTTCATACCAGAAGAACCTCCGCAAACTCATGCCCGACCGCGACGAGATGGTCATGATGAACACCTGGGGCGACCGCAGCCAAGATTCGAAAGTGAATGAAAGATTCAGCCTTATAGAGGTCGAACGCGCGGCACAACTGGGCGTTACGCACTTCCAGATAGACGACGGATGGCAGGTGGGCAAAAGCCCCAACTCGGTCAGCCGCGGGTCGTTCAACAACATCTGGGAGAACCCCGATTACTGGCGTCCCGACCCCGTGAAATACCCCGACGGGCTGCACCCGATTGTGAAGCGCGGCAAGGAATTGGGCGTCGAGATATGCCTGTGGTTCAATCCGAGCGTGCAGGACGACTATGCCGATTGGGAGAAGGACGCGCAGGCCATGATCAACCTGTACCGCGAATACGGCATTCGGACATTCAAGATCGACGGATTGGGCATCCCGACAAAACAATCCGAGATCAACCTGCGCAAACTGTTCGACCGCGTGCTCGAAGCGACGGACAACGCCGTGGTTTTCAATCTCGACGCCACGGCCGGGCGCCGGGCAGGCTACCACATGTTCAACGAATACGGCAATATTTTCCTCGAAAACCGCTATACCGACTGGGTAAACTACTACCCCTACTGGACGCTGCGCAACCTGTGGCAGCTGTCGAAATACGTCCCGGCCGAGAAACTCCAGATCGAGTTCCTGAACAAGTGGCGCAATGCGGATAAGTATGGGAGTGACCCCTTCGCCCCGGCGAACTATTCTTTCGAGTACCTGTTCGCCGCGACCATGGCCGGGCAACCGCTCGCGTGGTTCGAGGGCAGCGGCCTGCCGGAAGAAGCGCTCGGCATAGGCGAACTTATCGGCAGATACAAAGCCATCCGGCACAATTTCCACACCGGGACCATTCTGCCCATAGGCGACGAACCATCGGGGAGGTCGTGGACAGGCTTCCAGTCGATAAAGGACTGCCGCGGCTACTTTATCTTCTTCCGGGAGGATAACCCGGATAAAAGGGGCGCCGTCCGGACATGGCTGCTTGAAGGCGCGAAAGTAAAACTACAGCCGGTAGCGGGGAACGGCAAACCAGCCACGAAACGTGCCGGCCGCGATGGAACGCTGGAAATCGAACTGCTGTCGGCAAACGACTTCGTGATGTACGAATACGAGATACTGGATTAACTTCCGCCTAAACGCATCAAGCCCCGGGTATTTCCCGGGGCTTGATGAAAGTCAACCAGCACAAGTATTAACGTCCAAAGTGATTTTTTTTCCATTCCAGTTCGCTGGAGCGGCGGTACTCCTCTTCCTGGCGCTGCCTTCTTTCCTGCTCCTTGCTGATCTCCGGTTTGCCGTCTTTCATAAATTCATTCCTTGTAAACGATACGCTGCCCAACTGCTCCCTTGACCTGTCGAAGATGGAGCCTTTCAAATTCCCTTTCTTTTCCATAAAGTTAATAGTTTATTAGATAGGTTATATTATCAGGGAATACTCCCTTTGTAATTATTCCGATATTTTGCGGATACATAAGTGCGGGAAGGGAACGCGTGCCGGACACACGATTAAACTGAGCTTTTTTCATAGATAATTTCAACAGGTTCTTAAATACACCTCCCGTGGGCCTGGCATTCATAATGGCCCGGGCGGCATGCTATTAAAAAATAATAAATAATATCAGATACTTTTATTCGATCTTACGGTCATCCTATCTTGCTGTGTTGTAATAGTCTTACGTATGACTTGGAAGTCCGGCAATGTCGAACGTCGCTTCGACCTGCCACTGTCCTGAATAATTTCTCAACTTCCCGGTTGTTCCCCCTCCCGCAGGTATACATTATTGATTTAATTGTCGATTAATATTCAAATAGCATGCAATTTTTAAACCAGCCCGAAAATTCAGTATCGAAAATGGAGCCTGTTTTTTAAATTACAAAAACTCTGCCACTGTTAATCGACTCACAACAACGATATTACAAGACTCACTCCCTGGCCGGACACCGCGAACCAAATGAGGCACATTTAAGACTAAACAGAACTTACTGCGTTTTAACGCTATTTCAGTCCGGCTCAAACCCACTCCTGCCCATACACAATACATATTTCACGCCAATCGTTTCCGGTAAAGTAGCAGAATGTGTTAAAAAGCGTTGCCCGCGAGCTTTCAGGCTCGCGGGCAACGCTTTTGCGATGTCACGCGGGGGTGCGGCAGGGCGCGGGTCGATGCCGCGGCTACGGCCTATTCGTCACGGTCGTCATACCATTTCTGGTATTCCGCAAGGTTCTTCACGGCGATATCCAATCCCGTATCGGCGGCCTTTCTCAGTTGTTCGAGCGATTTTTCATACTCGCCCTTGTGCCACATGGCTACGCCGAGGTTGTTCTGCGCTTCGGGGGTGTCAATGCCGTTCAGGCGGGCGATGGCTGTATCGTAAGAACCGTTTTCGATCTCCATGGCCGCCACGTTGAACTGGGCCACCTGCGAATTGGGATACATCCTCGCGGCTATGTCGAACACGTTCTTGAATTCCTTGCTGCTGCGGTCGTACAACTCCGCGGCCATGAACATTTCCGAAAGGCTCAGCAACTGCGGACGCGTACCGAGCAGGGCGGCCGCCTCCTGCGCATTGAACCCGCGCACTTCGTAGGATATCGTGTACTCGTTGCGGCGCAGCGGCGGATAGTACTCTTCGAGCATCGTTTTGTAGGTACGGCCACCCGAGAGGGCCTTTATCGCTACTTTGCGGCGGTCCGCGTTGGATATATTGTCTATGGCGTCTATAACCTTATCCTTGTCGGCCAGACCCGATTCCAGGATGCTCTTGCGCAGGCCGTTCCAGTCTTCGCCCTCCCCTACAGCCGTTATCATGCGGTCGGCGGCACGGAAGTCGTTTTTCCAGTGGAGGTAGCCCACGAAAGCCTGTGCGCGTTCCTGCGAGAGGCGCAGGTTGCCGCTGGCCGTCCCTTCGGGCGACGCGTAGCCATGCACCTTGATGGCACGGATCGTAAGCAGCGAGTCGCTCTTGATGCGGGCGACGATGTTGTCGACCTCGGCGAGTACGGCGGCGTTATTGCCGAAATCCTTCAGCAGGTTCGAACGCCCCGACTGGAACTTGAGCTGCGCCGAGTAGGTTTCGTCCTGTATCTTGACCTCTTCCTTGGGCGGGGCCATGTAATTTACGGCATAGGTAGGCGCGTAGGGGGCTGGGAAGCTGTACGGGTCGCCCGCGTATATCTTGCGGTCCTGTCCGTCGGCGTAAAGCATGTAGAGGTTGGCGCAGGCCGAGGTCTGCTCGGTCACTACCATGCGTGAGTAGCGCATCCATTTCTGGAACGGCAGGGCGTATTCCACCTCGACCTGATTTTCTTTCTGTTTGCGCGACATCGTGACAAAATTGACCGATGCCGGATCGACAGTCACTTCGTCGCCGAAATAGTCCGAGCGGCGTTCCAGCCTGGCCCTGCGGGAGCCTGATATCACGATTGGGTCGAACGCTATCCTGTAACGGCCGTCGAGCGAACGCATTACCGGGACGAGGGTTACCATCTGCTTGTTGTCGAGGTCGAGCACCGTGAAGTCTATCATCGCACGGAGCATTACCTGACCGTCGTCGAGCGTACATGGTTTGATGTCGACGGCTATGCCTCCTTCATATGGGTCGTGCGGTTCTTTGGCTTTGGCATCGGCCTGCACAGCCACGAACATCGCGGCAAACGCCAGCAGGCAGGGCAGGAATCGGTATATGGTGTGTTTTTTCATGTCGGTTCGATTATTCTAATGGTTTAACGCAGGAAGAAAACGAGGTTCAGGATGGCTTTGGTGGGCCCGAAGTAGTTGTAGGTGCCTTCTCCGATCTTGGGTGCGCATTCGGCGCAGCCGAACTTGTCATACCACATGCGGGCGTATCCGGCCCCTATCTCGGCTTCGAGCGAGAATCGGTTCGAGAGCGTCCATTGGTATCCGTAGCTCACGCCGCCGCCCACGAACCAGCCCTCGTAGCGGTTCTCTTTCAGGGTCTTGAACGGCCCCACGCCGCCGACGTTGAATTCGCCGCCGTGTAGGTGTACCCCGAAGAACGATCCGTCGAAGCGCTCGCATGTCCACCAGCGAATGCCGGGCTGAGCGATCCAGTGCTTCCACTTTTTGTTGTCGCTGAAGGTCCAGTTATTGTAGGCGCCGTAGAGGTCAAGCGAGCTTTTCGGGCCGAGCCCCAGTTCGAACGCGAGGCTCGGGCTCAGGGTGGCATCCGACAGCACGTTTGTTTTCACCGCGAAGTGTGGCGAGTTGCCCTGCTTCTCGGCCGCGGTTTCGGCCGGGCGCTGGTTTTCCGTGGGCACTTCGTAGGTTTTTACATCCTGCCGCACGGCTATCTGGGCGCTGGCGGCGAGCGGGATTCCGGCCAGGAAGGCGGCCGCTATCGCGGCGCGCCCGAGGCTCTTTCGTGTGATTGACATGATTCTATTCATTGTGTTTCGCGTTTTTCTTTTTTTGTTGTTTTTAGCGCCCTGCGGAGGGGTCAGGCTCCGCGAGGCAATGTTAACGCACTTTATTATTCCTTGACGCTGCGGACGGCGCAGCCGGCGGAGCGATGGAACTGGTTCTGCGGGTTGATGGCAGTGTTGTAGAAGGTCAGGGCGCGGGTGAAGCCAACATTCGAGATCGGGGTAGCAGCCCAGTAGTAGCCGTAGCTGCCAACGCCGCTGAGAAACTCATTCCGGTAGTTACGGTAGCCCATAGCAGGATAAAATGTCGTTCCGCCGGCGCCGTTCAGGCTAAGGTGGAAGTTCCAGCCTTTGTTCCAAGATCCGCTGACATTGCAATTGGCAGGAACGCCGGATACAACATTAGTTCCATCCGATGTAAACCCTGTCCACGCGCCGCTCGGAGGCATAATGAATCCCACGGGGCTGGGGTCGTAGACAGTCTTCACCGGCTTGGTGGTATTGAGGTCCACCACAGTATTCGCCATGCTCCAAAGGTTGTCGTACC
>JAVBMR010000027.1:0-31525 GCA_031552235.1 Tidjanibacter sp. | reverse complement strand
CCCGTGGGCGGCCATTGCCGTCGGCGCGGCTATGGTGGCTGCGGCAGCGGTCATGACGGCGCTGATCAACAAAAACGCGAAAGAGAACGCCCCGAAGTTGGCGAAGGGCGGATTGGTCTTCGGGCCGACCTACGCGATGGTCGGCGACAACCCCAACTCCCGCGTCGACCCGGAAGTCATCGCCCCGCTGTCGAGGCTCAAGGAGATGATGACCGCCGGCGGCGGCACGGCCAACGTGAACATTACCATGTCCGGTGAGCTGCGGGCCAAAGGCCGAGATCTGGTTTACGCGCTGGGCAAGGAGAATTTCAAAACCGATATTTTGGGAGGGTAATCATAAGAAAATCCTTCCGCTTAAAATGACATTCAAAAAAAGAATGACGAAGCGAATAAATTATTTAAACTATACATAGTCATGGCACGAAGTATATATAATTTAGGGCATTACTATTCAATATTCAATATATTAGGAAGGATATAGGTAGGTTTCCGAAAATAGGGATAATTTATTTTCATTATTCGCTCATCCGCTTCAGTGCTTATATTCACGATAAGTTCAGGGTCCTTTTTTCTTCCTAACATATATTCTAAGAAGTCCGATACTAAGTAAATGCGATAATCAGAATTATGCATATAGAAAGTCGGCGTATTAATAATGAAAAAGCCAATTACGTCATAGTCTCTCATATTAGGTTGTGTCGCACCATTATGAATTTGATTATGGTATGATAATTCAGCTAAATTATTTACTGCGAATTCAACTTTTCGTTTTAATTGGTTATTATAACCCTTGTCACTTACAAAGTTAGTATAATCGTTTTTTTGATTCACCATATCATATCTTCCTTGCAAATGCTTACAATCGACAATGTATATGGTTTTGGAATTATGGTCGATTATCAGAAAATCAATCTCTCCAACTCCTATTGTTGTTAAGTTCATGCTTCCATGGGGAGTGCTTATTCCTGTAATATTTCTGTAAAAAGTAAGATTTTCTGATTTTAATTGTTTTTCGACTTCATCATCTAACCATTTGTCATGTTGGTCCTCTTTAGTGTGGACATATTTCTTGAAACATTTATTTTCAATCCATTCTTTTGGTGCTTTTCCCCAAGGAATACAGTTTGTTACCAATTGCATAATAGTTTCTTTTATGCCGTTTACACCCACTATTGCGTAATCAACTCCATCTATGTTCCATATTAGAATGGGGCGATATATGTATCTTTCCATCGCATTTGGTTTACAGGCGAGAATATTTATAGGAATCTTATTATCCTTATCCAAAGTTAGTCCTAAGAATAAGTTCTTTACGGTTTCATAATCGACTCTAAACAGACGTTGAGCATTGATTGGAAGATTATTCCATTCAAAAGGAACATATTGCCCCCCAAGTTCTTCATGTATCTTTTTTATAACCGTTGTTAATACACCATACTCCATTCCAAAACAATCATTAATTGCTTTAAATAAATCATTCATCCCATTTTCATCAACAACGGTCTTCGTAGATTGTGCTTGATATTCTTTATTTAATGATTGGATAACATAATCATAATGATGCTTGTGGTTGAACTTGTACTTTTTCTCCTCATCAAAAATCACTTCGACAACATCTTCAATCATATCTTGTTCTGCATATATATCAGAACATTCAAATATCATAGAGCCTAAGAAATAAAGTTCACTCAAGACTGATAGTTGCCTACTTCGTTCTAAATCCACAGACACAGCTTTCATTCCCGAGTTCAATTTAATGCAGCAACCCTCTTCTAATATCCATTTAAGGATTCTCCGATAAATGGCAACATAAGCTCTATCTATGTTTTCATTGAAGTCTGTGTTTTTTGCCAACACTGCGATATCACTTGCTTCCTCATGTTGCCATAGAATAAATTGGTAGAAACATACACTGTCTTCATTTTGACATAATTCAACAAATTTTCGACAGAAATAATTATAGCTTTCTACAACTATCTCTCGTACAAGATCATGCTCATTGTATGGTCCTTCCCCAAACTTAGACATAAGTATAGAAGATAGTTCGGCTCGGTACTTATCTTCATATAGAGCTTCTTTGCACTTATATATTTGGCGTCCTATTATCTCGAAAAAACTCATAATGTCTACATTTATTGTGCATTGCAATTATTCATCATCAATAGGCATTTCTCGCTCTTTTATTTCGTGTATTTCCTGAAACAGATTTTTATGCTTTTGAATGAAGGCTTTATTTGTTGCAAAGGTAAATGCCTTGTAATTATTGTAATTATAATCTACATTATTGTCTGTCAGTAGTTTTTCAATCAAGGATTTCTTCTCTTCATCTTTGACATAAAACTCTATATAAACATTCGGAGAGTTCCTTTTATGAAAGAAATACTGAGATTTTCCATTAATGTTTATTCTCCCGTAACTTTGGGTATAGGTTATAGTTATTGAGGATTTATCGTATTTTTCAACAAGGACTTCCTCAAATGCATTTACAGCATCAATAACCCATTTCCCTTTTTTCTCCCATTGCGCAATATTTGTTTCGGGCGACTCCTCTTCTTCTTGTGGGACATACATATCCATGATCTTCGTAAAGTTAAGAATCAAACCGTCTTCTGTCTCTATCAGATCAGCCTGTATGGCAATCATTGGAATGGTCTGGCTCAACAGTTGGATAACATTAAAATACCGCCGGCTGAAAGATTCGGCTATCAGAACAGCAAAATGCTGCCTTTGCGGATACACACGCCTTTCATTATCCCAGTATTCAATGGTCCGGATAATATGAGAAGGGTCGGTTTCGCCAAGCATCACCTCTGTTTCGTAAAGGGTATTGTTAACAGAATCCCGTAAGAGTATATCCAATTTACCGCTCGTATACTGTTTTTTTTCTCTCCTTACCACTTCGATATCATTTCCGAGACCCAATTTTTCCGGATTCGCACAAATGATATCCTGCAACCATAGCTCATCTTTTCCTTTTGACCTGGCGAATTGTTTTTTGCCGATTTTAATTGAATTATCCATCCTGATGTCTTATGAAGTGATATGTAATATAGTTTCTCTAAAGTTAAGCAATCTCCTCCCTGTCCCTGGAAAATACAATCTCGCAGAATACTCAATTGCAACAAAGTTTCAGTAAAGATAATTCATCTCGGCTTATTTTCACGCGAATAATCAAAAATATGGCAGGAGTACGTATAAAAGATTTACAGGACGCGAAGGGGCTGGTCGATAAATTCGACGATTTCCAGTTCGCGGTCGACTCCGGCAACCCCGATACCACGATGCGGCTGTCGGGCAAGGAGTTGAAGGGCGTGATCGGCACGCCCAAGCACACGCACGCCATCGAGGAGGTCACGGGCCTGCCGGGGGAGCTGGAGAAGAAGCTCGACAAGGCCGGCGGCACGATCACCGGCGACCTGCGGGTGGAGGGCAACACCCGCGTGAAGAACCTCCAGGTGGACGAGTACCTCGAAGTCCCGGAGTTGAAGTACAACCGCATCACCGCCACCGGCAACGAATTCTGGGTGACCGACGGCGGGGTGGTCGATGACGTGTGGGAGGACGAGGAGGGCATCTTCGGCGTGGAGTTGAAAGCCAAAGAGGGCGAAACTACGATCAATTTCCAATTCAAAGATATCCTGCGCGGGATTTTCTATACGGAGAATGCCGAGGGGAATCCCGCCGGCTTCCGTACGGCATATTTCGAGGTCACGGGCGTGATCAACCAAACCAGCTTCTACTGCGTCGCCCTGAACGGCATACCGCCGCAGCGCTTCATGACGCTGGCCCGTCAGGGCAACAAGTCGGACGAGCATCGGCAGGGATCCATCTACATGGACGGCCTGAATAAGTATCTGCGCGTGAGCGACAAGGTCACCGGCGAGAATATCGATGTGCGCAATATCAAGGTGCAGATCGGCAACCTCTCCGAGATCAACCACCCGACCTTCGGGCAACTGCAAGGCTACGGGGCGCTGCTGGAGAACGCCTACATTTGCGGGCGGCTCGTGCAGCGCGACCCGCAGACGGGCGAGGATTGGGTCGTCGGGGCCGTGTCGGTATCCGGCGAGCAGGTGTTCCATTACGATGAAACCGACCGGGTGACACCCGACCAGATCATCATTACGGCCAAAGAGCAGGGCTTCACATCGGCCCCCGGAACGCGGCAATGGCAATACAAGAACGGCACGGAGTGGGTTACGCTCGACACGCAGCACGTTTTGACCTACGTCCTCACGCCGGATGCCGAAATCTGGCAGGGGCGCTCGACGCTCACATTGCGCTACATCGTGTCGGGCGTCTACTATGATATGATTACCATAGCTAAAGTCCGCAACGGCGACGCGGCCTATCTGGTGACCGTCGACTCCTCCAACGGCAACCAATTCCTTAACGGCGAGATGGTGACCACGCTCACGGCCACCGTGTTCAAAGGCAGTCACGACATCACGAACAAAGTGCCTTACAACGCCTTCGACTGGATGCGCCTGTCGGACAACCCGGCCGGCGACACCGTGTGGAACGAGCTGCACCGGGGAATGGGTAGCCAGATCACCGTCACCGCCTCGGACGTCTACCGCCGGGCCGTGTTCTCGTGTGAAGTGCGGATACCCTAAAAAATGAAAGGAATGATGCGCCACCGGACTTTGCGGCAATATTCGGCGTACCCTTCGAGGTTGGCCTTCAGGTCGCGCTCCTCGTCGATGGCCCGCAGCACGACGGTCAGCACGCCGAGCGCGGCGGGAAGCAGCCCCCACCACGAGCCCAGCGCCAGGGGCGTGAAGAGCAGCATGACCGAGGCCCCGGCGTACATCGGGTGGCGGACGACGCCGTACAGCCCGGTCGAGACGAGCTTCTGTCCCTGTTGCACTTCGATCCGGGCGCTCAAAAAAGAGTTTTCACGAAAGACCTTAAATATGAACATCATCGAAAGGAAAACCATCCCAGCCGGGGCATAAGACACCCACAGGGGGACGCGCGACCACAGGTGGCCGTAGTCGAGGGACGAGACGATATATATGGCGATGAACAGCAGGCTGGCGATGGATTGGGTGACTTTCTGCCAGGGACGGCTCTCGGCGACGGGGCCAACGGCGAGGCGGCTTTGCAGCAGGGACGTGTCGCGCACGAAGATATAAACCGTGATGATGATCACGGGGATGAAAAACGCGGCGAGGTAGATCCACGCCTGCGGATAGCTCGCCCACAAAAGTGGGAATGCGGGTGTTTTCAGGGGCAGGAACAGCGCGGCCCACATCACACAGAAGAGGAACGCCATCCCCGCGAGGCTTTTCAGAAGCAACACGGCATTTTTCATAACCGAAAGCATTTACACTACAAATCTAAAAATAAAAACGCTATGGCAGTCATTTCAAGAGGCCAGATCACGATAGTGGATCTATCGGACGGCAAGTCGATCAACCTGTACCTGGGCAGCAACGTCGCCGCCACGCAGATTTTCAACAAGGAAAACTCCACCTATACGCCTAACTGGACGGCAAGCCCGTACCTCGTCATTACGCCGGAGGTGTACGTGACGGGCGTGTCGACCAACCAGGTCGCCCGGCTCAAGGGGCCGCCGACGTGGAAGATCAACGGCAGCGCCACGCTCACCACCTACGGGGCGACGGCGGCGACCACCGCGCCCTACGCCCTGACGATCAAAAACAACATGGCCTCCTACGCGCAGATGCAGGTGGAGTGCGAGGTCGTTTACGTCGATCCTGACTCCACAGCCGAAACAAAGGCGAAGGCGGTGATCACCTACACCAAAACCGAGAACGCCGGCCAGCTCATCTGCGCCATCGCCTATGCCCCGTTGGGCACGGTGTTCAAGAACGACAACGTGACCACGCTCAAGGCCCATTGCGATATGTGGCGCGGCTCCACCATCGACAACACCCTCGTGACCTACAAGTGGTACAGGCTCGGCAGCGGAGTCTGGACGGAGATCACTTCAACCAACGCCCAGGGCATCACGGGCTACACGACCAACGAGATTACCATCCCCGAAGCGGCCGTGCTAAACTTCGAGAGCTTCAAGTGCGAGATCCGCGACAACGACCCGGCCAGCGGCACGTACAACACGACGGTGGCTGACATCATCTCCTTCGCCGATATGTCCGACCCCTACCAGGTGGAAATCACCACCCCGCAGGGCACGACGCTCACATCCGGCCTCACCTCGACCACCCTCACGGCCAACTGCTGGCAGAATGGGGCGCTGCTGCCGGACAGCTTCTTCACGGGCGCGACCTGCCGCTGGCGCAAGTTCAACAAGCTCGGCGTGCTCGACACCGCGTGGGGCTCGTCCGGCGTCAAGACCGGGCGCTCAATCACCGTCACGCGCGACGAGGTGTCGGTGGCGGCCACCTTCACCGTCGAGATTGACAAGTAGCGATGTGCCGATCATTTATTAACCTTAAACGCATCATTATGGCAATCATAGGAAGAGGGCAAATCACCGTTCACACCGCCGAGCAGGGAGAGAAAGGAGAGCCGGGCGTACCCGGAACCTCCTCGTACCTGCACGTCCGCTACTCAGCCGCTGCGAACGGCAACCCCATGACCACCACACCCAATGCTTACATCGGCATCGCCGTGACCACGTCAGCCACGGCCCCTACGAGCTACACGGCCTACGCCTGGTCGCGTATCGAGGGCAAAGCGGGCAGCGATGGCGTTCCCGGCACATCGTCCTACATCCATATCCGTTATTCAGCCAATGCCAACGGCAACCCGATGACCACTGTGCCTTCGAAATATATCGGAGTAGCCGTCACCGATTCGGCGACAGCCCCGACCGGGTATGCTGCTTACACATGGGCGCAGTTTGCCGGCGACAAGGGTGATAAAGGAGATAAGGGCGATACCGGATCGGCGGGGACTGCCGGGCCGGGCATCGTGTACCGGGGCGCGTTCTCGGCCTCGGCCTCGGCCGTCTATTATAACAACACCCTGCGCCGGGACGTAGTGCTGTACGGCGGCATTTACTACATCTACAACGGCACGAATGCCGCATCCGCAGCGTGGAACGCAGCGAACTGGGAGTCTTTCGGGGCGCAGTTCTCGTCGGTGGCCACCGACCTGCTGCTGGCGCAGCTCGCCTACATCGAGAATCTCGGCGTGAGGAATCTGACGACGGCAGCCTCCGGACAGCGTGTCGAAATCACGGCGTCCAAGAATTCGATGGCCTTCTACACAGCCGCCTCGCCGACCACGCCCGTCGTGGAGATCAAGACCACCAGCGACCCGGTCTACATGGGGCAGGGCGCGGGATTCCAGATCAAGCAGACGGGCATCAACTTCTCCATTTTCAAAGGCATTCTGCATCAGGGCAGCGAGGGCAGCGGCATATCCGTGCCCGTGCTGCCCTGGAGCCAGCCCGAAACCATCGCCCAGAACTGCATCCTGCAAACCTACGCCAACTCGGAAACAAAAAAATACAAGACCGGCATCTACATCGCCATGAGCGGCACGCAGGGCACGGCTGCCACGTCGGATAAAATGAACGCCATCCACCTGGAGAGCGGGGGGATATTCGTGGGCGGCGAGTACGACGTGCTGCGCTCCAGCAACGTGTTCGCCGGCCTCTGCGCCGCAGGGACGGTCAGCTCGGCGGGGGCGCTCCAGCGCAGTTGGGTACTTTCGTTCATGGGCGGCTACATTACCAGTTCCCGTACTGCTGTTGGCCGTTACCGGATTACTTTTTCGAACACCTCGTACCTCTACAGCGCCAACGATTACAATGTGCTCATCATGCCCAACGGCCCCAGCACCGCCGGCAATTACGGATGCTATGGCTGTACGATGGCCCGCACATCGTCCTATTTCGATGTGTGGATCGCCGACGATTCGAGCGCCAACGACTGCGGATTTACCTTCATCGTATTTTTAACTTCAAAAATGTGGAGCTATTAAAATGAAAACATACGCAAAATTGACAAATGGGATGCTGGTAACAACCTGCGCCGCATCCGAAGACACGGATCTGATCGCGCAGATCACGGCCGACGGATTCCGGTCCTATGATGACAGCGCCGAAAAGCCTTCTGTCGGGGAGTTCCAGGCCGCCGTTCCCGCTTACCGGGAGTCGGCCGAGGGGATATCCCTGCGCTGGGAGATCGTCGAAAACAGCCCCGAAAAGATCGACGCCGAGATTGCCCGCCTCCAGGACGAGCTTTCAGCCACCGATTACCAGGTCATCAAGTCCTATGAACATGTCCTCGCCGGCGAGCAGCCGCCATATGACCTTCAAAAACTACATAGCGATCGGCAGCAAATACGTGATCGGATCAGAGAACTGGAGATTATTTGATAAGGCTAATGGACTTTGATATCGCCATATAGCTTATTTGCTGCTTTCTGAAAGTGAATACTCTGTAAATCATTTTTCCGGTTCGCAAAATCAAAATGGCTTGAGAGATAGTGACAATTATATTGGGGGTTATCACTTAACTTTGGGGGATAGAAAATCAAGATAAAAATCCGTAATTCAAGAATTTATATTATGTTTGTAAGCATATAACTGTCAATTATGTATAGAGGATTTAATTTGGTGCTTAATTGGAACAATCAAGATTTCTATGAAAAGGGTTTGAGCCTTTACACAAAAAACAAAGAATCTATGATTGGTAAACTAAGCCAATTTATGAGTATTGATGGCACTTTGAACGGTTCTTTTATGCAGGAGAATTGGTTCCCTCAAATTGAAACTCATATATTTATTTCTCATTCACATAGCGATGAAAAACAGGCAATTACTCTTGCGGGCTGGCTGTTTGATACTTTCGGTATAAGGTCATTTATTGATTCCTGTATATGGAAGTACGCTGACGATCTCTTGAAAGTTATAGATGAAGAATATTGTTTGCAAATCGATGGCTATTATAGTTATAAAAAAAGAAATTCTTCCACAAGTCATATTCATATGATGCTTGCCACTGCTCTAACTATGATGATTGATAAAACAGAGTGTTTATTTTTTCTCAATACGCCGAATTCAATAAATACGTCGGAAGCAATAAACGAGAAAAAAACAAAATCTCCGTGGATATATTCAGAAATAGCTGCCACGCAAATTATTCGGAAAAAAATCCCTGGTCGCAGATATATTCACGATACAAAATATTTTTCCAAAGGGGGGAAAGTCGGCTATGAAAGCTTAAATGAGGATTTAAGAATCTCATACGATATGGACTTATCTCATTTGACTGATATTAGTATAGGTACTCTTATGCAATGGGGAAAAAAAGGTGCAAAAAATGCAGAAGACGCACTGGATGTATTATACGAAATCAAACCCATTGAACGATCAGAATTTATCCATGGATAATTTTTTCAATTATGGAAAAAAAGTTAAAACATTTAGAATTTATCCAAAACGTAATCACCAGAATGAATTCAAATTCCTTTTTAATCAAAGGGTGGGCCATAACTCTGGTTGCAGCTCTATTTGCGCTTGCAGCAAAAGACGCAAATATTGATTATGTCTTGATATCTTACATAGTGATACCTGTTTTCTGGGTACTGGATGGATTCTATATCGCACAAGAACGACAATATAGGGGTCTATATTCGGAAGTTTCTGCCAAAACCGAGGACCAAATAGATTTCAATATGAACGCATCTGTGCATTGCAAAAAGGGAAGAACATGGCTAGATGGGATATTCTCGAAAACCCTAATCCTTTTTTATGGAATCTCAATCATAACCACATTAATAGTCATGTTCTTGATTGCAAGATGATTGTGCTATCTGTCCCAATTAATAAATTATAGATATGATAAGTAAGCGAATGGCAGAGAAACAGAGATGCTTTATTTCCTACAATAGAGACGATTGTGATCATGATACTATAGAAAAAATGATTAATTATTTGACTAAGGTGTCAAATAATTCCATTGAGTTTCTTTGGGACAGAAAATTGCAAATTGGAAAGGACTTCAGCCGGTTTATGGATTGCATAAAGGAAGTGGAAGCAATTATAGTTTTGCTGACCCCTGGATATAAGAGAAAAGCTGACGATAGAATTACAGATTCTGGGGTTTATGTCGAGTTTCAAGAAATACTAAAGAGACTAGAAAAAGATAGGACTAATAAACAAAATGATTTCGAATACATTAATTCTCAATCCACTTTCTGTTTTATTCCTATCGTTTTTTCCCGAAATGACAAAGAGTCATGTCCCCAAGCCATTAAATTATATAATTGGCTGGATTTTACGACACTTCAATTTGTTGGGGAGAAATTAATAAATAGTATTGAAACAACTTATGATTCACACTTTAGACAGATTTGCAGTGAAATATCTGCTATAAAATCAATTAATTCCGAATCTGTAAAGAGGGATTATGAAGAACAATTGCAAAAACTATTATTTCACGAAACCAAGCAAGACAATATAAGTAAGTCGTTCATCGGGCAAACCAAGGAACTATATGTCAAAACTCGCTCTTTTAATGATTTGAGAGCCCAAAAAAATTATCTTTTCCTAGGCCGAAAAGGCAGTGGAAAATCTACCCTTGGCCCATTATTATATCTTCTAGAAAACGAAAGATATAAAAATCACATCGAAATTAATGTTGATGAGATTAATCTAGAATATTTAATAAACATTGTATTTTCCGCGTCGCTACGTAAAGATTTTGACGTAGTAATTAGGGTATCAGAATTTTTTAAACTCGCATGGGAGATTTTACTTATCTATGAATGTTGTAAAGTTTTAATAAGCGAAAGTGATAGCGGAAACTTATCTGACTCTCAAGAGAAAAACATTACATCTATAAAAAATTTAGTCAAAAAAGTTGAGAAAAGTAAAGCGAGACAATTAGTCGACACAAATGATGCAAGGGTAAATAACTCGACATTTCAATGGTGTATTTCATCAATAATCAATTATATCGAGAGGTCAATAAAAGAAAGTCGGAACGAAGATGCAAGTTTTCACTATGATATAAACACATTTTTGCAAAGAGGAAATGTTCTGAAAGGAGTATTCTCTAACGTGGTTTTGAAAAATGTATATTCCATTATTGGAGAGTGTAAGAGGCTGTTCTTTATCTCCTTTGACGGCTTTGACTCAATGTTTGAGAAATTCAGAATAAATACGAATAATCTTGAGGATGAGGAATTTAAAAAGTTCAGAAGGAATATAGAAATTGGGTTTTTAGAAGGCTTTTTAAATTTGACAATGGACATCAAATCAAACCCACGAAATGATGTTATCTATGCAAAAATGAATCTCTGTGTTACTGTTCCTAAAGACAGGTTTTTCGAGATAAAAGAACTCCAAAGAGATTCTTATCGATATATCGAAGTTTTTCAAGAGATTAAATGGACAGGAATAGAGTTGTCCATTATGTTACGAAAACGATTAGAATTGCGATTTGACGAATTCATCTCGAAAAAAAATGACTCCGCAAAAGACAGACTTCTTTCTGTAATTAACAAAAATTCTGTTTTATCATTATTACCTCAGACTACTACTATAACTTTCAATAATAGAAATTACGATATTGACACGTTTCTTAATATATTAAGGCATACTTTTGGGCGCCCCAGGGAAGTTATAATTTATTATTCCAAACTCATTGCAGTCGCTCGTGACTTTAAGAAAAAGAACCATGTTATAGACAATTTTGCTGTAAGTAAAATTATATCTGAAACCACATTTGACATTATAAACGAAGAGTTTATTTCTGAATTTAAAAATTATTGTCGCAACATAAGAGCGATTTTGCTTATTTTCAAAAATTCAGCTCAAACTCTGTCCCGATCTGAACTCGAGAATAAATTAGGCGCAATCAACTTTGATTTCATCAGTGGTGAAATCAAAGACTTTAAACTGAAACTTGAATTCCTCTTTGATATTGGTTTTATTGGCATTGAAGTTCCCAAAAAAACGATGGAATCCCATAAATTGTTAATTTGTGATATATTTAGCTTTAATGCAAGCGATAAGACCTTTGAAATATTGAAGGGTGATGATTTTGATGGTTGTAAATTTATCATTCATCCCATATTTTGTGAATATTTAGGATTGGATCTGGTTAACCAGAATAGACTTGTTTTAAACATCAATTGGGATTATATCATTAAACAAGATTTATATGTTCGTCCATAATAATGTTCGGGTGAGGCCAAAGCCATTATGGTATAAAGAATGGGAATAATGAGATTTGATTATGTCGTTTATTTTTGCGTAATTTGCGTTACGTAAAACACGTAACGTGAAATCCGAAAGACAATGAAGCCGAATAATCCATTTCTTATTACCGGATACCATAGCCCGGAATACTTCTGTGACCGCGAACAGGAGACTGGCATGATGATCGGCGCTCTTCACAACGGGCGCAATCTGACGCTGGTGGCTCCAAGGCGTATGGGCAAGACGGGGCTGATTAAGAACGTTTTTTATAAACTGAAAGAGCAGGAGCCGGATATCGTCACGCTCTATATGGATATCTATTCCACGCAGAACCTCGGCGACTTCGTCCAACTGCTTGCAAGCACGGTGCTCGGTAAACTCGATTCCACACCGCAAAAAGCGATGAACCGGATCGCCAAGTTTATAAAGAGTTGCCGCCCGGTTTTCACTGTCGATCAGTTTACCGGAACTCCCAAAATAACCATTGACATTGCCCCGGCAACGGAGCAAACTACACTCGGTGAGATATTCGACTACCTGCAGTCGTCGGAAAAAAGGTGTTATATCGCCATCGATGAATTCCAGCAGATCGCCGAGTATCCGGAAAACGGAGTAGAGGCTCTGCTTCGTTCGCGCATCCAGTTCCTTAATAACGTGAATCTCGTCTTTGCCGGCAGCAAGCAGCACGTCATGCAGGAAATGTTCCTGTCGGCCAAGCGCCCGTTCTATCAGAGCACCCAGATTGTCTCCATCGACCGGATCGACAAGGACGAATATTACGCATTTGCATCGGGTTTCTTTAGGGGCCAAAAAAGGGATTTGAGCGAAGAAACCTTCTCATACATATACGATCAGTTCGAGGGGCATACCTGGTATATCCAGAACATTCTGAATAGATTGTATGGCTACAGCCAAAAGATTGATACCGGTTTGGTCGACTACGCCATTTCGGAAATCGTTTCGGAATCGGAATATGCCTATGAAACTCTGCTGTCCGCTTACACCACCAATAGCGTCAGGCTGATTAAAGCCATCGCCAAAGAAGGATGGGTGAAGGAGATAACTGCCGGCGACTTTATCACGAAGTATAAATTGAAAGCTGCCAGCAGCATAACAACCGCGATCAAAAAACTGGTTGACAAGGAACTTGTATATAAAACCTCAGACGGTTACATCGTCTACGACCAGTTTATGGCTATATGGCTGCGGCAGCAACCGTATTAAATCGCTGTTGTAACCAGCCTCCGGGACGGTACGACAGGATGCGACAGAACGCTGTAACCAACCTGTGACCACACCGTAACCCACCTCCCGCTTGACTTGAATTAATTCGCTGATTTGCAAATAATTAGAACAATATATTCGTGATTCCAGCTGGATCACAAGTGCCCCCAGCGGGATCACTTAAGCACAAGGCAAAATTGCGAAAAGCTCTGTATTCAAGACGAATACGGAGCTTTTTGTTTTGCCCTATATGCATTTCAGGGCAGTTTGACGCAGGTTCCTCGGGGCTAAATCGTGGTACAAAGCCACCCGTACACAAGGCGCCACTATTCAGAAGTTAATACACTGTAATACATTTATTTACATAACTACATAATGGTCAAAATAAACTAGTTTTGAACCGTTAAAAAATGGCGTAATAAAAAAGGAGACATTACGAAAATCGCCGAGAGCACCTTTTTCATAATCGAGAGGGTCTATCTCTCCAAGGCAAATCATTCATTTTGATTTCCGTAATGTCTCAGTTGTTATTTACTATTAATTATTCGCACAGTTGCATCCCTGGCAGTCGCAATTGCAACCATCCTGGCCATCGCCATAGCCATAGCCATAGCCATAGCCATATGGATCATTATATCCTGACCCATAGTCCCCGCTGTAGTTATCATTGCCGTAGTTATCATTGCCATAGTCACCATACCCATAGCCGTAATCGTATGGGGAAACGGGTTTATAATAACTGTTATAAACCATCCTTAGGAGCGTGATATTAAACTTTGTAAGATCTTCAACCGAAGACGAATTCCCATAATCTCCGTAATCTCCGTAATCACCTTGAGACCCGTTAAGGTTTCTCCAAACGATTTCCCACAGATAAGGATCGACACTATTCATATCCCAGCACTTGTCTGCGATCTCGGCAAGAAGAGTGGACATTGCGTTGTCAATACGCCATTCATTAGCAGAGGTATGTTCTATCATATAATTAGCCACCAGAATACTTTCAAACATACGTACGCCCATCTCTGTGCAACCCAGGCTGTTTGAAGTTATAAAACCATCGGCCGATCTGTACAATTCCGATACGACAGATGTGTAATCGTTGGTATCTTTAACCGTGATTATTATGGTAGTTTTTACAATCCTCCCGTTTTCCACGGTTTCCTCTATTGTTGAAGTACTCGGTGTCTCAAGTTCGGGATCCCATATTATCCTTAGACTCGTTCTTCGGACAGAAAATAACCTGAGAATCATCTTACCCCATGTTGTGCTCACTATTCGTTCGGCAATATCATGCATTTCTATTCCGTTATTTACCGGGCTGCCAGGATCTCCAGAAAAAATATTCCTCAGAAGTAAAGCATTTTGCTCCTCTTCAGATAGATTAGATCCGTCGCACGAACAGTTGCATCCCTCGCACGAACAGTTGCATCCCTCGCCAGAACCGGAACCGGGTTCGTCCTCCGGCGGTCTTACAGAAAAATGGCCGGCACGGTATTGGGTGCGGAATAGGTCCTTATAACCTATCTTATATTCGGGCCCGTATTTCGTTGCAAACCCTTTCATGTATGCCAAGTTGCACGCATTACAACAATCAATCTCAACATAGGGAACCTCAAAACTGGGATTATCATATTTCGAAGAATGACGGGATACATCATCGGACAATTTTTGCATAGCGTCTTCCTGTCCCTGATTAAAACCATCAATATAGCCATCCACCTGGCCATCGAAATAGCCGGCAGATTCGCCATCTGCTTCTCCGTCTCGCTCAGCTTGTTCAACTTGATATGTACTACATGGGCCGTACCCTATTAGCTGCATCGAGTCTCCGCTTTGATTCATCGCTGCGGGATTTTCATTTGATTTTGTTTTCATCGTTTTAATTTTTTAAGTAATTGACTAATATCCACTTAACCCACATTGGCTTTTCAGTATCCCGGCCGGGAAATATACCTACATAAGCTATGCGTGATAAGCCATCCCTGCCGATGAGGGCTAAACAAGTGCACCCGTTCAGAGTAACTAATCGACAGAAACGTATCGTAGGGTTCTCCGGATACCCCTACGAGAGCAAACATATACGAGGCTATTCGCGCAATAGCTCCTCGTAGAGTTTTTTATATTGATTTACAATGATATTTATGTCGTATGTGGTTTCCACCTTAACGTTATATTGTTTTTAATGCGTGATTTCGCTTCGGAGCTAAATCTCAACAGGTACAAAAGTACAAATACCATTACCAGGAGATGCTGCTATAGGCTGATAGTTATTTACAACAAGCGACCTGCAAAAGTCTGTAATCAGATCTCTCATTTCTTTATCGATCCGCATCATGGTATTACCCGAATGGCAATTCAATTCTTAGCGCTCCTAAGAACACTCCTAAATATCATTAATAAGCTGATTATCAGCTGTCGAAAAAACCCCAGCGTGATCGCATTTAAACAGAAAAGCGCTGATAATCAAATGACTGTCGGCGCTTCTTTTTTGTGCTAAATTTTTCTGTGGTGGCGAATGTCTTAAATCGCATACCGCTATTTATCAAATACTTATATTTGTGCGACGTACGCCGTAATCCGGTGCAACGCTTTGATTTAACGCGCTTTGCCGCAATTTGTGTGCGAAGGGCTGCGACAAGGTGCGAAGAACTCCCCGCCGTAACCAACTTGTAACCAGTGGCCGACAAAGTGCGAAAAGTGGTTCCAAATCACGAAACGTCGGTCGGCTTCGCTTTCCCCCTTCGCGCCTTGGCCGCCATAACAAGCCCGCCGGCTCTCGGATCGGTGTCGGGTTGATGCCCCAGACCCTCTTTTTGGTTAGCACCCAACGATCTTCGGCAGAGGCATGGCAAGACCAAAGGCGATGATTCCGACAACCGCCAATCGGAATTCGAATCAAAACAGCCTGGCTCGTTTACGAACCAGGCTATTGCGATTATCCGGATCCGGATGCACAATGTCACTGCAACCGTAAAGAGACGTCATTCCCCCCGGCTGTTTATTTGCCGAATAATACAAGTCCCGGCGGTCGTGTGACTGCCGGGACTGTACTGTCGTTATGAGTGGAGCGGGATGGCCATATGACTATTTCGAATATGCGCTCCAGGCTGCTTTCGCTTTTTCGTATTCCTCCAGACCTGGGAGCATGTCGAGGTTGAGGGCGGCTTCGGGCGTCCCGGCGGCTTTGCCGAAGAAAGTGCGGGCCTGCGCATAATCGCCTTCGAGCATATACATCACGCCGAGGTTATTCCAGGCTGCCGGGTCGGAAGCATACGGCTCCAGATAACGGCGGGCCGCGGCCGCATCGCCGCGTTCGAGCAACATGGCGGCCTCATTGATGTTGGCCACCTTATCGGCCGGGAATATGCGCACAGCTATGTCGAATACCTGCTTGAATTTGTCGCTGCCCTTTGGGTAGGCGTTGGCCACCAGGAACATTTCGTTGAGGCTCATCTGGCCTGGATTGGTGCGGATCTTCTCCTTGCCTTCCTCAACACTGAAGCCGCGGACGGTGTAGTCGAGGCGATATTCGACACGGCGCAACCTTGGAAACATTTCCGCAAGCATATCTCTGTACGGGACGCCGCCTTGCAGGTTCATCAGTTTTTTCTCGCGGCCGTCGAATACGCCCGTGCCCCGGATTATGTCCAGCGCCTGCCGTTTGTAGGATTTATCAGAGCTTTCGACCAGCGACGCCAGTCCGTCCCAGTCTTCGCCGAGTCCGACCGCCAGGACAAGGCTTCCGTGCAGGCCGTAGGCGGCCACCATATAATCTTTCAAAGCTGCGGCCCGCCTTTCAGAAAGCGACATATTGACGGTGTAACTGCCTTCGGGCGAGGCATAACCTCGCAGGACTATCGAGTCGGTGGTTACGGCTTTGTCCGCGCGGAGCCGTTCGACCATTGTGCGGATCTTGTTCAGTTCGCCGGCGTTGTCGCGGAAGTCCGCGAGAATAACCGCCTTGCCTGCCGGGAAGTCGAGGAATGCGGTGCCGTTCATGTCGCGGTTCTTGACCGCCTCAACGGCCGGGACAACGTAGGTCACGGCAGGCTTTATCGAGGGCTTCACAGGTTCGGTCCCGCGCAGCGTCATCAGGGCGGCCGAACCGCTGGAAATGTGTTTCAGGGCGCAACCGTAAACGTTCTCTTTCAGTATGAGGCTTGCACCGGCCATCCACGGTTCGTAGGCTGTGGTAGCGTTGTAAGGGATCATGCCGTCGGGTTTCTGGGCCAATGCCGAGTTGTAGGGAAGCGCACGGCGGAAACGCGCGGCACGGCGGTCGGACTTCATGCGGTTGCGGCCGCTGACAACCACCGGCGTAAGCGCCTGCTCTTTGCCGGCAGTCTTGATGACCGGCGTCAACACAATGGATTCGGTGCGGTGCAGGTCTGCTCTGGCAGGGTCCAACTGCATCGACACCGTAATTTTGCCGTCCGCATAGGCGGCGGCCGCGTCATGCGCGGCGACGCGCCCGTCTGGAATTGCCTGAGCCGAAGCCGCGGCGGCACAACATGACAGCGCGGTATAAACAATTAGCTTTTTCATAATCTTAGAATATCATAAATGACAGGTTCAAACCCACTTTGGTAAGGCCCCAGTAATCTTCGTGGCCGCTTTCTATCTTCTCGCCGCAGACCACGCAGGAGTATTTGTCGTAATCGACCCGTGCATACCCTCCGCCAAGCGTAAATTCGAGCCCCCAGCGTTTGCCGAGTATCCACTGGTAGCCCCACGAGAGGCCTGCACCGTAGAACTCGCCCTGATAATTATGGTCTTCGAGGTCGGGCCACAGTCCGAAAGGCATATCGACATGGTTGATGTTGAACTGCCCGCCGTGGAGATGCACCCCGAAGAAATGGCCGTTGAAGGCTTCGCAGAGCCAGTAGCGGTACTCCGGCTGGGCCATCAGGATCTTGAACTGCTCGTGGTCGGAGAAAGTCCACGGGTTGTAGCTCACCGGCACGTCGAGCGTCGAATGTGCGCCCAGCCGCGCCTCTACGCCTAAATTCATAGTCGTGGCGGCATCGTAGAGCAGGTTGGTTTTCACGCTCATGTGCTGGCCGAAGGCCGCCATGGGCAGGAATCCGAGCAAAAGAAATAGGATACGTTTCATAGTTTTTTGCGGTTATTGGTAAATTATTCGATAGCTCATGGGCATTGTTGCGGCTTTCATAGTTTCATGTGTCGGCGAAACCGGATCAGTTGATGTTTGCGGTAGCCGTAAAATTGGTTGCCGAAAGCGTGATGGCCTTCTGGCGCGTGGAGGCCGTGTTCACGCGGTTGCGGAAGGTCACGGTATATGTGCCGGCCGCGGTTACCTGGTACTGATAATATCCTGCGGCCGAATCGGTGGCCCCTACGCGCGTGAGATTGGTTTGCGTCGTGGGGTATGCCAACAACACATCCTGCGAGTTGATAATAACCGTCAGGCCGCCTGCGGGGACTGTTCCCGGAGGCACTGCTATCGTCAGGGTCATGGTGGTCGAGGTGCTGTTCGTGGCCGATGGCTTGGGGCTGATGGCCGTCGCCGAGCCGAAAGCGAAGTAGCGCGTCACGAGCGCCTCGTTGAACCCTCCGGCATCGACGCGGGCGGTTTCGAACGTGTAGTTGTTCAGGGCGCGGAACTGCACCTGCTGATCGGCTTTCAACGTGGCCGTATACCGGTAGCCCACTCCCAGTTGCGGATGGACAACAGCGACCAGGCCGCTCGGGTTGCCCGCGGCCGGTTCCAACTGGGTGGTGTAGACGTAAATATCACACTTGCCGTCGTTGGCCGCAAGGTCGTAGGCCGCTGGCAGCCCGACGCGCATGCTTACCGCCGAGCCTGCAAGGCCGTTCACCGCATCGAAACGGGGGTTGACGAAATCCATCTTCGCACATGTACGGTGGAAGCCAACCGATGCGTAGCGCTCCTCGTCCACACGCACATACTCGTCGCTGTCGGCCTGCGAGGTTTTGAAAACCAGGGTTTGCGTACCGGTGCGCGTAGTGATATAACGATAGCCGAAATCGGTGGCCGTGGCCGTACCCGTTGTGGAGCTGACGAATGTGAGCCGAGCGGTATGGATATTAATATTATATGGCGGATTGACGCCGGCCACCACCGGGACTGTAAAGGTCATCGTGACGCTCTGGCCTTTCTGGGCCGTCAAGCCGCTGCCGTTCGGACTGAAAACGAGGTTGGTAAGCGGCGGAATGACGACAGTCTGCAAGGCGAAAGCGGCATTGCGGAAATAATCGCCGCCTATTGTTACAGTTTCGTCGCTGTTGGCGGAGTTGGTTGTGAAATAGGCCACATGTTCGCCCGGACCTTCGGCCATATAAACATAGCGGTACTGCCCGCCCGTGAAGTCGAGCGAAAGGGCCTCGCCTCCGGCGTCAAGGTTTGGCGACAGCTTCCGGGTGGTAATATACACCGGCATCGGGAAGTCGGACTCGGCCAGCGACGAGGGGACAGTGAAGTGCAGGTCGAAAGGCTGGTCGGCGGCGTTGGCCACCTTAGAAGGCGTGGAATAGATGCCTGCGATATCGTAAGGCTGGTGCAGGCGCAGGGTTATCTTGCGTTGCAGAGTCCCGGCCGTGACCGTTACCGTGGCCGTGTAGACGTCCGTTATCGGCGGCAGGGCGGCGGTCGTCCCGCCTATCGTCCCTGCCGAAGCATTGTTGGCAAGCGTGCCGCTGACCACCGGCTTGGCCGCGTCCTGTGTCAGCGAAACGGTCACGCCCGTGTTGTTGACGGCTCCCGTGCCTGCATTGGGAATATAGGAGTATTTGATCGTGAAGGCCTGGCCCGCCTTGACGAACAGGCGCGAGGAAACTTCCACGTTAAGCTGCGACGTACCGTTCGAAACCGACGTGAATTGCTGCATCAAGACCGACGCGGCAACGTTGTTCGACGCCGGGGCATGCATCGCCTCGGCCAGTGTGGCATAGCCTGCATTGGCTACCGCGTTCACGTTGAGCGTATACTGGACGCTGCGCTGGAGGTTGAGCAGGGTTTCGGCGTTGGGGTCGGCGAAGTCTATCTTGTAGTAACTCGGCACGGTGGTATTGGCAGTGCCACTGCTTTGATAATAGCCTTTGATAATGAGATAGGCGGGGCGGGCGGACTGGATGTTTTTACGTTCATAAAGATTGACGGCAGTTCCGGTCGCCGCGGCCGAGGTGCCTGCGATGACAAAATTCGCTTCATTAATCGTCCCTAATGCGCCTGTTGGCGCTTCCGTGACGCTCCCCTCGGCGAAAGGAGTTCCCGACGACGGTGCGAACGGCGATACCGTCCCCCGGTCAAGTACGTCCCCGACGGCGAAAGACAGGTTCGTGACACGGTTCGTACCGGTGGTAAGGTTAACGACCGATACCTGCACAACGTTGCGCACCAGCGTGACGGTAGTCCCCAGCGACCCCGCAGCAATACCCGACGGCAGCTCCATCCGCTGCCAGTACGCCACGGTTCCGCCGCCCACCGACAGCGAGGGGATAACTTCCCCCTCGCCCTTGCCGAGCGAAGCCACATCGGAGAACGCGCTCCAGTCGTAGTTGCACACGAAATGAAGGATGCGTTTGGACGACGAGGTGGGCAGAAGCGCCTCATAGACGTTCTGGCCTGTCTTGAGCGTGGCCCGGCTGCGCGAGAGGAACGCACCGCCCTGGTCGAACACCAACACGCTCATATTGGAGATCATGCCGGCGGTTATGGCCGCCCTCGATCCGGGGGCTGCACCGGGGACTTCGACTGTAAAAGTGACCGACCGCCCTTCGGGAACTGGCCGGTAAAATTCATCCCTGCTACATGCCGCAAGGGCGGCGATCGCTGAAAGAAGTATAAGTATCCGTTTCATGGCCGTTACAGGTCTTTCCACACGTCGTGTACACAGCGTATGTAATAAGTGGTCGATGCTGTGCCCAGCGCCGTAAGGGCGTTGGACTGGAAATTGAACGCGTAGTATTTCGCGGCTGTCCACCACGAGTTGTTGCCGGCCACGAAAAGGCCTTTCACGGCACTGTTGGCGTCGTTCTGCAAGCGGTTGCCGTATGCCAGTTCGGCGGCAGTCGGCACGCGCCACGATCCGCGCGGATAGGGGTATTCCTGATAGCCCCGGCAACGCAGCACGGCGTTGTCGTAGGTGTGGGCCGAAGAGATACCGCGCTGTGAGGCCACAACGAAGCGTGGCGACATTATGGCGTTGGAAACGGCGTCGGTGCGGGTCTGGCGAATGCCGTTTACCACTTCAGTAGGATCTCCCAGGGTGATCGGCACGCCGTAGAACGGCGCCGTGTCGGGCATACGGTCCGAGGCGTCGAGCGAGCTGGTGGTAATGGTAAACATATTGAAATTCTGCTGTCCCGAAGCACCCATGGGATTATTCGTTCCCCCTCCGAGGTTCGATCCCGCCACCCAGTCGCCCGAAGTGTAATCCGGCGCTTTCTGCGCCGTAATGTACTTGGGCGGGTACATTACCGCGGTAACATACTGCTTCAGACCGGCGACGTTGGTAACGGTGAACGTCAGCGTGCGCGGCACGTAGTTTATGGGGGTGAAGCCTGTTATCTCGATGACACTTGCCGCCGTATTGACCGTCACCTTGGGGAATTCGGGCGATCCGGCCGCGTAATTTTTCTGCGATACCGTGCCGTCGGTGGCGTATTCGTTGCAGTAACACGCCGCCGAGGTTATCTGGATCGGACTGTTTGACGAGTATTCTATCGCGCGGTGCGAGACGTTATTCATTTCGACGTCTCGCTCGTAGACCACCAGGAAGTCGTATTGCGAAACACTGACCGCGATGGCGCGGGTCGACCAGTCGCGCACCTCGAAGCCTGGACTCAGCGTCACCGCATTCTCGGGATCGAGGCCGCCCAACGCACTGATGTCGATGTTGAATTGGTAGATGTAGTTGCGCCTGATGCGGTAGCGATGGGCGTCTGTTTCGCCCACGGCCTGCAGGTAGTTCATCGGCACACGGTAGTAATAGGTCTGCGCCGCCTGCACTCCCTGCCGCCACGGTACGGCGATCATCAGGTAGCTCTCTTTCGCCGCGTCGAATTCCCAGTCGCTGGCATAGGCGTAGAAGGGTGCGGCGGCATGGGCGCCGTCAACGCTCAGGTCGCCGATCGTGCGGGCAGGGGAATCGAGGTAATCGGCCGGGACGCCCTGGTAGAGCATGTCGGCCCCCAGCATGGTCTTGTCGAGGTAATTGTTCAGTACGACAGTCGCTACCCCGGGAGTATAACCAGTGACGGCGGCCCGTGTGATATTGACCGCGATCTTTGCCGCCGCACGTTTCAGGTCAGCCCTGCCAAGGTTGCGCGCCCCGGCCGTTAGGGTAACGGACAGCTGTCCGTCCATCAGGAAACCAGCTTGCGGCTGGAATACGGCCGGGTTAAATCCGGCGGCGTTGGTGATAACCGTCTGGCGCAAGGCGCTGAAGGTTTTGTTTTCGAGCGAAGCGCGCGGCAGGGGGCAGTTGGCTAGAACGTAGACTGTATAGGTGCGGTTGAGCAACGTTAGCGCCGTGGCTGTGGGGATATTCAGCGTGACGCTTCCCGAACCCATCGCAAGCTGGGCTGAAGCGGGATAATAGGCAAGAGTTTCGCCTTCGTAAAAGAATACGTCGAGCCGCGTGACGGCGTTCTCGTTGCGGGCGTCCTCGCCCAGGGCGCGCGCGGTAAGGTCGGCGCTGGAAAAGGCTATCACGTATCTGCTGCTATCGGCTGGCCACTCGTCCTCCGATTTGCTGCATGCGGCCAACAGCAGGCATATATATATGGCAAAGCGTTTCATGTCATTGCGGGATTTGAGTGACGGTGTAGCGCACGCCCGGCTGCGATGGTACCAGGTCGAGTTCGGTCTGCGAGGCCACATTACTGACTGTGATATACATTTTCGTTTGCGTGCCGTTTGCCGAAACCGGCCGGAGCGGTTTGACGCGGATGGTGTAAGGTTGCCCGGGGGCGGCTACTCCCGACGAAACGGCGTTATCGGAATAGTCGAAAGTGAAATCCAGCCCGTTGGTAAGCGACGCCCTCCATGTGGCGCCTGCCGGATAGGCAAGCGTGAAAGAGTACTCGGCGTAGGAGTTGCTGTAAACGGCCACGGTATTGGCGCTGACCGCAGGGGTCGAGGCCGACCATGAGCCGGTAAAAGTTATGCTGCCACCGATGCTCAGGTCCTCACCCGTGGCGTCGGTCCATGGAGAAACGCCGTACTCGATATATGGCGTGTAGTCAAGGCTGCCCACCTGTGTAATGGTGGCAGTGACATCGTAACGGCTGTTGCGGTAGAGGTTCCAGTCGCTTACGGCCAAGTCGCGCCGCAGGGGGATGGTATAGACCACGTCGGCCGTGTTGTTGTAGTTGGCCAGCACCTTGATCGAAGACGCATAGTCGGCCGACTGGGTCGCGAGCAGATATTCGGGTACGACAGCGCCCCCGAAGGAAACCGCCGTCCCGCCGTTCTGTGTGAAAGGCGTACCTGCAGCGTTATCGTATAGTATAATGTTCCGGAACGCTCCCCCGTCATAGGCACGGGGTACGGCGTAACTGTACAAGGGTAACTGCACGATGGCTACACGCTTGACAGTGAACTGGTCGGAAGCGTTGGCCGTATTCTTTTTCAGGGCAAAAGTAACCTTGGCAGCCAACCGTTCGAGGGTCACGGGAAGGTTCTGCAGCCACACCTCCTGCCCGTCGACCATCACTTCTCCCGTCGCGGAAGAGTGCGATCCGCCTCTGGGGCGTACAGTTATGGAAGTGCGGTTGAAGAGCACCAGATCGGTTTCCGCGTGCGGGGTCTGTACGGTAAGGTTTTCGATCAGATTGCCGTCCGTAAGGCCGTTGAGCATGGCGGCCATGGCCGGGGTTTCGTTGCCTATGACGTATACGCGGTAGGTGCCGGGATTCAGCGATACTGTAAAGTTGCCGGCACCGTTGGCGATTCCCGTATCCTGCAGGCCGCCGCCCGCCGTGGTTTTATTTACGGCCACCCACCCCGTAGAAGGGTCTACGGCCACTATCCGGACTGAGGATACGGCAACCCCGTCGACGGTCTGGCCCAGGATCGAGCGCACCGAGACTCCCAGCTTCAATACTCCGGCGTTGCCGACTGCTGGTTCTTCGCGGGTGCATCCCGCCACCATGGCGAGAAAGGCTGCGCACAGCCACATATATATGTCAAACGAGCGTTTCATCATAAAAGAGGTATTGCGTCGACGACCGTCCAGCCGTTCACGCTTATGGTTACATTAGCCGCGGAACTTATCCGGTAGTCGAACCGGAACACGTCCTGGCGGTCGATGTCCGACTGCGTCGCGTACCGGGGATTGGCCGCAATGAGTTCGATCAGGTTGTCGTCGAAAATTACCCGGCCCGAAGAGCGCAGGGCTATCCTCAACCTGACTTCATCGCCGAGTATAAGCCTCAGCATGCGTATCGATGAAGCAAGCGTATAATCTTGATAAATATTGGAGCCGGGCAGGTAGCGAAGCATATACTCCCCGCGCAGCGGCAGGTTGTCAATTCCATAAAGCCCGTTGTCGGCCATGACCTCCACGTCGAAAAGCGAAGGCGCGGAAGCGGCGGACATGGCGTCGTTGAGGTATTCCAATCCGTATACGTCTACAAGGATCGTATTCGTATCTTTGGTCAGGTCTATCGCTGCCCGTGTCGTTTGGCCCGCCCTTACCTCCAGCCTTCCATACAGTCCGTGGAAAAGGTCGTCCAGCCCGGGGACGTCGAGCGTTCCCCCGCCCCTGACCGTAAGGCCGTTGGCCCTCAGCCTGAAATCTCCAAGCGTGGAAACGCCCGCTTCAAGCCCGTTCAGGTCGTAAGTGTCCATCCATCCGCCCCAGACAAGCAGGGTGTATGTTCCGGGAGCCAGCGACAAACGCATCGTGTAGCCGGGCGACGCAAGGACCGCCCCCTGGTCGGTATACGAACCGAGATAGACGCCACGGTCGTCGAATACCAGCAGGGTAACCTTGCGTACCTGGTCGGCGAACAGGTCTTCTCCGCTCATATTGCGCACATAGCGGAATGTTACCTCCACATCGGAGCGGCAGGAGGCGACCGTCTCGCGGACGCACCCCGACACCAGCCATGCGGCGCAAAGCAGTACGAAACTATGTAAGGCTCTTTTCACGGTTTGCAGGATTGGCGGCGAATGACACGAAACGGGCCGGAACCGGTAGACCCCGGCCCGTTTCGCATCGGACAACAGTGAAAATTACAAAAGGGGATCGACCGAGTAGACTTTCCAGCCCATGACCTCGACGGTAACGGTTATGCTGATATCCTCGTCGTGTGGGTTGTCGGTGATATCGTTGGGCGTGAAAGCCACGTCGCGGATCACATATACCTCGCCGCGTTTGGGAGAAATGAGCTGGCCGGTGCCGGAATCCTTGAAGTTCTTTACGGTCACGTATTTGGTCGAAGGAAGCGTACCCATGCCGTTGACCTCCACGTTGTCGAGTTTGAAGACGATCATCGGAGGGGTATTGCCCACAGCCATCATATAGGCCCACACCCTGGCGGCGTCGGTCGCGGAGGTGCTGTAGGTAAGCGCTCCGGTTTTACCGAGATTCACATCTTTCATCACATCGTCCACACCGGCAAGTTCGGCCTCGGTGTTCGACAACCCGTAATACGAGCCTGCGACGAATCCGCCGCCGATGGTAAACTGCGAATAATAGGTATTCAGGTAGATTCCCGACAGATCGAACGCCGTCACCTTGTCAACCCCGCTCTGGTTGGCCGTTATGGACGTCACCTCGAAGCGGCATACGGCCGGAGTGAGCGTCACGCTGGCCGTGTAATCTGTCGCCCCGACGGGGATGAAACTGTTCTCGCCCGAGAGTACCACGTTGTCGATACCCATGTCTGAATTGTTCATCTGGGTGCCGACCGCGGCCGCCATGGTTTCGATGACCGACTTGGGTTGGTTCAGGCTCACTCCGGTCAGCCCCGGGAAAAGCGGTGTGCCGTTGGCGCTGTTGGTCGTGTTGGCCACCACGTAGACTTTCACGGCCGAGGCGCTGATGCCCGTAAACGTCTTGCCGTTGGTAATCTCGGCGCCGGTCAGGTAACCAACCGAACTGACAACACGGTCGTTGCCGTCGAGGAAATAGAGCGTTACGTCGTTGACAGGCGTTTTATACCCATATGGGACCGTGGTTTTGTCCGCCGCACGGGCAATACCCGAGGTTACGACTTTGACCGTCACCGTTTTCGGCGCGCCAGGGTTTTCGGCAGGCTCGTTCGTGGAGCATCCGGCCAGTGCGAGTGCCGCGATAGCGGCCGCCGCAAAAAATTGTGTTGCTTTCATAATTTAATTTTTTTAAAATAATTGAATAACTGATTGTATATTATATAACTGATTCTATGGATTGCGTAGACAGCATCCAATAAGCGTGCTAAACATTCCGGAATTCGCAACGGAAGTGAAAATATTTTTCTTTATGAAGACTGCAGTCCGTCTCTGTCCATTCCGAACCGGCTGCGGGAAATCACCGACTATGGCCAATATGCGACAGGTGCCATTCATAATACGGCATGAGCTTACAAATTGCGAAATGGGGGCTCCGCATTAATGGAATGGTATTTGCGACGGACGGATATCCATATATAAACTTAATTTCTAAGTTATGAAAAAACATCTTATTAAATCACACCAGAACAAAGCGTTGCTGGCCACGACGGCTTTATGTTCCGTCGGTTTATGCGGACAACAGGCCGCCGCCCAGGAAGCAGGCAAAGAATTCAAGGGGACGATCGAACTCGACATCCGGAACTCGACGCCGGACTGGAACGCTTTCCTTTATCCCAAAGCGCCGAAGGACGCCCCCAACGTGTTGGTGGTGCTGTATGACGATACGGGCCAGGCGACATGGTCGACCTACGGCGGCGGCGTCAACATGCCAACCCTCGACCGTTTGGCGGCCAACGGGATCACCTACACGCAGTGGCACACCACTTCGGTTTCGTCGCCCACACGCTCGTGTATGCTCACCGGGCGCAACCATCACCAAAACGGTTTTGGAACGATCTCCGAATCGGCAGTCGGATTCCCGGGATACAGCGGACATATTCCCGACTCGAACGCCTCCATCGCCACCGTCCTGCGCGATGCCGGATGGTCGACTTTCTGGATCGGGAAGAACCACAACGTGCCGGTAGACGCTTTCGGCATGGGTGCTTCCAAGAAGGACTGGCCGCTCGCCCTCGGCTTCGACCGTTTCTATGGATTCGTCGGTGCGGAAAGCAGCCAATGGTATCCCGCGCTGACCGAAGACAACCACACCGTAGAGCAGCCCTATCTGCCGGAACAGGGCTACCACCTGTCCAAAGACCTGGCCGACAAAGCCATCCAATATATCCGCGATTCGAAACAGGCAAGTCCCGACAAACCCTGGTATATGTGGTATAACCCCGGCGCCAACCACGCTCCGCACCAGGCCCCGCAGGAATACATCGACAAGTACAAAGGTAAATTCGACGCCGGTTACGACGCTTACCGCGAATGGGTACTGGGACGCATGATCGAAAAGGGCGTTCTTCCGGAAGGCACCAAACTGACGCCGGAAAACCCGCTGCCCAAGGGAACTTTTGCAGAATTGGATATGGTACGCCCGTGGAACACGCTCAACGCCGACGAAAAGAAACTGTTCTCGCGCATGGCCGAAGTGTTCGCCGGTTTTTCGGAATACACCGACGCACAGGTTGGCCGCGTGATCGACTACCTGGAAGAATCGGGCCAGCTGGACAATACCCTGGTTATTTATTGTGCCGACAACGGTGCTTCGGGCGAAGGCAGCCCCAATGGTACGATCAACGAAACTTACTATTTCAATTCATATCCAGACGATATCAAGAACAACATAGCCATGATGGACAAACTGGGCGGCGTCGATACCTACAACCACTATCCGACCGGTTGGGCCGTAGCGTTCTCGACACCTTACAAGATGTTCAAACGCTATTCCGGCTACAGCGGCGGCACATGCGACCCGCTGGTAATCTCCTGGCCTAAAGGCATCAAAGCCCGCGGCGAAATGCGCAGCCAATACTACCACGTAACGGATATCGTACCTACCATCCTCGAAGCCTGCGGCGTTGAGATGCCGGATGTGGTGCATGGCATCAAACAGACTCCGCTGGCAGGCGTGTCCATGGTTTCGAGCTTCGACAACGCCAGCGCACCCACCGAAAAGAAGGTTCAGTACTACGAAATGCTGGGTACACGCGGAATCTGGAAAGACGGTTGGATGGCAACTGCCGTACATGGACCTATGCCGTCGAATTTGGGTAATTTCGACAAGGACAGATGGGAATTGTACCACACCGACGTAGACCGTTCACAGTCTACCGATCTGGCGGCACAGTACCCCGAAAAGGTCGAAGAAATGAAAGCCTTGTGGATGGAAGAAGCCAAGAAAAACAACGTGCTTCCGCTGAACGACCTGAGCATCCTTGAGTTTATCAAGTACGAATACGATCCCGCAGTTCCCGCCGACGGCCGTTACACATATTACCCGAATACCACCGAAGTTCCCGAAGCCAATGCCGTCCGCACGGCCGCGCGTTCGTTCAAGATCCTCGCGGAAGTTGACCTGAAGGCCGGTGCCAAAGGTGTCATAGTTTCGCAGGGTTCACGCTTCGGCGGCTATACCATGTATCTGAAAGACAACAAGATGAACTTCGAATACAATTTCCTTGGCCTCGATCCGGTTCAGCGTGTGAGCTACGCCATGCCTACCGGCAAGCATATCATAGGAGTGGAATTCACCAAAGAAAAGATGACCGAGAAAGCGGAATGCCTCGGCACGATGAAACTCTACATCGACGACAAAATGGTGGCCCAGGCCCCGTTCCGCACACAGTCCGGACGATTCTCGCTCAACAGCGGCGAGGGCCTCTGCGTCGGATACGATACAGGGGATCCGGTGAGCAAGGATTACGGCTACAAATACCCGTTCTCCGGCGGCGAGATCTTCAAAGTCGTTTATGACGTGGCAAACGACGCCTACATCAACGTCGAAAGAGAATTCGAAGCGAAAATGAAGATACAGTAATCGTTTTACCGTGTCATTAGAATAAGGCCCTCACAAAAGTGAGGGCCTTATTTATTTCGGAATCATCCCCTTAATCTCTGAGGGTTAATTCCCAACTGCCGCGGAATGTGAGCTTATAAAGCGCAGCAAGCAACGGAGAATCCAATCCGTAGAGATTAAAATACCGACAACATAGAACAGGACTGTTCCGTTTTATTTTTGCAGAACCTCATCGCCAACCCACACCGCAACGTTCAGGTGCAAACCGACGCTTCCGCTCTTTCCGGATGCCTTACGGCACCGGCCTGTCATACTGCCGATCCGAATTCGCCCAGCTCCTCCCAACCCTGCACGCCGGCGGCCAAAGCGGACATTGCCGCATCCGAAACCGTAAGTATCAGAGTCGTGCGTTTCCCTGCCACGATCGACGCAGGAGCATCTTCGGCATCCAGAAACTCATTGATTTTCCTGCTCGCCAGAAGGTCCGCACCTTGATATATGTTTATCTGGATATCCGACTCCGTCCCTGGAAAAAGCAGCAAAGGATTTGTGTTGACGGTCTGAGTGCTGCCGTTGCCGAACCCTGTGATTTTGGTATACGTATATTTCTCGTCGGACGCAGGTGCTATCCCCGCCGCCCATGCGCGTGTGCCGACGTCATACGTTTTGACGCAGTTATTCTTACCCACGGCTATCTCGACTTTTGTTACCTGAAAACTGCTGCTTGTGTTATTGACTTTCACTGTCAACTGGCCGAGTATATGCTCGAACAGGAAATTGATGCTCGAAGGGGTCTGTCCCGAGCCCGATTTCATTCCCGTGACAGGACTTGTGCCGTCTTTGGTGTGGGCCACGATGACGTCCGGAGTACTCGGACTTAAAGCAATGTTCAGCAGTGTGCCCGCCGTTCCAACAGATATTGGGCTGTACGCGACAAGGGTCAGCCCGTCGCCGTTCGACGGCCAATATTTATCGTGCCCTGCCGCCCAAGCGAGCGAATACCCTGAAGCGGCAGCCCCTACATTGGCTATCGCGCCGCTGAAATAAAGAGTCGACCAATCCGCCGCCGAAGTCTTGCGGGCAACTATCGCTACCTGGGCGGCATCGCTCACGGCATTCGGGAAAGTCGACACTTCCGCCCTGCCGAAGATGGTGTTCACATTGGCCGACATCGAGATCGGCACCCGGCCGAAAGAAGGTTCAGGCAAAGTTTTCTCGTTACTGCAAGCAGCCAGGGCGGACATGCCCGCCAAAAGCCCGAAGAGCTTGATTCCATTCATAATACAATTGGGTTAGTTGGGTTAGCGGAAAACATACCGTTCATTGCATATCGGCAAAAAATGCGCGGCCGAACAGGATATTTTTCCGACCAAAAATACATAAAATACATTTAAATATCACAACCCAAAATATAAAACCGACTAAATCGTTTATTTATTAAAAAAATCCGTCAAACCGGCGGCCGGCAAGGTGTCGCATTCAAACAATATTACACAAGCATATTGCCGATTATGCGCATTATTTTTTTGTAAAATTTGACTTTTTTGTAAAATACCAATCAACTATCATCTAAATTCATCATCTATTTCATATAAAGCTTTGTTTTTTACATTTATTACCGTTATATTCGTGAGCGACATGACATGTTTTATGTAGCATTTAACTCTAAACCAAAACTACTTAAATACCTTTTATGAAAAGACTTTTCCTCTTGAGTTTGTTATCCTTATTTTTTGTATCGTTTGCGGCCTCTGGGTTGGCTCAGGATACAGTTGTATCGTCGGGTTCCGTAGTTTCGGGAGATGTTGTCGATCCTGTTTCCGGGGTTGAGGGTTTTTATGTTCGGACGAACCTGTTGTTTTGGGTAATCGCGACGCCTAATGCGGGAGTTGAGTGGCGTTACGACAAGGGTCACAGCGTTCTGTTGAACGGAGGTTTTGCCGATTGGCGCTGGGACAACGGCATGCGCCGTTATTATACATGGTATCTATTTCCGGAATACCGCTGGTATCTGGGCGATCAGGGTCGTTGGTACGTTGGCCTTCAGGGGCAGTACGGCGACTTGGACGTTATGATCAGTTCGAGCGGTTACAAAGGCACTTTC
>JAVBMR010000004.1:0-182506 GCA_031552235.1 Tidjanibacter sp. | reverse complement strand
CTTGATGTTATCCCGTTCGTAACTCAACTTAACCGCACGTTCCTTGAACGAACGATCATACTGCCTGTGTGTTCCCATTTTTCAAAGTTAAGATTATTAAACAACCTTAACTTTTTGTGCGGACTAAGTTAGGAACTCCACTTGCAAGGCTGTCGAGATCACGGACTATTCCCCTGTTCTTCATCTTGAGTACCTCGATATGATAGTCCGGCCTTATCCCGGGAATTTCATGAGCAACGTATTCCTTAATTGTAGGTTCGAATTTAGTGCCTGATGAGCAGGCGACAAAAGCTAATAGACATGCAAAAATTACATACTTTTTCATATACATTAAATTTTAAAGAATAAAAGTAGCGTGGCTGTATTACCGCTCGACTACAGGGACTGGCTGGCCCCGGCAAAAAAGTGGTTAATACATGCCACGCTATAACCCCGGTACATATTGTACAAGGAGCATTATTAACCGATCCTTTTGCAAAAAATAACAGCCAGTTATGTGGTTGAATCGGTAAGTTTATCGCTAAATGGAAATGCGATATTGCTAAGTTATAAAAATCAGGAAATAAGCACAAGCAAAAACAATAATATATACATTTTATAATTATTTTTTATCCAACTCAAACACGTATAGGGTTCATCGAAAGCGTTTCGAGGTTCAGATAAAGGCCGTGGTGATCTATCCTGCCTTCGCGGAACATCTTCCAGAGTATCCCGCAACCGAGAACCGCCAGCGAGGGATTTATATAGAGGTCCTGGTGTTGAAGCGCTTCGGCCTGCGAGCAGCTCGGCCCCTTATCCTCCACTTCTACTGACGTGTAATCGACCATCTCAGTGATCGTCTTCAGTTTCTTTACGCATGTCAGCCCTTTGGGTTTGGGCTGCTCGACACCTTTACCCACTGTGCCAAGTACGACCTGCCCAGTGGTGCGGGAATTACCCAAATCCATCCAGTAGAAAGGTTCCTTATACGGGTCCCTCCACCTCATCTCTTCTCCGAGCAACTTTGCCACATCGAGCCGGGATTTTACATTGTCGGTACAGGTTATCGTGATATTTGCGAAATTATCGGCACCCGTTTCGAGCGATGCAGGGAATTTATCGGGCACGGCCCTCCATTCATAGCCGAAATAGTTGTTTATGCGCGATATGATTGCCACGGCCTTGTTTAGCCCGACCTCCGAATGGTTGAAGAGCTGCCGCCCACGGTTGGCATCACTTACCTCGTCCGGATCGAAAAGCGTAACCTGCAACCCCGGATGCCCCAATGCCAGCAATGTGGTATCGAGGGCGGCAAGGTGGTTCATTACCCTGCATCCCGTACCACCGGCACCGATAACATTTACAGTAACAGGGTGGCTTGGATTCAGAAGGTAAGGGGCTGTGAAATGTACTCTCTGTTTCATTTTATCAGGTCTTTTACTTTTTTATTAACCGGTTTGAGTTTACCCTCATCAAAAGGAGCATCTTTCGACGCCTGTGTTACCAGTACAAGGTTCTCGGTTGTGGGATTGCCGCCATGAAGCCCCGAAAATTCCGTCAGCCAGAACTTTTTCTCCCAATGCTCCAGCACATCCTTGAAAGACGGGTCGGATGGCATAGCGGCTTTGCCCGAGCCGAGGCAGACATCACCATCTGAACCTGTATTGAAGAACGGAGCACGGAATAGAGGCGTATCGGCACAGCACTTTGTACCCTTGAAAGAGAATACCTGCAACTTGCCGTTTTCAGTGACATATACCATCCCTGGCACATTGTATTCGCCGTTGTCAATGGCAAGGTTTTTTGAAAAGTAGTGCATCTTTCGCTGGGGCAGGTTATACCACACATACTTCTCGCAACCCTTGCGGGTATCGGCATAAAGCATGTTCGGCGGCAGGATACCGTGAGGCACCTCATTATGTACCTCGGAATAACCCGAAGCCAGTTCGTTCATCAGGTCGTAAGTAACCGGCCGGGCTTCGGCCATGCGGCCATCGCGGTCGATGCGCCGCGCTTCCACGAAGAAATCCTTCTTACCTTTGTAATCATCATCCATCTTATAGGCGATAAGGGCTACCACCGGCTTCATTTTCGTCTGTATTTGCGTTGTCATTTCATTCATAGAATTATTCTGTATGGCAGACCATTTTGGCCGCCCATTTGTGAAATCTATCCGTATAGTCGTCAGTTTGAAGAAGCGTGTCGGTCTGCGGAGTCAGTTGCAGTGTGAAATATGGCGCAAGGACATATGTTTCGCTCTGATCGCAGTTGAAAACATCGAAGAGGCTGTCGGTAAATAGGTCGCCGAGGTCATAAACAACACGTACCTGCCTTTCGAGCGGTATTGGCTCCGTGTCTGGCGCTTCCTCCTCATTAGGGTCGTATTCATAGTGCATCAGCGTGGGTTTATCATCGCCGATAAACTGCAAGCCTTCTTGGAGCAGGGCAAGCAGTTCGGTTTCGTACTCATTCGCAGGCTTGTAGCGGCGGATCGCACCCGGCAGGTTCTTGTAATAAGACTTCCGTGAAATGCGGTCCAGTAACCGCCTTGCCCTTCCGCATTCGTAAAAATCAAGCACCTGCTGGTATTTTTTCTGGTCCTCCCAGCAGAGATCGTACATCTGTTGATTGAACCAGTCTTCGACCATTTCCGTATCGTAATCATCAAGCATGGTCGAAAAGCCGTTGGACCGCATCAGGTCATGAAAAAAGGTTATACATATCCTTCGAAGCCGGGGTGTCAGTTTTTCCATGAACCGGACGGGAAACCAGAAGACAGTCCAATCTTCCCACGGAGCCGCTTTATAAACGGTGAAATAGAGCCTCTCGTAGTTAAAGTCGACGTTCACATTTACATCATCGCCTCTAACAAGGTTCTGCATTTCATCCACAAGGTTCGACATGCCCTCCCCGATATTCCTCCCCGGATCATGGGGTGCCGGCCTGCCGAGAAGCTCCGCATACCGGTAATATGAGTCCCGCAGGTATTCATAATTTTCCTGCGTCATATACTCCATGGAGTTGCTGTATTTATCCCTGACAATGCTCGAACACGCTATGGGTGTAAAATGCGTCTTTAGAAAATCATTACCGAGCCTGGCGGCGCTGTCATTCTGGCTTTGCGCGATGTCCCGTACATGTAGTCCCGGGACGTTTCTTCGACGATAAGTTTTGCGAGCTGTGCCGCTTTGTATTTCTCCAGTTCCCTGCATATCGGTTGTTTTATTTTGTCCTTATCCTTTTGCTTTTCCATAGCCTATCCCTTTGTCCCGATGGTAGTTTTGAATGTGTACCGCACCTTGTCGCCCTTGAATTCAGGTCCGTGTACCGTGGCTGTGGTCAGTTCCGGATACTGGTTGGAGTAAAGAGCCATTACCACCTGCGGCGAACGGTTCGGGTCGGGATCGGAGAGCACCAGTTCGGTGCCGTTAATGGTTACTGCGAATTCGCGTTCGAGGTCTTTATAAATTGTTTCCATAGTATTTTGTGATTTAGATGTTTACGGTTGCGGTTGTTGCGGCATCGTCTGTCCTACGTGGGTGAACTCCGCATCTTCAATGTCTATATATTCTCCCGGACGACAGAAGCTTTCATTATTCGGATAACTCGCCGGTGGTTGTTGGTTATATCCCTGATACGGTTGTCCCTGCTGATAGTTCGGCGGGAGAGGCTGACCTTGCGCGAATCCTGCGTTTTGTGGGTAACCACCCTGATTCGGCTGGCCGTAGTTCTGTCCTCTCATTCCTTGCTGTGGCATCTGCTGACCTGGATAGCCCATGAAAAGCATTTGCCCCGGATAAGCCTGTTGCGGAGGCTGTTGACCGTAATACCCCTGCTGTTGGCTTGATGGTGGAACCGGTTGCGCTTGCTGGGAATGAACTGTAGAATGTGTCGGTTGCTGTTCAGAAGGTTGTACCTGTTGTTGGGATTGCTGCATTTCTGGCGGTGTTTGCTGAGGAGCCTGTTCTACAGGGGCGGTTGCGGGAATATCCTGCGGTTCGACCTCGAATAGGCTTCCCTGTCCCTGTTTTGCCTTCAGTTCGGAGATCTTCTCGTCCGCCTTTTTAACCTCCTTCTCGGTTCCGTGGAGCCTTGCCTGCTGGAGGCTGAGGATCGCGTCTTGCAGTTTGCCGGCCGTTTCATGTTCCCCTGCCTGTTTCATGAACTTGTCGTACTTCTCTTTCTTGGCTTTGGCGTCTTTGTCGTTCTGCTCTTTCTGAGCCTTGTTTACCTTGCTGTTAGCGGCAGCCTGCTGTGTCTGTTGCTCGAACCGGGACATATTGCATAACACATCGGCGGCTTTCTTCAACGGCTCTGTCAGGCGTATGAAGAAAGCGTTGTCGACTATATGCGGCTGGGCGCACATGGTGAATGGCGTGATATGGACTGCCGCCTGGTCTTTAAGCCCGTTCACTTTGGGCATTACCATCACTGTGATTTCGGCATCGGTGCGGCTTACGGTCAGGTTGTAATCCACACCGGGCGTCATTGTCTGGAATAACGTCTGGAAAAAATTCATAATAGTATGTGTTTAATGGTTAATTGTTTGTTACCAATGTTTTTTGCAGAACTCGGCCAATAGCCTGTTTCTGTCCGGATGCTCGATTATTAGAAGTATCGGCTCCATTATCTCTCCGATTGGGCGTGGTCCCATCATTTCCCTGTCAGGTACCGACATATCCGGATCGGGAGGCTTAAATGGTATTGACCGCCTTTTGGCATGTACTACGGCCAGTTCCCCGCCTGTCATTTGGATTGTGTTTTCCATATCCCCATTATTTAAATTGGTAATGCCCGGCCATGCGGTCCGGGATGAACTACGGGGCTGCTGAGGCGGCGGGGTCGGACGTGTCAAGGCCGTCGGTGCCAGCCGACGCCCCACAGAGGTTGCCTTTACCCGTCCGGTGATCCCCGTCGCCAGCTTCGCCCCGGTGTTCGGACTGGCCCGCAGAGTCAGCTTCTCCGCTTCCGGAAACAGAAAGAGCCGTTCCTTCGAACAGCTCTTTAATGATTTGTGCATTTTCCCGTTTCGCGCGTTGTTCATACCGGAACACCTTTTTCATCACGATCCCGAGAAACCTCTGGCCGTTGTCGTAACTGCAACCGAAATATCCCAGCATTTTCATAATATCCATATCGAGGTTACGCCATCGGGCGTAGAAATGGTCGCCAAACCCCGCTCCATATGCCTTCCTGAAGTCTTCTTGAGTCAGCGCCTCGTCCGGGCAGAAATTGTAATGCCATTTGAGTATGCGGCATAACAGGCGTACATCCGGGGCGATATGGAATGCCCCATCGACTTTAACCTTGACCTCTTCCCCTGCGACACTTGCCGGAATGGTGAAACCGGAGGTAAATTGGCCGTAGTCTATTCCCTGCATAAGCAGTAACCGCAGGTCCGAGTTTATCTCTGACATGGCTCCGGGGTTATCGAGAAACCTGATATGTTCGGGGTGTGAGATGCCTGTCACTTTGTAATGGATAGTGCCGCCGGTACTTGTGCAGATCAGCCTCTCCATTAGGGGAGTTTCTGTGTTTTTAACTTTTTCCATATGTCTAAAAATGAAGCGAGCCGCCCCGGAGGACGGCTCGTTGGTTAATATGAATGTTAAAAAAGGTCAATACATTATGAGGTTAAGTATGTAAACTACCCCACCGAGAAATAGGGAGAGTTTCAGGATTCCCCGCCAGTATATTATCACGAGTACGCTCCAGAATGGATTCAGCCCGCATTTGATCAGTATGAAGTAAACAGCGAGTACCAGCAACAGTTTCACGGCGGTCCATATCCACCTTTTATTACTCCTTTTCATATTTCCAGTCATTAACTATAACCGGGAGCGCTCCGTGCGCACCGGGATTCAGGGGCAAGGCTGCGGCGCGAAGGGCGGTCAAGGGCCCCGCAGGGGCTTGTTTACCCTTGACAGCCCTGAACCCCCTAAAGGGGGCGAGCCGCTAAATTTGCCAATGAATCCGGTGTGCAGGGTGTGCTTTCAAATTCCTTCCTGCATCCAATCAAAAATTGTAACCAAGAGGTTGTGCGCTATTAACTTAAATGTTATTGCTCGGTCTTCCCCAGAGCCATTTTAGTATATTGAGTTTATAGAATAAGAGGCTCCTACAATCAAAGAAAAGCGGTAATTTTCATTTCACGATAAATAACTCTATATTTATAAGCAATCACGGAAAATTATAGTATAATTCCGCGATAGCACATAGATAAAAAAGATAATGCCGAATTAATATGAATTTAAAATATTTTGCAGCAGAGAAAGGGAATTTTGGAGACGATCTCAATCCGTATATTTTCCACAAATTATTCCCGTCATGCTTTACGCCGAATAATAATCCTGACATCGATTTTTATGGTATCGGAACATTGATTGATTCGAGGATCTCAAGTGATAAAAAAGCAGTACTTTTCGGGACAGGAATACGCGACGTAAGCAGGCAGTATATGATAGATAATTGGGATGTCTTTTTCTTAAGAGGCCCTGTATCATCAAATGTGTTGGGATTCGGAGGCGAGAAATACATTACCGACCCCGCTTATTTAATACGGTTTGTCGATGATACTATTCCAGATTTCAAGTATAGGGAAAAGATGTATGAAGCGTCGGTAATTCCTCATTACCGGCAAATGGATTGGGTTAACTGGAGTGTAGTCGAAGAATTGACCGGATTGCACCTGATCGACCCCAGGCAATCGGTTGAAGATGTCATGAGTGAAATCTCGTATTCTGATAAAATTTTTGCAGGTGCGATGCATGGAGCGATCATGGCTGATATTTGCCGGATCCCATGGGTAAGATTGAAAATGAATAACTTCCCCTATGAAGTACCATTAGTGTCAGATCTAAAATGGCTCGACTGGCTTCATTCCGTTAATATTCATAATGATGTAACTGTCCGTATAGATAATGTATCTATAACCAGATGGGAAAAACAAAAGGATATTTTTTACGAAGAACTGATATCCAAAATCACAACGATAAAAGATGAAAAATTTACTCTTTCGAATGACAAGGTGATTGAAGTCAAATTAGGTCAGCTGTCAGAGCAAGTAGAGTTATTCAGAAAAAAGTATGTGCTGTAATATCTACGTATCTAATGTTGTTATCCCGTTAAATAAAATAGCATTATTTCGCGGATACTACTGAGAATTATTACACTCAAGGAATGCACAGTAGCGCTTTGATAGAGCTTCTAAAGAATGTTTGCGTTCAAATTCTTCGTCGTAGAATTTTTTGGCGTCGGGAGTCCCGAGACTATTGACAAAATCGCATAGCTCGTCTCGTTTGTAGACTATCGAATGGGCTGCATATTCAGGTATGGCGCTGAACGCTTCGTCGCACAGCATGGGTTTGCGATAAGTCAGCGCGACATTCAGATTTCCCGTGATCTTTACGCTCAGATAGTCTTTGAAACCTTCGCATTTTTCATGTATCAGCGGCATGATATAATCGCATTTTTTGATGCACGATTGGAATACCGCTTCCATGACATATTTGTTGAAGAAAACAAAATTATTTTCTATTCCGAATTCTTTCAGTGTGTTGAAAAATGGGATGGTTTTTATCCCGTGGTTATACCCGAGCAAAATAAATTTTATATTTTCTGAATACTTTTTTCCTTTCGGTGGAATAAGTGCCATATAATCCCTGCGTTTAAACTCGATAGGCCCTGGTATGGCTATCCAAATATTGCCCTCCGGTTTCTTGATGGGCACGGAAGGGTATTCGGGTTGAAAAATAAGAGGTATCGTCGAATATGTAAGCCCTATTTGCTTGGGTGCATTTGCGGCAATATAGTCGGCCATGACAAAAAATCTGTTGATTCTATCCGTGTACTGCCGGTGTTTTGGATCGATAAGCCCCTCTAGTTCTATATTGTTAAGATTATGCAGCACAGCAAAAAAATTGGCTGTGCGTTCAGGCGATAGTTTGTTGACGATATCTATATCTGGATTGTAAAATGCAGACCCGATTATTACCGTATCAAATTTCTGTTCGAGGATATATTGGCAATTGCTGTCGCAGTAAGCCTCTCCGACCTTAATGAATGTGGTTTTATCCGCGATCTTTTGCATCTCTGTAACTCTGTACATCTGTATCTCGTTGCAAATAAACTCTACGTGGTAACCTGCCGTCTTAAGGTATAATAAATGGGAATATATACACTCGGTATGCGTCACGTTGAATTCGATATAGGCAACTCTTTTCATTTTTTGAAATATTATTGTGTGTGTACAGTAAATATATTTTGAAAGATTTTGGTCAATCAATTGAAAAGTGCCCGGAGTCGTTCTGCTAATTTGTTTTTTACTTACTCCGGATTCAATATTAACTTTGATGAATATCAATTGCTTGTGCTTTAGTTGAGTCGGATGCAAAAATAATAAAATGTAATTGAGATATAAAATTCTGCAAATAACAAGACCTATCTGGTCTTTCTTTGCGTTACGGTGGATGAAAAAAGAAAATATGTCAAAACATCCATAGAGGTAAGGCGCAGGTCTGATTTCAACGGCAAAACGAAACAGTATAACTGGATTTGCCCATCTGAGTCTAATTATTTGGCTTGGAATACTTTGTTGGTTGCCGAATTGTAGAACACGCCCGACTTTAATAACTATGATTAGTTGTCCTTTTTTGTCTTCATTTTTTGCAAATGCGATATATAATTCTTATTTTGTAAGAAATAGTAGCAATATTGTCGCAATTGATTTTACAAATGTATTATTTATTGAAATTTTTTACTATTTATATCCAATTTTTTTATCATGGTGATTGCGGTCGTTATTGTTGTTGACTGTCTCAAGCGATATAATTCAAACTCTAGTTATGACATCTTATAGACATATTTTTTACATGGAAAAAAATTAACCTGTATTTTGAAATAGCCAATCATGAAAACCCAACAAATTATCCAAAATAAAATTGAAGAAATAGCATTGAGTTTGGCTTATGATGCCGCTATTTCAGACGGTGTCCAAATAAAAGGTTATGGTGTATATGGAGGAAAGTTTGGAGTGCTGTTATTTTTGGCATTTTATCTTGATAAATATCCGAATAAAAAGGTGGACGAAATTTATGAGGTTTATTTGGAAAACTGTATTTCTGAGTTGTCGGATGGTCTAAATAACTACACCTACTCCAATGGACTAGCAGGGGTGCTATATGTGCTAAAAGCCATGAACGATAATAATCTTATCAATCTTGATTTTTCGGATATAGAAAATAACTATAAAGATGCATTAACTGAGTTTGCATATAGTAACATAGTGAACCGAAACTATGATTTTATGCATGGAGGACTGGGTATTCCACTCTATTTTATTGACGATAAGCCGATTAATGAATTGGTCGTAAAGGCTCTTTCTCAAACAGCTATACAAGATGGTGATAAAATGAAATGGTTGTCATCTCTCGGTCCTGGGAAAGGCAATGGTTTTAATATCGCTTTGTCGCATGGCATGTCCAGTATTGCTATATATTTAAGTCGCGTTTTTAAGATATTTACAAAGAATTATTTAGTGTCGAAGATGCTTGTTAGCACAATAAACTATATACTTTCACAAGCAATAGATAGGGAAAAATACAGCACTTGTTTTGCGACTCAGTCATTGGAAAATGGCGAATTGCCGCATAAAGGTAGACTGGCGTGGTGTTATGGAGATTTAGGCGTGGGGGCTGCATTATGGCAAGCAGGGAAAGCAGCTAATAATCGGGAATGGAAAGACATCGCTTTAGATATATATATGTTTTCGGCGCAAAAACGAGATTTAACTGATGCGATGGTTAAGGATGCAGGCATATGTCATGGTTCTGCCGGTATTGCGATGATGTTTGGATATATGTATAAGGAAACTAACAAACAAATGTTTTTAGATGCGCGTAATTATTGGATAGATATTACTTTGAGGTTTGCTTTCCACAAAGATGGTCTAGCAGGCTATAAGGCGTTCAGACTCAAAGATGACCTCAAGACGCCCACGTCAATAACTTCATACGTTCTGCTCGAAGGTGTGGCGGGTATAGGGCTTATGCTTATGTCGATGTTGCACAAAGATGTTGAGAAAACGCTGCATGAAACAATGCTTCTTTATTGATGTTCGTGGAGTAACCTGAAAATCCTTAAGAGTAGGGATCAATAAAAGCCTAATTAAAATGAGTGAAAAGAAAAAACTAACGAAACTTGTCCTTAAGAAGGATGTGGTTTCTGAATTAAGTAATGATTTACAGTCGAGACTCAGGGGCGGAGCATCTCCAGATGGTGGTGGATTTTGGTCCGGATTCGAAAGATATCTGACAGGGTTAAATTCACATCAAGAGCCTGGGCAGTGTGCTGGCAATTATTGGATGTCAAATGACTCCTATTGTCAATGTTGTCCTGATGATGGTGGTGATGGTGGATATGAGGGCACTAATTCGTGTCAACCTGTTGAGTCTTGTGTCCCAATGCAATGCCCAGATCCAGAGCCGGATCCTGGGTATGGTTCAATACTTTGCCCCATAACGTCACACATCAATTGTTATTGCTAATTGATATTATGGCGCTAATTCGTGTCAACCTGTAAGGTCTTATATTTCAATGTTATGTCCTTGTGATTGTAATGACAAAAATGTATCTGACTCAAAATTAATTTGTCTCCTTAAATTTAAATACACCACTGATATCAGGACTATTACAGCCAAACCTAATAAGATTAAAAACCTCAACTATGGAAAGTTGCCGCATATTGCGCACAGTCGTTTTGACATTATTGCCTTTTGCACTAATGATATTATTCATTAGTTGCCCCATGTTTGCACCTCAAAACATGGAGTTGCCACCTGCAATGCAGGAGAGGTTCTCTATGCTTCTTTTACCTAATTGGCTCTATATTGTCGTTCGTGTTGCGTTGTTATTTATTCCAATCATAGGCATGGGGGTGTTGGGGGTAATAGCTTGGCGAAATGATTTTCCGCGCTGGTCATTCCCTCTGATTGGAGCAATAATATATGGAATTTTATTTGCTGCAGGTAATTTGATAATTTCCGGGATTACCTTCACGGGTGCCGGAATAGCCGCAGTCGCGGCAGCAGCGATTATGCTTGTGGGCATATTATCTAAGTTTTCGCTCAAGCCTTTAAGTAGCATTGCAAGCAGGATTAAGGAAGATCCGTGGCTTATTCTGTTCGCATTTTACTTCTTTATTGCCATGGTTTTTGCCACACTTCCTTCCCGAGAGGTGGATTCATGGTCTGCGGTTATTGCCGCGGTCGCAATTACCGGAGTTTTTTCGTGGGGATGGTGCTATTTCCTGACAAATCCTGACAAATCCCGGCGTGGTGTCATCCTACTGTTGTCGTTGTCGGCAGTACTTATAATATCTATGTTTTTCTGAGACTGATGCCGACATATTTAGAGAGATGTTGATGCTGTTTAAACAATACTTCTTTATTGATGTTCACGGAGTAACCCGAAAATCCTTAAGAGTAGGGGGTAAATAAATGCCTAACTAAAATGAGTGAAAAGAAAAAACTAACGAAGCTTGTCCTTAAGAAGGATGTGGTTTCGGAATTAAGTAATGATTTATTATCGAGACTCAGAGGTGGGGGAGATCCTGGTGGATGGGCGTCCAGATTAGAAGTATATGCGGCAACATTAGATTCACATTTTGAGCCAGGGTATTGTTTCGGCAATAACATTGTATCAAATGCTTCATATTGTGTGTGTTGTGAGGATGATGATGGTGGTGATGGTTATGGTGGCACTAATTCGTGTCAACCAGTAGAGTCTTGCGCCCCTATGCTATGTCCAGATACTGAACCAGATCCAGGGTATGGCTCAGTGCTTTGCCCTATAACAGATTCGTTCTTCAATTGCTAATTGATGTGTGAAAAAGTCTTGCGCTAAGTATTGTCTTGGCGCAAGACTTTCATCGCAAACAGATCTAGACACAATTATTTTTTTAAACGGCTATGAAAGAAAAAACCAGATTCAAACTTTGCAACTTGCTGAATGTCTTTGTGTCAATGTGTGCCGTGCTCTTACTTTCCTGCACACCTTCGCCGGTGCCTAAAGAGTATGCGGACTATTCTCGTGGCTCTGGATTCGAACTTAGTGGTTATGATAGCAGTATGGCCGAAAACTTGGAGGTACTTGGCAGGGTTTGGGGCTTCGTGAAGTATCATCATCCTGCGATGGCCGATAGCACATACAATATAGATTACGAGTTGTTCGAACTGCTTCCCGAGGTGGTGAATGCGGACAATAAGCATCGAAACGAGATATTGCAAAACTGGATTAGTTCGTTTGGAAGATTTAAGGAAAGCGCCGATTTAAAAATAACTGAACAAGACATTACACTACCTGATTTCGAATGGCTGCAAGATACTGTGGCGTTGGGAAGCGATTTGAGCGGTGTGCTAATGCAATTGAGATACGCCGACAGAACAAAAGGTAATCACTATGTGGGCAGCAGTAGAATTTCTCGTCTCCTGTTCAACAATGAGAGCGATTATGCGGATGTAAAGATAGATCGCGGTTATATGTTGTTGGGATTATTTCGGCTATGGAGTGCAATCGAATATTACTCGCCTAACCGCAATATCACGGACAAGAATTGGGGTGACATTCTGCCAGAATACATCGAAGTTATAATGAATGGAGATGTCGGTCAATATCGGAATTTTATGGCGAGGCTAATAGCCGAGGTTAACGATACACATTCAAAAATAGACGTCTCATTTATTTTCGGTCGAAGGAGAGTGCCGCTGAAGATGAGATTTATCGAAGGCGAACTGATAATCGAGGGCGACCCATTCAGGATAAATGATGAATTAGGCATATCTGTCGGAGACAGGATTATCTCCATAGACGGACAGACACCACAACAGATACGAGAAAGGGCGGCGAATTATTTGTCGCTCTCCAACGAAGCCTCACTGAACAGAGAGGCGGCTCGGTTGACATCTCATGTCCACAGGAATCAAGTGCCCCGAAGCGAGGTGCCGGTATCCATAGAGAGGTATGGAACGAGGAACATTGTCCATATATCCCTGCCCAGTATCAGCACATCGGAATATAACTCTTCGATTGGAGATATGTTCGACTCACCCAAGAACACACGGCTTCTTGCCGATGATATTGGTTACTTTAACCCATTGGAGCATACAATGAAGAGTGCGGATTCGGTTATGAATGTTTTCAAAAATACGAAAGCTATGATTGTCGATATGAGAGGTTATCCTCAAATCAACCTTGCGTACGTTCTTATTCCCAAATTTTTAATGGCTCAACGGAGTCCTATTGTCACATTCACCGTTCCTGACTTCGCTTTGCCAGGGACATACAGGGAAGAAATTACATACATCGGCGAGGACAATAACAATGCATATAATGGCGGAATAGTGGTCTTGGTAAATGAACAGACCCAAAGTGCAGCGGAGTTTGCGACGATGGCCTTTCAGGCTTTACCTAACTGTATTGTGGTGGGTTCGCAGACCGCGGGTGCCGACGGTAATGTTTCAAACATTACCCTCCCGGGGAAAATAAATTTTCGTATTTCAGGCTTGGGTGTCTACTATCCTGACGGAACGAATGCACAGCGGGCCGGAGTGAAAATCGACCATTACGTTACTCCGACAATCGAGGGCGTCATAGCTGGCAAGGATGAGGTATTGGAAAGGGCCGTGGAGGTAATAAATGAAATATAAAACGCTGTTTTTCAAGTTAACTTAAGACAGATGAATGATGTGAATTTCTCCACATGTCCACCACTTCTGCCATTTTATCTTTGAAGCGAAATTTAAGAGAAAGTATATAAGTGAAATGAGAAAACTATTAAACGATAAAATCAGCACGTTCGCGCATGAAACGACTGGGTTGAACATCGAAACCGGGAAAATGGGCATTTGTATGTATTTTTTCATGCTTGCTGAGGACCTGAAAAACAAACAATATCAACAATGGGCTGGTAAACTATTGGATGAAACATATGCACAATTGAGTCAGACCATATACCCTCAACCTCTTTCTAATATAGTGCAGCTAGGTATAGGCATAGATTTTCTGTTAAGTCAGAATTTTGTTGAGGGTAATATTAATCAGATACTCAAAGATGTGGATATTGTTTTGTTTCAACGGATGACTTCGTCAAAGAATCCACAAAAGTTGACTTACGGAACCCCCGGTTTTTTATACATATTTTATTATTTATATCTCCGGCTTGAAAAGCAAAAAAACGGCAGTGATCGTCGATTTTTATTAGAAGAATTAACCATAAAGGCATTTAATGATGTTTATGCTTCATTGAACAGTAGTTTTTATGACGAGCCTATACTTTTCAATTTGGATTACAAATTGCCGCTTTTCTTGTATGTGTTGAGCAAAATTCATTCGCTTCAGTTTTATAACTACCGTATTGACGAAGTAATAAAAGAAATTGCTGGTTTGATACAGTCGCGCATTCCTGTGCTTCATTCCAATCGTTTGTATTTATTATGGGGGCTGGTACACTTAAAGCAAACTACAGGATTTACGTTTTGGGACGAACAAATTGATATGATTTGTAATAATATTAATGTCCAAAAAATAATTGGTCAAGAGGATCGTTACAGTTTCTTGTTTCATAATTGCATTAATTTAGGAAATTAGTATTGGTGCAAATGTACAAGAATGACAGTCGGGTAGGGTAGCGCAAATAAGTGACATAAAGGTACTTATGGTGTATGGTGTAGGTTTTTTTGATGATCCGAATTTTAACCTACGTTTCGCATACTTTCGAATGCCCTTTTATGTCCTTTTTCTGCCATAAACAAAAAAGAAAAAACCTCGAAATGGGCTTCATTTCGAGGTTAATCCTATTTTTGCTTCCTTTTAAGTGGTGCCTCCAAGAATCGAACTAGGGACACACGGATTTTCAGTCCGTTGCTCTACCAACTGAGCTAAGGCACCATTGCTATGTTTGTCCTGAAACCGTTTCTGTAACTCAGAACGGGTGCAAAGATAGGGATAAATTTTAATAAACCAAGCCCAGCGGCAGAAAAAATGTCAATCGTCTTATAAAGTCTTCGCCGTGACGGCAATTACTCGCAAACTGAAACCAAGTTTTAAAATTATTCAGTATCTTTGCACCGCAGAAGTAAATACCGGCGCGATATGAAGATAGCAATGGCCCAACTCAATTATTCTGTGGGCGATCTTGAGGGGAACAAGTCTAAGATAATCAATTCTATAGAAAGGGCGCGCAAAGAAGGGGCCGATCTGGTTGTGTTCGCCGAATATGCCATAAGCGGAACCCCGTGTTTCGACCTTCTGCAAAAGGCCACATTCCTCGAAGCATGCGAGGACGCATTGAACGAGATTGCGAAATATTGCAAAAATATTTCGGCCTTGGTGGGCCTGCCGATACAGGAGGGCAACCGGATCGTCAGCGCCGCCGCTTTTATCCAGGACGGATGGGTAGTCAAGTATATGGGGAAACGGCGTGTTTCTTCGCGGTTCGATATGGGATTCCTGTCGATGTCGGCCGGATTGGAGAATATAGAGGTCAAGGACCATGTGATCGGTGTCGCGTTAGGGGAGGATATTCTCGATTACAATAAGTTCGGCGGGCAGTGCGACACGGTAGTTTCGATGCGCAGCCAGCCGTTTTACCGCGGGATCATAGAAAAGCGCCATAACGCCCACAAGGAGATAGCGACCGAACTCGGGAAAAACGTCCTGATGGTGAATCATATAGGCGGTCAGGCGGACTTTGTTTACGACGGTTCGTCGTCGGCTTATGCCAAGGACGGCAGGCTGGTCGCCCTGCTGAATAACTTCGAGGAGGATTTTTTCATAGTCGATCTCGACAACGGCCCCGGCCTTGAATTCCCAATACAGAACAGGACCTACAACGCATACAGGGCCATAAAACTCGGCCTGAGGGATTATTTCCGCAAGAACGGGTTTAAGAAGGCCTGCCTCGGGATGTCGGGAGGTATAGACTCGGCCGTAGTGCTGGCGCTGGCCGCGGAGGTGCTTGGTCCCGGGAACGTCAGGGTACTGATGATGCCGTCGCCGTTCTCTACCGACCATTCGGTGGCCGATTCGGTCGAGATGGCCGAGAATCTGGGCGTGCACTATAATATAGTGCCGATAACTGACGCCTACGAAACAGTGAACCGGAGCCTGAAAGAAACCCTCGGCGATACGGAATTCGACGTTACGGAGGAGAATATGCAGGCACGCCTGCGCATGGTGATGCTGATGGCGCTCTCGAATAAACACGGGTATGTCGTACTCAACACCTCGAACAAAAGCGAGTTGGCGGTGGGCTATGGCACGATGTATGGCGACGACAGCGGCTCGATAGGCATAATCGGCGACCTTTACAAGATCGAGGTGTATGAGCTTGCCCGTTTCATAAACAGGGAACGGACGATCATCCCGGAGAATATAATATCCAAGGCCCCCTCGGCGGAACTGCGCCACGGCCAGCAGGATTCCGATTCGCTGCCGCCTTACGAGGTGCTGGACGCCATCCTCTACCGTTTCATCGAGAAAGGGCAGGAGGTGGAAGAGATAATAAACGCGTCTTTCGATGACGCCGTGGTCCACAGGGTGGTCGGGTTGGTCAGCAGGGCCGAATATAAGCGCCGGCAGTCGCCGCCGCCGCTCAGGCTTTCGTCGCGCCCGTTCAGCAGCCATTTCATCCTGCCGCTGATAAATAAATTCCCGATGTAGCCCCGGCGGCACAGCCGGACAGATGCCATACAGGGCGGAAAAACTTATGAGTTTTTCCGCTTTTTTTGTTTTGCAAGCCGAACACGCGCCCTGTCAGGACATTATGCGCCGCGGCGCGTGTGTTAACAAACAAACACAAAATTTAGGTATTGTTTTATCGTAAAGTTTGTATATTTGGAGAATATAGGATACGTCCCGGTAATTTTTGGAAATAGATTTTCACGATTTGCCCTCGACTTTCACTATATTTACAGAATATAGGATGCGTCTCGGCAATCTTCCGAAAACAAGTTTTCGCGATTGCTCTCGACTTTCACTATATTTGTTAAAACCTAAAACTTCAGACATAGTGGCAGAGAGTGAGGAGATCGGACACCGCGGTGTCATCGTTGATATTTCCGGCAGACAGATAGACGTGTCCGTAAAACCCGAGGACGCGTGCGGCTCATGCAAAGCCAAAGGCATTTGCGCGGTGGGCGACGGCGGAGAACGGATCATATCCGTGATGAGCGAGGTCCCGGGTATGTTCGAGGTCGGGGAGGAGGTCGAGGTCTCGACGTCCAGGATCATGGGGATAAAAGCGGTCATCTGCGCTTATGTCTATCCCCTTTTCATAATGCTTGTATTGTTGCTCGCCCTGCTTGAGGCTGGGACTTCCGAAACCGTGGCGGGATTGTCCGCCATAGGCGGTGTCGTGCTGTATTATTTGGCTTTGCTGTTCTTTTTCCGCAGGAGGCTTGAGAAAACGATAATATTTAAAATACATAAGATATATGAGTGAAACGTTGCTGTTTACGGTCCTGACGTTGTGCGCGCTCGGGGTTCTGGCCGCCGTGATACTTTATTTCGTGGCACAGAAATTCAAGGTGTTCGAAGACCCGCGTATCGACGAGGTCGAGGGGATGCTGCCCGGTGCGAATTGCGGCGGCTGCGGCTATCCAGGCTGCCGCGGATTGGCAGACGCACTGGTGGCGAACGACGACATATCGCAGATGTTTTGCCCGGTCGGCGGCGGCGACACAATGAAGGCTATCGCCCAATACCTGGGGAAGGCCGCTCCGGAGAAAGAACCGCAGGTGGCCGAGGTAAGGTGCGGCGGCAGTTGTGAGAAACGTCCGCGGACCAATGTGTACGACGGGGCGGCCTCGTGTGCCGTTGCAGCATCGCTCTACGCCGGGGACACCGGATGCAGCTACGGCTGCCTGGGCAAAGGCGACTGCGTGGTGGTCTGTAACTTCGACGCACTGCACATGAACACGCAGACGGGACTCCCCGAGGTCGATGCCGAAAAATGTACCGCCTGCGGCGCATGCGTGAAGGCCTGCCCGAAAGTCATCATAGAACTCCGCAAGAAAGGCCCGAAGAACCGCAGGGTATACGTTTCGTGTATCAACAGGGAGAAGGGGGCCATCGCACGCAAATCGTGCCAGGTGGCATGCATCGCGTGCGGCAAATGCGTGAAGGTGTGTCCGTTCGAGGCCATCGTCATCGACAACAACCTCGCCTACATCGACTCTTTCAAATGCAAACTCTGCCGCAAATGCGTGGCCGAATGCCCGACCAGCGCCATCGTGGAGGTCAACTTCCCGCCGAAGAAAGAGGCTGTGGCCGAGTCAAGTACAGATACCGTAACGAATTGAGATATGGCAAGAACATTCCGTAAAGGCGGTATCCATCCGCACGACAATAAACTGAGCGCACAGGCTGCCATCGCTGTCATGCCGCTGCCCGAGGCGGTTACGGTGCCGCTGTCGCAGCACATAGGCGCGCCCGCCTCGCCGCTGGTGGCCAAGGGCGACAAGGTGCTCGCCGGACAGCTGATCGCTTCGGCGTCGGGCTTCGTATCGGCGAACATCCACTCGCCGGTGTCGGGGACGGTCACGGCGATAGACAGCGTGCCTGACGCGGGCGGTACGCGCCGCCCGGCGATAATCATTCAGGTCGAAGGCGACCAGTGGGCGGAGGGCATCGACCGAAGCCCGGAGCTTGTAAAAGGCTGTGCGCTGTCGCCGGCCGAGATAACGGAGAAGATCGCCGCAGCAGGGATAGTCGGCATGGGCGGGGCGACGTTCCCGACACAGGTAAAACTCTCGGTCCCGGCCGGGAAATCGGCCGAGTACCTCGTCATTAATGGGGTAGAGTGCGAACCGTACCTCACGTCCGACCACCGGGTGATGCTCGAAAGGGGCGGGGAACTGCTTGAGGGCGTTCGCCTTTTGGCGCTGGCGTTGGGAGTGAAGCGTTCTTATATAGGTATAGAAAATAATAAACCTGACGCGCAGAAGCACCTTCGCGGCCTGCTCGCCGGGTCGGACGACATAGAAGTCGTGCCGCTGAAGGTGCAGTATCCGCAGGGTGGTGAGAAACAGCTCATCGACGCCGTCCTTCGCCGCGAAGTGCCGTCGGGCGGCCTGCCGATAGATGTCGGCGTCGTGGTGCAGAATATTGGGACGGCACTGGCCGTTTACGAGGCTGTCCAGAAAAATAAACCGCTCATCGAAAGGGTCGTGACCGTGACAGGCAAGAAACTTGGCAAACCCTCGAACCTGCTGGTCAGGATCGGGACGCCCGTGAGCGCGCTCATAGAATACTGCGGCGGCATGCCCGAGGATACGGGCAAGGTAATCGGCGGCGGCCCGATGATGGGGCGTGCGATGGCGAACCCCGACGCCCCGGTAACGAAAGGGACTTCCGGTATCCTGCTAATGCCCGCCGAAGAATCGCTGCGTGCCCCGGCCACGGCCTGTATACGATGCGGCAAATGCGTCGGCGTGTGTACGATGGGCCTGCAACCATACATGCTCTACAAGCTTGCCAGCCACGGCATGTTTGCGGATATGGAGCCGTTCGGAGCCACAGATTGCATCGAATGCGGTTCATGCTCATATACCTGCCCGGCGTCACTTCCGCTGTTGGATTACATAAAACTTGGTAAAGGCGAGGTAATGAAGATAATGCGCGCCCGCAGTGCACGTAAAGCTTGAGGTAAATCAAAATAAGACATAGATACAAATGGATAACAAACTGATCGTATCGCCATCGCCGCATGTGCATGGAAACGTTTCGACGCGCCGGCTCATGCTCGACGTGCTGATAGCGCTTCTGCCGGCGTTCGCGGTAACAATATTCGTTTACGGAACTCCGGCGCTCATCGTGACCGCCGTCAGCGTGGCGTCGTGTGTGCTGTTCGAATCGCTGATTCAGAGGTTCATGCTCAGGAAACAGGCCTCGGTGGGCGACCTCTCGGCCGTGCTGACAGGTGTGCTGTTGGCATTCAACCTCCCTTCTTCGATACCCTTGTGGCTCGTTGTTCTGGGCGCTTTGGTGGCGATAGGGATAGGCAAAATGTCGTTCGGAGGTATCGGGCGCAACCCGTTCAACCCCGCGCTCGTGGGCCGCGTGTTCCTGCTGCTGTCGTTTCCGGTCGCCATGACCACTTTCCAAAGCCCCACGCCTGACGTTATGTCCGGCGCGACACCACTCACGTTCGCGAAGGAGGCGCTGAAGAGCGGCCAGAGCGTAAGCGAGTTGATGGGCGGCGTGTCGTATACGGACATGCTGTTCGGGCTGAAGGCCGGGTCGCTCGGCGAAATAGCCGCGCTGGCCCTGCTGTTAGGGTTCGTCTACCTGCTTATCCGAAAGGTCATAACCTGGCATATTCCCGTGGTGATACTTGCGACAATAGCAGTTTTCACGGGAGGGCTATATCTTTCTAATCCTGATCATTACCTGAGCCCACTTTATCAAGTGCTTAATGGCGGCGCGATACTTGGGGCGGTCTACATGGCGACCGACTACGTGACCTCGCCGATGTCTAAAAAAGGCATGGTGATATATGCGGTCGGGATAGGGGTCATTACCGTCCTTATCCGCGTATGGGGCGCATACCCGGAGGGGATCTCGTTCGCGATACTCATAATGAACGCGGTTGTCCCGCTTATAGACAAATACGTCAGGCCCGCGAAGTTCGGGGCTGTCAAACCCGCTAAACAATAGGATGATATGAAAAGTACACTATTGAATATGGTGCTCGTGCTGTTCGGGATAACGCTTGTCTCGGCAACAACGCTCGGTTTTGTTTACGGCGTCACAAAGGAACCGATCGAAAAGGCCAAAAGCGCAAAAACAACCAACGCGCTCGCCCAGGTAATGCCGAAGTTCGACAATAACCCGGCTGTGGACACTGCGACGTATGTCGTTGACGGCATGCCGGTTAAGGTGTATAAAGGTACGCTCGCCGGCGCTGTGTCGGGATACGGGGTCGAAACTATGACAAAAAAAGGCTTCAGCGGTGAGATAAAGATGATGCTGGGGCTCAAACCCGACGGCGAGATCGTTAATGTAGAGGTGTTGCAGCATAACGAAACACCGGGGTTGGGCAGCAAGATGACAGATCCGGGCAACGTACTTCTGGTTAGTTTCCAGGGCAAGAACCCCAAAGACCTCAAGATGAGCGTGCGCAAAGACGGCGGCGACATAGACGCCATCACAGCATCCACAATATCCTCGCGTGCGTATGTCGATGCCGTGGCGCGCGGATATAAGGCTTTCGAACTGGCGGTGTCTGGCGGCAAGGCGGAGCCGGTTGCCGAAGTGGATTATATCGCGCTCGTGTTGCCGAAATCCCCGAACCGTGTCGAGAAGGAAACGGTAACTGTCGAAGGTTCTGATGTGAAAGTTGCGAAAGCCTATTACGGCTCGGACGTGATCGGCTATGCGGTCGAATCGTCGGCCGAGGGACTCAACGGCCCTATCCGACTGATGGTCGGGTTCACTCCGGAAGGCGTCATCCACAATATCGCGGTAATCGAACACAGCGAAACCCAGGGATACGGCGCCGTTATCGCGGAACCAGACAATGTGATGCTGGCGAGCCTCAAAGGCAAAAAAGCGGACGAGGTTGTCTGGAATTATAAGGACGACGGCGGTACGATCGATGCGGTGTCAGGCTCCACGATCTCTCTGACGGCCTATCTGAAGGCTGTGAAGAACGCATACATGGCTTATAAATCGTACATACTCAAATAACAGGGAAATGAATAAGCTACAGATACTTACGAAAGGGATTGTCAAGGAGAACCCGGCATTCGTGCTCCTGCTCGGGATGTGTCCCACGCTCGGGACGACCACTTCGGCTATAAACGGAATGGGAATGGGTGTGGCGACCATGTTCGTCCTTGTGTTGTCGAATGTCGTCATATCGCTGATTAAAAACATTATCCCCGGAAAGGTGCGCATCCCGGCCTATATAGTCGTTATCGCGACGCTGGTTACCGCGCTTCAGCTTGTGATGGAGGCTTACGTCCCGTCGCTCTACGAAACGCTCGGCGTGTTCATCCCGCTTATCGTGGTGAACTGTATAATCTTAGGGCGTGCGGAAGCGTTTGCGTCGAAGAACAATTTCGTCGATTCGGCGCTCGACGGTATCGGTATCGGGCTGGGATTCACTATGTCGCTGACCCTGCTTGGAGCCGTGCGCGAAATGCTCGGCGCGGGATCGGTATTCGGTTGGAAATTCGTCGGAGGCGACGGCATACTGCTGTTCGTACTTGCCCCGGGAGCGTTCATAGCGTTGGGATACCTGCTCGTGATCTTCAATAAGTTAACGTCAAAACTCAGATAGGATGGAATATTTCATTATAATCATAGCGGCGATATTCGTCAATAATATCGTCCTCGCCCAATTCCTCGGGATCTGCCCGTTCCTCGGGGTTTCGAACAAGGTAAGCACTTCGATGGGCATGGGAGCGGCCGTGACCTTCGTGATGGCGCTGGCTTCGCTGGCCGTGTATCTGCTTCAATACAAGGTGCTTGTGCCGCTCGGGATCGAGTATATGCAGACGATAGTGTTCATTCTCGTGATCGCCGCGCTCGTGCAGATGGTGGAGATCATACTGAAAAAGGTAAGCCCGGCCCTGTACCAGGCCCTTGGGGTTTTCCTGCCGCTGATAACCACGAACTGTGCTGTGCTTGGCGTGGCGATACTCCTCGTGCAGAAGGAATATAACCTGGGGCAATCCGTAGTGTTCTCTGTGGCCACAGCCATCGGCTTCACGCTGGCGCTCGTGCTGTTCGCCGGCATACGCGAGAGGCTCGACCTCGAAGACCTTCCGAAATCCATGAAAGGAGTGCCTATCGCGCTTGTTTCGGCAGGGATATTGGCTATGGCTTTTATGGGATTCTCGGGTCTGGTTTAGCCGGAACGGGGTTGCAGGATAAGGCCGGAACGATATCGTTCCGGCCTTATTTTTGCGCTTTAATATCGCCGCAAAATATTTATCGGCTTTCCGGCGTTGGCCTAATAGAGAACCTGCAGGTGTCATTTCCGGCCTTTTTCGTATATTTGCCCAATGTTTTCGAGATTTCTCATACTCAGTGTCCTGTTTGCCGCCTGTTGCCTCGAAGCCGGGGCGCAGCTCGCACCTGTTTCCAGAGGCGGAAGGCGCAACGTGTCGCCGAAGGACACACTCGTGAACAGGCCAAACTCCGACTATATGGCAAATCCGGGATACGAAACGGAAGGGGTCGTGAGATTCTATGACAGCCTCGAAACCAAATCCCACAGGAATCCGGTCACGGGGTTCCTGTACGATGTCCTGATACAAAGGCCCGAGCAGGATACGACTGTATACGGCCGTATGGTGGACGAGGCTAAAGGACTCAGAAAATACGCGGGTAAAACCGTAGGGAATATAACGATCGAACGGTTGGATGTCTTTGAAAAAGCCCATAGCGTCGTGCAAAAAGGAGCCAACGGCATCCATGTAATTACCACGGAGAACACTATACGGCGCGACCTGCTTCTGAAAGAAGGCGACATCATAGACCCACGCCAGATAGTCCGCAACAACCAGCTGTTGCGGTCGCGCCGGCATATATCCGATATGTGGATGGAGTTGTATCCGAGGGAGGACGATTCGACCATTGTCGATATAAAGTTCATCACGCGCGACAAGTGGTCGATAGCCGCCAACCTGAAGCTCAGCAGCGGCGAGCGGGCGAGGGTAGACCTCTATGACGTCAACTTCATCGGTACCGGTACGCGCTTCGGCGTACAGACCAGTTACGACTGGAGCGGAAATCAGTACGGGGGGAATATGCTGACTTACAGCGCCCCGAATATATTGGGGACGTTCCTCTCGACCGATGTCCTCATAGGGCGAAGGTTCGAGGAGTCGCGCATAGACCTGGAACTGCGCAAGGACTTCTATTTGCCGACCGATTTCGAATTCGGCGCCGCGTATAACGACGACGAACTGGAATTCTATGAGTTGTACCTGGACGAAGAGATAATGACGAGCGTCAGGAGCTTCGACGGCTGGGCCGGGATATCCAAACAACTGGGAACGTCGCGGTCGAGCGTGTTCATGACCTCCCGCTATTCCATTGCCGATTTCGACGACAGGCCGGAAGTCGGGCCGAGGTTCAATCCCCGTTTCCACGATTACGAAATGGTGCTGGCCTCGCTCGGGCTTTACAAGGAGAAATTCTATGCCGCCAACATGATATACGGGTTCGGATATAAGGAGTATCTGCCTGCCGGCTACAGGACGGAAATAATCTTCGGACATAATTGGGGCGAGTTCCACGACGACGACTACCTCGGGTTTCATGCCCGGGGCGGGATATATACCGGTATAGGGTATCTGCAGGGAGATGTCTCGGCAGGCACTTATATGGAACAGGGAACCGGCGACTGGTGGCAGAGTACGGCGGGCGCCAACGCGCGGTGGATCTCAAACCTGTTCGTGATGGGCGTTAGGGGAGGGACCCGCATGCGCCAGTTCATCACCACGAACTACACGCGCGGCTGGAACCGCGCCGAAGGCAACAACGAATACATAACTTTCACGAGGCGCTCAGGCCCGAGAAGCATCCGCGAACATATCGTAGGCGACCACAGGTTCGTTGTGAATACCGAAACCGTGATTTTCACTCCGTGGCAGCCCATGGGATTCCGGATAGCGTTTTTCGGGTACGGCGATGCCGGATGGCTGGGTTTTGAACCCGATTTGTTCAGTAACGATTTTTATGCGAGTTTCGGCCTCGGCATACGGGTAAGGAACGAACGCTTCATATTCAATACCTTGCAACTGCGTGTCGGACTGGCGGTGGGTAAGAACGGGCCGATCGACAACCGCAGGTTCCAGCTCTCCACCGAACAACGCATGGAGCAGTTCCGGTTTATCCCGACGCGTCCGTCGGTGCTGGATTTCACTGAAACTCAGTTGCTCCAATAGCGGGCAGGCAATACCGGAAATGGGATAATAAAAAAGAGGGCCGTAAAGCCCTCTTTTCATTATATATGGTTTTCGGTTACGCTTTGCCTGCGCTGCCGAGAACTTTTTCGCATTTGTGCATGTAGAGTTTCTTGAGTTCATCGCGGGCCGGGCCGAGGTATTTGCGCGGGTCGAATTCAGCCGGTTTGGTGGCGAACACTTCGCGGATGGCGGCGGTCATCGCGAGGCGGCCGTCGCTGTCGATGTTGATCTTGCAAACTGCCGATTTGGCCGCTTTGCGAAGTTCCTCTTCCGGGATGCCGATGGCGTCTTTGAGTGCGCCGCCGTACTGGTTGATCGTAGCGACGTACTGCTGCGGAACCGAAGAAGCGCCGTGAAGCACGATCGGGAAGCCGGGGATGCGTTTTTCGATCTCTTCGAGGATGTCGAAGCGCAGGGGCGGGGGAACGAGGACGCCTTCCGCGTTGCGTGTGCACTGTTCCGGTTTGAATTTGTTTGCACCGTGCGAAGTGCCGATCGAGATAGCGAGCGAGTCTACGCCTGTGCGTGTAACGAAGTCGATAACCTGGTCGGGTTCGGTGTATGTGTGGTGTTCCGCCGACACTTCGTCTTCGACGCCTGCAAGTACTCCGAGTTCGCCTTCTACTGTAACGTCGTGAGCGTGTGCGAATTCAACGACTTTCTTCGTGAGCGCGACATTATCTTCGTAAGAAAGGTGGCTGCCGTCGATCATAACCGAAGAGAAGCCCATTTCGATACACGATTTGCAAAGTTCGAAGCTGTCGCCGTGGTCGAGGTGAAGGACGATCGGGATGTTTTTGCCGAGTTCCTTGGCGTATTCCACCGCACCCTGTGCCATGTAGCGGAGGAGTGTCTGGTTGGCGTATTTGCGCGCGCCGCTCGAAACCTGGAGGATGACAGGCGAGTTAGCCTCTACGCAGGCCTGAACGATTGCCTGCATCTGCTCCATGTTGTTGAAGTTGAACGCCGGGATGGCATACTTTCCTTCGAAAGCCTTCTTGAAAATCTCGCGTGAGTTCACGAGTCCTAATTCCTTGTACGAAGTCATGATCTGATAATTATGATTGGTTAATTCTAAAAAGACCGTTTAATGTCAGTGAATATCCTACAAAATTAGGAATTTTTTGAGGAAATGCAACCCTGCCGGGATCAAAAAAAACATTAGCCATACAATATACGGGACGTATATAATAAAAGGCGTGTTCCGACGTTGGATGTAAACGCGGGAGGCGATATTTGCGCTTGCCTGTATTTGGCTTTCACTGAGAAATAGTTATTTTTGCGTGTTATAAAACGGACTTATGAAGCGGTTACTCAAATTTGCCTTCATTTTATCTTTCATTCTGCCCGGCGCAGGCGCGGTTCTGGCCCAGAACGTCACGCTGAAAGCGGCAGGGCCGTCGGCGGTGGCCGTCGGCGAGATGTTCCAGGCGAGCTATACGCTGACGATAGACTCGAAAGGGGAGCCTGAAAAATTCAACGAGCCGGACCTCGGCGCGTTCAACGTGATCGCGGGCCCGACGGTTTCGAGCGGCTGGTCGATGTCGATGGTCGGCCGGGACGTGTCGCGCAAAACGGAATACACCTATACTTATGTGCTGCAACTCTCGGCGGTAGGCACTTACACGCTTCCACCGGCGTCGGTCGTGGTCAACGGCAAGGAATACAAGAGCCAGGCCGTACCCATAGAGGCGATACAGGCCAACGCAGCGAACGGCAACCAGCAGCAGTCGGGAGCCTCGGCGACTGGCGAAATATCCGACAACGACCTGTTCATGCGCCTTATAGTGGACAAAACTACGGTCTACAAGGGCGAACCCCTGCGCGTGTTCCTCAAGCTCTATTCGAAGGTTAGCATAGGCGGTAATCTGGATGCCAAGTTCCCGGAGTTCAACGGGTTCTGGTCGCAAACCCTCGATACCCGGCAGTACCAGTGGCAGAGGGAAACTTACAACAACCAGGTGTATGACACGCACATCCTCAGCGAGTACCTGCTCTATCCGCAGCAGGCCGGCGAACTGACCATCGACCCGTTCGAGATAACGTTCGTGGTGCAGGTCGTTACCCGTTCTTCCCGCCAGTCGGCGGTAGACGCTTTTTTCGGAGGGTCGGACATACAGGAGGCGCGTAAGCGCGTTGCTTCCAAACCGGTCAAAATAAACGTAAAGAACTGGCCCGCAGGTGCTCCGGAAGGGTTTAACGGCGCGGTCGGCAGTTTCACAATGACGACCGAATTCCCGTCCGAAACCATTACGGCCAATTCGGCAACGACGATGAACGTCAGGATAACCGGCAGCGGCAACCTGCCGCTGATCCAGGCCCCCGGCGTAAGCATGCCGACCTCGTTCGAGCAATTCAACATAAAGACCACCGAGAGCCTCGACCGCTCAATAAACGGCATCACTGGTTACCGCCAGTTCGAGTACCCGGTCATAGCGCGCGCGCAGGGCGACTATATAATCGACCCGGTGCGTTTCTCGTTCTTCAACCCCGAATCCGGACGCTACGTAAGCCTCTCTTCGGACGCGATAGAGGTAAAGGTGCTGCCCGATTCGACCGAACGTGCCGCGCCGGTCAGCAACGGGCTGGTAAGCGGACTTTCGAAAGAGGACGTGCGCATTCTCGGGCAGGACATACGCTATATAAAGACCGATGCACCGAAGTTCGTGAAAACGGATAAGTTTTTCGTCTGGAGCCTGCCTTATTTCGCCGTTCTGGCCTTTCTGCTCGGCCTGTTCGTCTTCCTGCTCGTGTTCCTCCAGAAACGGATCAGGGAGATGCGCAACACCGATTTTGTCAAAGGAAAGCGGGCTAACAAAGTGGCGCTGCAGCGTTTGCAGCGTGCCCACGGGTATATGAAATCGGACAACCAGCGCAAGTTCTATGAAGAAATGCTTCAGGCACTTTGGGGATATATGGGCGACAAACTCAACATACCGGTGGCCATCCTGACCAAGGAAAGCGTCCGCGAAGCCCTTCAGCGCAAGGCGGTTGGCGCAGATCACATAAACCAATACATCGAGTTGATCTCGGAGTGCGAATACGCCCAGTACTCGCCTGCCGAATCGGGCCAGATGCACGACGTGTACCGCGGGGCGGTAGAGGTAATCTCGAAGTTGGAATCTATAATGAAGAGGTAGCCATGAAGAAGTTATTGATCATATTAGCTTTATCGCTCGCCGGCCATGCGGCAACCGTTACGGCCCAAACGCCTTCCGTCCGCGACCTTTGGGACGCCGGCAATGCCGCCTATGCACAGGCGGAATACCGGCAGGCCATTGCATATTACGACTCGATCCAGACGCTCGGCTATACCGGACACAAGCTGTTCTACAACCTCGGCAACGCATATTTCAAGGACGGGAAGACGGGCAAAGCCATACTGAATTACGAGAGGGCCCTGAGCCTGCGTCCCACCGACGATGACGTCAGGCACAACCTGGCCATAGCGAACGGCTATGTGAAGGACAAAATAGAAAACGTCCCCGAGTTTTTCCTTTCGACATGGGTGCGTTCGCTGCGCATGTCGTTGAGTTCCAACGCCTGGGCGGCCGTGAGCCTCATGTTTTTTGCCCTCACGCTTGCCTCGGCGCTGCTTTACCTGCTTTCCGGGAAATTCCTGATGCGGAAGGCAGGTTTCTATACCGCGATAGTTTCTCTGGCGCTCTTTATCGTCGTGCTGTCGTTCGCGGCCGCCGAACGCCGCCAGATACTTTATCCGGACAGGGCAATTGTGATGCAGGGCGCGGTGTCGGTCAAGAGTTCGCCCGATAACGGCAGCAAGGAGCTGTTCATCATACATGAAGGCACGAAAGTTAAGGTCGTGCGCGAGGTAGGGCAGTGGAAAGAGATAACGATCGCCGACGGGAATATGGGCTGGATAAACAGCCAGGCCATCGAAATGATTTAGGGCGCGCATGTCGAAACTTCTTGAAGACGTAGTGGGCGAGCTCTCGAAGCTCCCGGGAATAGGGCGGCGGACGGCGCTCCGGCTCGCTATCCACATGCTGCGCATGGAGCGCGAGGATGTGGGCGAAATGACATCGGCCATAGCCGCGTTCCGTAACGATATACAGTACTGCCGCCAGTGCAATAACCTGTCCGATAATGAAATATGCCCGGTGTGTGCCGACTCGGATCGCGACAGGACGGTGGTTTGCGTGGTCGAGCAGGTGGGTGATGTCATCTCCATCGAGAACACCCGGCAGTACAAAGGCCTTTATCATGTGTTGGGCGGCGTCATATCGCCGATGCAGGGGATCGGGCCGTCCGACCTGAAAATAGACCTGCTGTTGGACAACATCGCCAGGGGCGAAATCAAAGAGGTCATTCTGGCCATAAGCACCACAGTCGAGGGCGAAACCACGCAGTTCTACATAACGCGCCGCCTTGAGGGTTGCGGCGATATCAAAATATCGACCATCGCCCGCGGCATAGGCTTCGGCGACGGGATCGAATATGCCGACGAACTGACCATCGCGCACTCCATCCACAACCGTACCAACGTGAAATAGAATCGGTTGTTCCCGTGACATGGGTAAGTTGGGGTGGATATTTATATGCAACTATAGGAGTGGCCGGGTTGAAAATAAGTCGAGCCGTACGGTGTCTGACGACCGTTAGACGTGCCGGAGGCACGGATAAAAGGGAAGAGTCTTACGTGAGAGTCGTTTCCACGACACGAACAGATTTGGTTTCACGTCGACAAAATGTTTCCGTGTGCCGGAAGGCACCTTTCTTTTCATCAAGGAAAAGGAAAGTAACGAAGTTCAGGTGTGAAGGGCTGAAAATCTTTTGGGCATTGTATTTTTGTCGTTTTCCGGGGATGGTTTCCGCGCGGGAATCGCTATATTCGTGTTGAAAAACGAAACCAATAGAATTATGATCAGAACACTCGAAGACATTGTGGCGAAAGCCCGCGCGAAAGGCCGCAAACGCCTCATCGTGGCATATGGGCAGGATTCACACACGCTCGAAGCCGTGAGCGACGCAATCGATATGGAACTCGTACACGCCACGCTCATCGGCGATCCGCAGCAGATAAAGAAAGTTTGCGACGCCGACGGGCTGGATATAAATAAGTTCGAAATAATCGCTGAACCGGAGGATGTTAAGGCCGTTTCGAAAGCTGTGAAAATGGTCAGCGAAAAAGAGGGCGACGTGCTGATGAAAGGCCTCGTTTCCACGGATAAATACATGCGCGGGATACTCAACAAGGAGTATGGCCTCGTGCCGCCCAAGGGGGTGCTTTCGCACATCTGCGTGTTCGACATGCCGCAGCTTTCCAGGATAATCCTGGTGTCCGACGTCGCTATTATACCTTACCCCGACCTCGCGCAGAAAGCGAAGATGATCGAATACCTGATAAACACCGCCCGGTCGCTCGGGATCGAAAAACCGAAAGTGGCGTGCATAGCGCCGAGCGAATTGTTGCTCCCGGGCGTCACGTCGAGCGTCGAGGCCTCGATACTGGCCAAGATGTGCGACCGCGGGCAATTCGGCGATGCCGAGGTGGACGGCCCTCTGGCACTGGACGTTGCGATGTTCGAAGAAACGGCCAAACTCAAAAAAGTTAAGGGCAGCAATGTGGCCGGCGCCGCCGACTGCATGCTCTTCCCGAGCCTCGACGCCGCCAATGTGTTCTTCAAAACCGCCACACATTTCTGCGGCGGCGACCTCGCAGGCATCGTCACAGGGACGAAAGTGCCATGCGTACTTACCTCGCGCGCCGATTCGCGCCGGTCAAAACTCAGTTCCATCGCCCTGGGCTGCATACTCGCAAAATAATGGGGGTATATAAAATTCTCGCCATAAACCCCGGCTCGACGTCGACCAAGATCGCCGTGTACGAGGGCAACAAAGAACTATTCGAGCAGACGCTCAGGCACAGCCGCGAAGAACTCGCTCCGTTCGCCGATATCACCGCACAGTTCGCTTTCCGCAAACAGTTGGTACTCAATGCGCTTGAGCAGGCCGGTGTTAAGGTGGCCGAGTTGGCCGCGGTCATAGGCCGCGGCGGCTTGCTGAAGCCCATATCATCTGGGGTATACGAGGTAAACGACGCCATGAAGCGCGATCTCGAAACCGCAGTGGGCGGGCAGCATGCCTCGAATCTCGGGGGGCTTATAGCCCTCGACATAGCACAACTCGCCGGTGTGAAAGGATATATCGCCGACCCGGTCGTTGTGGATGAGTTACAGGAAGTTGCGCGAGTGACGGGACGCCCCGAGATCGCACGCCAATCAATATTCCACGCGCTGAACCAGAAGGCTGTGGCGCGCGAATACGCCGAATCGAACGGTGCGGCTTATGAATCGCTCAACCTCATAGTCGCCCATATGGGTGGCGGCATTTCGGTCGGGGCGCACCGTGGCGGACAGGTGGTCGATGTAAACAACGCCCTTGACGGCGACGGCCCCCTGACCCCGGAACGTGCCGGGTCGCTCCCGGCCGGCCAGCTCATCAGGCTGGCTTTCAGCGGAGAATACACCTTGCCGCAGATGGAGAAAATGCTGACCGGGCAGGGCGGCATGGTAGCCTACGTGGGCAGCAACGACTTGCGCGACGTTATCGCCCTTGTCGATAAAGGCGATGCCAAGGCGAAGCTGCTACTGGATGCGATGTGCTACAATGTCGGCAAATCGATAGGCGCTTCAGCCACCGTACTTCACGGGAAAGTCGATGCCATAATACTCACTGGCGGCATTGCGTACAGCGACAGGGTTTGCCGTTATATCGAGGATATGGTGGGTTTCATTGCGCCGGTGGTGCGTGTCCCCGGTGAGAACGAGATGCAAGCCTTGGCCTCGAATGCTATCCGGGTGCTGGACGGAACGGAAACGGCGAAAGTGTATAAATAGGGAAAAAGCAGATTTTTTTGTACTCCGCATAATATTTCAAACCCTGCCTGCGTTATATATATACAAAAGGGTTTTGTTTAGGGCAGGATTCGGGAGGTTCTCTCCCGGTCCTGTCTGCTTTTTATGGGCGCGTGAAGCATCAGGAACTTTATTCATTTAACAATAGTTTCGGCTTGGGAAGCAAGTCGTCAGCCCGTAGTCTGCTGTCGCCATATGCTGAGGGTTGCTTCACTCGCTGAAGGCTCGTGCGTACACTCGGCCGCCGACAAAACTACACGGCAAGTGTAATATTGTGGATATATAATAAAATAACCTTGACGCTTTGTCCGTGTGAGGTCGCTCCGTACTTACTTCTCCGGCACGATGTAGACCACGTCGCCTTCGCGTTTCATCAGGTATTTCTCGCGGGCGTACTGTTCCAGAAAATCGTCGTCCTTCAGATTTTCGATCAGTGTGCTGTCCGATATGATCTTTTGCTGGTAATAGTCCCGCTGACCCTCCAGTTCCTTTATCTCCTCCTTGAGGCGCATGCGGTCTATCAGGTTGCGGCCGGGGTCGAAGAACGCGATGAAAATGACGAACAGTATGATCGTCACTATCCACAACCGCCTGTCTTTGAGTATCTTATTCATATCGTTTACGGGATGTGCATGAATTTATGCGTCTGGACGGAAATGTTCCACCGCGGATTGTTCTTCACGAAATCGACCACTACGGGCGTTATCTCCTCGTATTTGCTCCATTCGGGTTGCAGGAACAACAAACATTCGCCGCCCACGTTGCGCGCACACTCCTCGGCCCATTGCAGGTCTTCGGTTTTTTCTACTATGACTTTCAGCTCGTTGGCCAGCGCGTAAGCTTCCGGCAGCGGCGGTGCCTGCCTCTTCGGCGAAAGGCACACCCAATCGAAACTTCCGCTGGGAGCATGCGAACCCGACGTTTCGAGGAATATCCGAAGCCCTTCTTCGTGCAGTCTGTCTGTGATATAACCGAGGGGATACATGAGCGGTTCGCCGCCGGTTATCACTATGGCCTGCGCCGGATGCGAAACCGCGCGCGCCACTATCTCGTCCACATCGACCGGCGGGAACAGCTTCGGGTTCCAAGTAAACCTGGCGTCGCACCACCGGCAACCCACGTCGCAGCCGCCCAGCCGGATAAAATAGGCCGGCTTGCCAGTGTGGTAGCCCTCGCCCTGTATCGTGTAAAAATCCTCTACCAACGGCAGCTTCAAGCCCCCGTCCAACCCGTTACTCTCCATCGGCTATCTTGTATATGTCGCGTAAATTGCGTCCCATCTGATTGTAATCCATCCCGAAACCGATCACGAAATCGTTCGGGATCGAGAACGCTTTATATTTAATCGGTATATCCTTATTGTACGATTCCGGCTTGAACAGCAGCGTGGCGACCTCGATGCTGGCCGGTTCATGACCCACAAGCGAGCGGACAAGGTGCTCTATGCTTTCGCCCGTGTCGACAATGTCCTCGACGATTATGACGTGCCGCCCCTTAATGTCCGTGGCCAACCCTATAAGCTCCGAAACCGCCCCCGAAGAGCGTGTGCCGCTGTACGAGGCCAGTTTTACGAACGACACTTCGGCAGGCATGCCGACCTTCCCCGCAAGTTCCGCCATAAACATGAAAGATCCGTTCAAAATACCTAAAAACAGCGGGTTTGGCTTGTCGGCATAATCGTCCGCGATCCTCCGTGCAAGCACCGCAACAGCCTCTTTGATAGCTTCATACGGAATATAAAGGGCAAATTTCTTGTCACCCAGCGTGATGCGCTTATCCGAAATATTATCTGCCATGGCCCGCGTTTTGCTATGGATTTTTTTACCTTTGCGAAGTTAAGTATTAATAGCAAATAAACCAAAGAACAGCAGAGTATGAAAGCCAGGGTTAGCATTATTATGGGCAGTACGTCGGACCTCAAGATCATGGAGGCGGCAGCCAAGTTCCTCGACGATATGGAGATACCTTACGAGATAAACGCGCTTTCGGCGCATCGCGTACCTGAGAAAGTGGTCGAATTCGCCAAGGGCGCCGCCGAACGAGGCATCGAGGTTATCATCGCCGGAGCCGGCGGCGCCGCACACCTCCCGGGTGTGATCGCGGCCCTCACTCCGCTTCCCGTCGTGGGCGTACCCATCAAATCTTCGAATTCGATAGACGGCTGGGACAGCATACTTTCCATACTCCAGATGCCCGGCGGCATACCCGTGGCGACCGTGGCGCTGGACTGCGCACTCAACGCGGCAATCCTCGCCGCGCAGATAATCGCCACAGGCGACAGGGCTATCAAGGCTAAAGTCGTGGAATACAAGGCGCAACTGGCCAAGAAGATCGAGAAGGCTAACGCCGAACTCGCCGAGATCAAACGCCCTTTCAAGGCTAACTAAAACCGGGCGGCGATGGAGATCGGCAGTGTCGGGTTCGCGCTCATATTGACCCTGTTCGCGGGACTCGCGACAGGGATCGGGAGCGCCATTGCCTTCCTCGCCAAACGCACCGAGAAGAAGTTCCTGTCGTTCGCTCTGGGTTTTTCGGCCGGCGTGATGATATACGTGTCGTTCATGGAGCTTCTTTTCAACGCCCATATAGATATCCAGCATCAGGTTGCCGGGCGCGGCGGCCAGTTCATCGCCGCCGCGGCTTTCTTCGGCGGCATGGCCATCGCCGCGATAATCGACAAACTGGTTCCGTCGGTCGAGAACCCCCACGAGGTGCGCGGCGTCGAGCAGATGCACTCCCATTCGAAAAAAGCCGAACACGAACGCAAACTCGCACGCACGGGGGTCATAACTGCGCTGGCACTGGCCATCCACAACTTCCCCGAGGGCATCGCCACGTTCATCTCGGCCGTGCAAAATCCTGAGATAGGTATAGCAATCGCGGTCGCAATAGCGATACACAACATCCCCGAGGGCATCGCGGTCTCGGTACCTATATATTACGCCACCAAAAGCAAGAAAAAAGCGTTCTGGTACTCGTTTCTCTCGGGACTGGCCGAGCCTGTAGGTGCCATAGTCGGCTACCTCATCCTTATGCCGTTCCTGTCGCCGATGCTGTTGGACTGCACGTTCGCGGCCGTAGCGGGCATCATGGTATTCATCTCGTTCGACGAACTGCTGCCCGCCGCCCGCGAATACGGCGAACACCATGTGTCGATATATGGTCTGGTCGCCGGCATGGTCATAATGGCCGTGAGCCTGATATTGCTGTAACCTCAGCCCTGTCCCCGCCAGCCGTCCGCAGCCGGACGCTTCTCACCCCTGCAGCCGCAGGACGTGTTTTGTGGAATGGCATAACTCCGCCCTCAAATAAAATTCAGGTTAAATCGCACGCCTTTTTGCCGATTATTGCTACCGGCTAATTGGTATTTCGATTTTGTTGATGTAATTTTGCGCTGGACAAAAACGAGTTCGGCATGAACATCCTTATCATCAACGGCCCCAACCTTAACCTGCTCGGTAAACGTGAACCGGGCATATACGGCAGCGAAACATTCGAGGACTACCTGTCCGGGCTGCGCGCCGGGTTCAAAGACACACAGATCGACTACTACCAATCGAACGTCGAGGGCGAAATAATCAACCGGATACAGGCTGCCGACGGCAAGTACGACGGCGTGCTGATAAACGCGGGCGGATATACGCACACTTCGGTGGCCATAGCCGACGCTATCGGGGCGGTAGGCGTGCCCGTGGTCGAGGTACATATCTCGTCGATACTCGCGCGGGAAGAGTTCAGGCACACGTCGCTCATCGCCCCGAAATGCAAGGGTTCGATAATGGGGTTCGGCCTCGATTCGTACAGGTTAGGTGTTTTAAGTTTCGTAAAATAACAGATAAATATAGATGGATAAGAAAACGAAGATCGTCGCTACGGTATCGGACCGCAGGTGCAGTGTCGAATTTATACGCTCGCTCTACGAGGCAGGCATGAACGCCGTGAGGATAAACACGGCCCACGCATCGCTCAAAGGCGCGGAAGAGGTGGTAAGGAATGTGAGGGAGGTATCGGACCAGATAGCCATAATGATCGACACCAAGGGCCCGGAAGTACGCCTCACAGGCATGGCCGAAGGTTTCGAGGGCGGGTTCAGCGTAGCGGCAGGCGACATACTTACCATAAAAGGAGCAACTGTCGAGGCCGACCCCAAATCGAGCCCCGAGATGCTCTATATGACCGACCCCTCGTTGTTTAAGGACGTTCCGGTGGGTGCGCGCATACTCATAGACGACGGCGAACTGGAACTCATCGTTACCGAAAAGAAGGACGACATGCTTTTCTCGCGCGTGTCGAACAAAGGCAAGATCAAGGCCTACAAAAGCGTGAACATCCCCGGCGTGGTCATCGACCTGCCCTCGATCACGGCCAAGGACAAGGAATATATCCTTTGGGCCATCGAGAACGATATAGACTTCATCGCCCACTCTTTCGTACGCAGCAAGGCCGACGTGCTGGCCGTCAAGAAGATAATCAAGGAGCATAACAGCCCCATCAAAATAATCTCGAAGATCGAGAACCGCGAGGGCGTGAACAACCTCGACGAGATATTGACCGAAACATACGGCGTGATGGTTGCCCGCGGCGACCTCGGGGTGGAGATACCGGCCGAGGAAATACCTGTAACACAGCGTTATATAGTGCGCAAATGCGTGGAGGCCAAGAAGCCGGTTATCATCGCGACACAGATGCTCCACTCGATGATGTCGAACCCGAGGCCCACGCGTGCCGAGGTCAGCGACATTGCGAGCGCCATCTACCAGAGGGTCGACGCCATCATGCTCAGTGGTGAAACGGCCAACGGCGACTATCCGGAAGAATCGGTGGAAACAATGGCCCGCATCGCATCGCAGATCGAGAAGGACGTGAACCTGCAACCGAACTCGGACATGAATATGGTCAGCATAAATAACGAGATCACTGCGCAGCTGGCGCGTTCGGCCGTGAGGGCGACGCTCAACCTGCCCGTAAAGGCAATCATCATCGACACAATGTCGGGCCGGACGGCACGCTACCTGTCGGCTTTCCGCGGCAACAAACCGGTATATGCCATCTGCTACCGCAAAAGCGTAATGCGCCAATTGGCCATATCATACGGCATCCACGCAATGCACAGCGAACAGGCCGAAACACACAATAGTTTTCTGCTCAGTACGTTATATCATCTCGAACGCAAGCGCTGGTTGTTCAAGGAAGACCTCGTGGTTGTCCTCGGCGGCAGCTTCGGGCCGGAAAAAGGCGCGTCGTTCATGGAGATCGGTAACGTTATGAACCTCCAGCACAAAGCGATCAAAAAAGAGGTTACCTGCAACCAGTAATACCCAGAGGGGGGCGCGGCCGGTTTAACCGGCTGTATATAATTACAAAAAGTAAGTGCGCTTGTCCGCAATAATGCCCCTGCACGGCGAACCGGGCGAATTATATGGGCCGCGCGTGGAGCGCGGCCTCATGGCTAACGCGTTGGGAGGCCTGCCGTCGCCACATGCGGCTGGCTGGTCGCTTCGGCAACATGGATAGAGCGTTAATGTTATTTTACACCGCAACGTTCCGATGCGGGTTTTCGCTCTTGCCCTCTTCAAGTGCCGGTATGCACTTCGCCTGCGACTGCCTTGCGCAGTCGCCACATTCCGCGGCTCGGCACTTCGTGCCGACCCCCGAAGCCGCGGAATGTGAATTTATCAAGCGCAGCAAGCAACGGGGAATTAATCCGTAGACATTAAATATAGCCTAACACTTATGGCCCAGCTCAAGCAAAAAGTAGTTTCGGGATTCATCTGGTCGGCCGGGGAGAAGTTCGGTTCCCTGGCCCTGAAGATGGGAACCGGTCTCGTGTTGTGGGCCTACCTGACGCCGACGGATTACACCCCCGTGATTATCCTCAGTATTATCCTCGGCGTATCCAACCTGCTTACCGACAGCGGATTCGGCGTGGCGCTGGTGCAGCACAAAAACACCACACGGACGGATTACACCTCGGTTTTCTATTTGAATATGGCACTCGCCATATTGTTTTTCATAATATCCATGTCGATGCTGGGGGTCATCGTGCGGTTCTACCCGATGCCCGAAATATACGACCTCGCGCCGTGGATCTTCATCCAGGGGGTCATAATGGCGCTCGGGCTGATCCAGCGCACGAAGCTCATGCGCGAAATGCGCTTCGCCCTGCTGTCGAAGATCTACCTGGGGGCGAATATCGTTTCCACCGCAATCTCGATCTATATGGTCGTGACCGGCTGGGGGATATGGAGTTTCGTGATGCAGGGGTTGAGCTATTGCTCGGTGCAAACGCTGCTGCTGTGGGTCACGAACAGGTGGAGGCCGAGGGGCAAATTCTCCGTCGATTCCATAAAGAAGCTGTTCACATACGGCTCCAACATGCTCTATACAGGTCTTGTTACGCATCTCGCCAACAGCCTGCCGCGGCTCGTCATCCCCAAAGTCGGCAGCGAAGCGCAGCTTGGGTTGTACGATAAAACGCTGTCGCTCAAGGACGATATCTCCAACGCCATCATATTGTCCATCGCCAACGTGACGTTTCCGGCATTCTCTTCGCTCCAGAGCGAGGACGAAAAACTGAAGGTCGCATCGCGGAAAGTGATAGCCGTCATTTCGCTCCTGCTTTTCCCTGTCATGGGGGGGCTGATCGTGACGAGCAACGATTTCTTCCACCTTTTGCTAAAGGAGAGCTGGTGGCCCGGCGTGCCGTATTTCCGGCTGTTCTGCGTCTCGGCGTTCTTCGTGCCGCTGTCCTACCTGACCCTTAATATCATCAAAGCCAAGGGGGCGAGCGGTATGGTTTTAAGGTTGGAGGTCATCAAAAAGGCTTTTCTGGTGGCCATGGTAGCGTGTACTGCTCCTGTCGGCGTGGAGGCAATGGTCTACGGGTATGTCGCGTGGGTTGCTTTCGAAATGGTGGTGAACGTCGTCGCTTCAAAGCGGATATTAAAATATCCATTCGCCGAAATCATCCAGGACTCGTTGCCATGCCTTGGTGTAACGCTGGTTATGATGGTTTGCGTGGCGGGCATCGGCTTCCTGTTCCCGGGCATGCCGCTCTGGTTGTCACTTGTGGTAAAGGTAGTTACAGGGATCGCGGTTTATGCCGGCATCAATCTTCTCCTGCGCCTGCCAGCCTATAAAGACGCGGTCGAGATAGTGCAAAGTCTCATCCGGAAAAAAAAATAAGGTGACTTATATGACTCGTCAATGCCGAATGCTATCGGATTTTGCCGGGCAACAACTTCGTCATGCCTTTGCCCGGCTGCGTGATGATTTTATATGCTTATCCCCAAGAATGCTCTGCGGTACAGTTTGCCACTGCCAGCGGCGTAGTCTTACGGTATAGCGCTTTATGTGTGCATCGACGTTTCCCGTTTTATCGGCGAAAGCCGAAGCGACCAGCCCGCTGTACATGGCGACAACAGGCTGCAGTGGCGCTTGAACCGACGCTCGTAGTTGGAGTGGATACTGCCTGTAGATTACGGTACGGCAGGCAGTGTATTCGTCTGAGAGATTACAGGTCGTAGCGGGATAAGCCTGTTTTATTGTTTCAGTTAATGGTTAAACCTCTGCAATTTTATTGCGGCTACTTTAGTTTCTATAAATTTTTGTTTTTTTCTGGTGATTCGTCCGTTCTTCATCGCCGCACTCTGCCCCAAAGGGCGGCGATGCGGGTTGCTCCGCAACCCGGGAAGAGGAATTTATTCCTCTGACGAACCCCATGTACTTTAGTGAATGGTGTTTTATTTTAACGTCGGTGTGATAATGCCTCTTCCGTATATCGACAAGTGTCCAGAGTGCCGGGAAGCACTATTTGAACGGCGAATCCGGTTCTTTCGCCATGTGGTTGTAGAACATGCGGTCGAGGAACGAGGGCCATATCTTCTTAATCTGGGTGCTGGCGCGGCCGTTGAAGTCCATCAGGACGGTGCGTTTGCGTTTCGATATCCCTTTTATTATGCGGTGGGCAGCCTCGGCGGCCGACATCATTTTTTCCTCGGCACGCGGCGACTCGCCCTGCGACGATCCGTCGGCGGTCAGCGCGGTGAAACGCACGTTCGAAGCCGTGAAACCGGGACACGTTATCATCACATGCACGCCTTTCTTGAGGTTCTCGATACGGATGGTTTCGAGGAAGCCGGTCATGGCATACTTGGACGCCGAATACCCCGTGCGGCCCGGAAGCCCGTGTATCCCCGCCACCGACGAAACGCCGACCACAGTCCCCTTGGATTTTTGCAGCCACGGCAGGGCGTATTTCGTACAATAGACAGTTCCCCAGAAATTTACGTCCATCAGGCGTTTCAGTACCGACAGGTCGACGTCGTCGAACAGCGCCCGCATCGAGATCCCGGCGTTGCATATCAGCACGTCGATGCCGCCGAAAGATTCAACCGCTTTGCTTATGAGGTTCTCGCAATCGGCTTCCTTCGTAACATCCGTTATGGCGTAAACCGCCTTGCCACCTTTGGCAACTATAGTGTCCGTCAGTTCTTTAAGCCCGTCTTCGCTGCGTGCCCCGGCGACTACGTTGGCGCCTAATTCGCCGAATTCGAGCGCCAGCGCCTGTCCGATCCCGGACGACGCCCCTGTGATAACTACGGTTTTATTCTTGAAATTCATATCGGTAATTTTATTGTTTGCTGTTAATGGTTAAAACCCCGCAATTTTATTGCGGCTACTTTAGTTTCTATAAATTTTTGTTTTTTCTGGCGATTAGGCCATTCTTCATCGCCGCCCTCCGCCCCTTCAGGGCGGCGATGCGGGTCGCTCCGCAACCCGGGAAGAGGAATTTATTCATCTGACGAACCCCATGTACTTTAGTGCATGGGGGTTTATTCTACAGATTCGACCACCAGCCCGTCGTAGGCGAAATGGGTATTCTCTGGCAGTTCCTGTTCGATTTGCTTGAACCGCCCCATCTGGTGCGATACGTGCGTGAGGTATGTGTACTTTGGCTGGACGAGCCAGCGAAGGTGCAGCGCCTCGGACAGCGTGAAGTGCGACATGTGGTGCTCGCGCCGCAACGCGTTGACGATAAGCACGTCGACACCTTTTATCTTATCTATCTCTTCAGGTTCTATATGGTTGAAATCGGTAAGGTAGGCGATGCCGCCGATGCGGAAGCCCAAGACCGGCAGTTTGGCGTGCATGCCTTTGATCGGGACCACCTCTGTGCCGCCTACCGTGAATGGGGTGTCGCCGTCTATGGTCACGAGGTTGAACTCGGGTGCGCCGGGGTATTTGTTGTCGCCGAAAGCGTACTCGAACTCCCTTTTTATGGCCGACTGAACCTGCTCCGTAGCGTAAATGTCGACAGGTTTTCGTTGTGTGTAATTGAACGCCCTCACGTCGTCCAGACCGCCCGTGTGGTCTTTATGCTCGTGCGTTATCAGGATGCCGTCGATGTGCTTGACGTCGAGTGAGAGCATCTGCTGCCTGAAATCGGGGCCTGCGTCGATGACTATCTTCGTCCCGTTGTGCTCCACCAGCACCGACGAACGCAGGCGCCTGTCCCGCTGGTCGGGCGAGGTACACACCCAGCATCCGCACGATATTACGGGTACTCCCTGCGATGTTCCGCTTCCAAGAAATGTGAGTTTTGTCATGAATTTCCGCCTTTCTGTTGACACATATCTTGCGAAAGTATAAATTTTCATGCTAAAAACAGTAGTGCGCCCACCTAAATGCTAAAAAGATCGGCGGAAAATTGCATTTCGATAAATAATAATTACCTTTGCAACCGTTATTAAACCCACACAAACACAAAACACGATGAAAAAAGGTATCCACCCCGAGAATTATCGTATGGTCGCTTTCAAGGACATGTCCAACGACCACGTGTTTTTGACAAGGTCCGCCGTACAGACAAGGGAAACTATAGTAGTGGACGGCGAAACCTATCCCGTGTACAAGATGGAAATCTCGAACACTTCACACCCGTTCTACACAGGTAAAGTGAAGTTGGTAGATACCGCCGGTCGCGTAGATAAGTTTATGAGCCGCTATCAAAAGCATTACGATAAAAAAGCCAGCAAGTAATACGAACTGGCTTTAGAGTGTCCGCTTGGCGGACGCGCGCAAAAAAAGCAACCTTCACGGGTTGCTTTTTTATTTTGGCATCATTACCTTTGTTTTGTGGCAGTTGAGTGTCCGCATTTTGTCCTTTCAGGTATCAGGGGCAGTATGAGGATGAAGAAACGGGGTTGTACTATAACAGGCACCGTTATTTTGACCCTCAAATGGGTGGGTATATTAGTCAGGATCCGATTGGATTGGCAGGAAACAACCCAACACTTTATGGGTATGTGAAAGACACCAACAGTTGGGTGGATGTGTTTGGATTAAATGTTGGAGATCCATTCGGAGCAAAGCACAAAGAGCATCTGAGGCAAACTCAAAAATATGGTCAAGGGGGTGTAAAAGAATTAGAAAATGGTAGAATTAGGTATTATGACAACGTAAAACCTGCAAGTACTCCTGGTGAGATGGCAGGAATGAGACCTGTTAGAGAGTGGGATCCTGCGACGGGAAAAACCCGAACTTGGATGGAAACAGTAGACCATAATGGAAGGGTCAGACAAGTAAGACCTCAAGAGAGTATTACTAATGGGCAAAAAATTCATTATAGATTCGATGAAAATGGTAATTATATAGGAACAAAAGAAGGTATAACTCGTAAGAATGTACCAAAAAATGGATGTCATTAACTACAATAAAAAATGGATATCAAACAATTATTAGAAACTTATTATCAAATATTGATAAATGATAATAGTAAAATTTATGATAAAGAGGGCGTTAGAAGTAAGGTCTCCTCTGAAGTAACTGCTTTATTAAATATTTTAGATGAAAAAGAACGTCAAGGTATTGATATTGATAATAAGATATTTTCCTTTTTAAGTTTTATAAGTGGCTATGATACGCCAAGATACGAAGATGAAGAATACTTATATAACAATACTGATTTAGAAAGAGAATATGCGATTTTAGGAGATATTAACGCCTTGAGTGGCATTAAAACTAAAATTTAAAAATCCGAAAGTGTATCATTCATCACTTTCTCAATCTGGATTATAAAAACTAAGGGAGGTTTTCGCCTCCCTTTGCCTTTTCTGTCATTTCCCGCAAGCAGTTATATATTGGCATAGACCCAGTTGGTGAGTTCCACGAAATCGGCGACGCCAAGTTGTTCGGCGCGGTCGGAGAAGAAACGGTGTTCCTCGCCGCCGAAGTCGCCGAATACCGAACGCAGTGAATTGCGCAGCATCTTGCGCCGCTGCCCGAACGACGCCTTCACGACCTTCACGAACAGTTTTTCGTCGCAGCCGAGCGCCTCTACGTCGTTGCGCCTGAGCCGTATAACGGCGCTCTTCACTTTGGGCGGAGGATTGAAAACGTTTTCGTGGACGGTGAACAGGTACTCTATGTCGTACCACGCCTGAAGCAGCACGCTAAGGATGCCGTATTCGCGGCTTCCCGGAGGCTCGGCGATCCGCACCGCCACCTCTTTCTGGATCATCCCGACGACTTCGGGGACGAGGTTGCGGTTTTCGAGCACCTTGAAAAATATCTGTGACGAGATGTTGTACGGGAAATTGCCGATAATGCTCAACCCGGCCGGGAATTGTTCTGCGAGATCCATGTGCAGGAAATCGCCTTCGATGAGCCGCGGCGCGAAGTCGGGGTAGTGGGACTTGAGGTAGGCGACGCTTTCGGTATCTATCTCGGCGGCATAGACTTCGAGGTCGCCGCGCTGCAGCAGGAACTGAGTGAGCACCCCCATCCCAGGGCCGACTTCGAGCGCCGTTACGGGTTTATCCGTGCTTCCGCCTTCGAGAGCCTCCGCGATCTTACGGGCGATATTGAGGTCGGTGAGGAAGTGTTGTCCGAGGTGTTTTTTCGCGCGGACGGCATCGTTGCCGTCCTTGCCCCTGGTGTCGCGGCTGTCATTCTTCTTCGCCTCTGAGCGTGTCCGGCCACTATCCCTTTTGTTGTCGCGCGAGTACGTGTTGCAGCCCTCTTTGTTGTTTATGCAGCCGTCTGCCGCCTTCCCTTTCCGCATGATCGCCTAATTGCCCTGTTCGCAGATGAATTTGATCCTCACAAGGCGCACCTCTTCTTCGGTATAGTCCGAACCGAGTTCCTGCATCGCCGCTTCGAGCGAGTCGGTTTCGGCATCCTCCTTGAAATAGAGGTAGATGTCCTCGATTTTGTCCTCATCCACCGCGTCTTCGATGTAGTAATTAACGTTCAGCTTCGTGCCGGAGTTCACGATGGCCTCTATTTCGGTCAGCAATTCGGCGAATTCCATATCTTTCGCCTGTGCGATGTCCTCGAAATCGAGCTTACGGTCGATGCTTTGTATGATGTATACCTTGTTGGCGCTCTTGTTGGCGATGCTTTTTACGACCATGTCGTGCGGTCGTTCTATCTCGTTCTCAGTGACATAGGCCTTGATGAGCTTGATGAACTCCTCACCGAATTTCTTGGCCTTGCCCGCACCCACGCCCGTGATGTTTGTCATTTCCTCCACTGTGATGGGGTAGTGGATGGCCATATCCTCCAGCGACGGGTCCTGGAATATCACGAACGGCGGCAGGTTATGTGTTTTGGCGACCTTCTTGCGGAGGTCTTTCAGCATGGCGAACAGTTGTTCGTCGGCTGCGCCGCTGCCCTTGCCCGAAGGCATGGCGGCTTCGTGTTCGCTGTCCTCGGCATCGTAGTCGTGGTCCAGAGTGACCTGTATGCGGAACGGTTTTTCGGCGAACGCAACCCCTTTGCCGCTGATGGAAAGAAGCCCGTAATTCTCGATGTTCTTATTTATCAGCCCGAGTATAAGCCCCTGGCGTATTACCGCGCCCCAGAACTTGTCGTTATGGTCTTTGCCCTGCCCGAACCACTCCAATTTATTGTGGTTGTATGATTTGGCCATTGCGCTGTTGCGCCCCACTATAAGGCTGATCAGGTAATCCATCTTGAATTTCTCCCCGATGGCTGCAAGGGCCGAGAGGACTAACTGCATCTCCCCGGTGGCCTCTATCTTCGGTTTCGGGTTCACGCAGTTGTCGCAGTTGCAGCAGTTTTCCTGTTCGTACTCCTCTCCGAAGTAATGGAGCAGGGTCTTGCGGCGGCATATCGAAGATTCGGCGTAGGAAACCGTTTCCAACAACAGCAGTTTGCCGATCTCCTGTTCGTTCACAGGCTTGCCCTGCATGAACTTTTCGAGTTTCTGTATGTCCTTGTAGCTGTAGAATGCTATGCAGTGGCCTTCGCCGCCGTCGCGTCCCGCGCGCCCCGTTTCCTGATAGTAGCCTTCGAGGCTCTTGGGGATGTCGTAGTGGATCACATAGCGCACGTCGGGCTTGTCGATACCCATCCCGAACGCTATGGTCGCAACTATCACGTCGGCCTCCTCCATAAGGAAGTTATCCTGGTTCTGGGCGCGTGTGGCGGCGTCCATTCCGGCATGGTAGGCGAGTGCCTTGACTCCGTTCGCCACCAGCAGCTCGGCGAGTTCCTCGACCTTTTTGCGGCTGAGGCAGTAGATGATGCCCGATTTGCCCTCGTGCATCTTCACATACTTGATTATCTCGCGTGCGGCGTCGTGCTTGGGGCGTATGTCGTAGAAAAGGTTGGCCCGGTTGAACGACGACTTGAAGACGTCGGCGTCCGACATGCCGAGGTTCTTCTGGATGTCCATCTGCACTTTGGGCGTGGCCGTGGCCGTGAGCGCTATGAGAGGTGCATGGCCTATGTCGTTGATCATCGGGCGGATACGGCGGTACTCGGGACGGAAATCGTGACCCCATTCCGAGATGCAGTGCGCCTCGTCGATGGCGTAGAACGATATCTTGATCTTGCGCAGGAAAGCTATATTGTCCTCTTTCGTAAGCGATTCAGGGGCGAAATAGAGCAGTTTGGTACGTCCCGAAAGCACGTCGGTACGCACCTGTGTGATAGCCGCCTTGTTGAGCGAAGAATTGAGGAAATGTGCCACTCCGTCCTCGGAACTGAACGTACGCATGGCGTCGACCTGGTTCTTCATCCGGGCGATGAGCGGCGATATGATGATCGCGACCCCGTCCATAAGCAATGCCGGCAACTGGTAGCAAAGCGATTTGCCGCCGCCTGTGGGCATGAGTACGAACGTGTCGTTACCCGACAACACGTTCCTTATTACGGCTTCCTGGTTGCCTTTGAACGATGAGAACCCGAAATATTCTTTCAGTTTCTCATGCAGCAGATTGTCATTCTCGAAGGTCATTTATTGCCTTTGCTCCTTAATTGTGTTTTTCTGAATAGCTAAGATAAGAGAATATTTCGAATTTTATTAACTTTGTAAATACTTTTTGCAGAATAAATGAGACTATACACAGACAACCTTGTAAAACGCTATAAATCGCGCACGGTCGTGGACCATGTTTCGATAGACGTTACCCAGGGCGAGATCGTTGGCCTGCTCGGGCCCAACGGGGCGGGCAAGACTACATCCTTCTATATGATAGTGGGGCTGATAAAGCCCAACGACGGGAGGATATTCCTTGAGGACGACAACGGCGTTTCGACCGACATCACAAAATTCGCGGTGTACAAGCGCGCCCAGATGGGGGTGGGATACCTCGCGCAGGAGGCTTCGGTTTTCCGCAACCTTAGCGTCGAGGACAATATAAGGTCGGTGCTCGAAATGACGAACATGACCAAAGCCGAGCAGAAGGAACGCACGGAAACCCTGATCGAGGAGTTCCGCCTGCAAAAGGTGCGCAAGAGCGACGGGATCAAGCTCTCGGGCGGCGAACGCCGCCGCACTGAGATCGCCCGTGCTGTTGCAATCAACCCTAAGTTCATACTGCTCGACGAACCGTTCGCAGGTGTAGACCCGATCGCCGTGGAGGACATCCAGAGCATCGTGCGTACGCTGAAGGACAAGAACATCGGGGTTATCATCACCGACCACAACGTGCACGAAACGTTGAACATAACCGACCGCACATACCTGCTCTTCGAGGGCAAGATACTGAAAGCCGGGTCGGCCGAGGATCTCGCTAACGACGAGATGGTCAGGAAGGTTTACCTGGGCCAGGACTTTAAGTTGAGATAGGGCGTGGATGCGAAAATAAAAGGGTCGAGAGTTAGCGGGACGGTACAGGCGCCGTCGTCGAAAAGTTACGCGCAGAGGGCCATAGCGGCAGCACTACTGGCCAAGGGCGAGAGTAGGCTCCTGAATATGGAATTGTGTAGCGACACGCGCGCGGCATTGCTCGTGGCCGGGGCGCTGGGTGCGGCATCGACGCATACCGACGAATCGACATACATCATAAACGGAGGCGGCAGTCCTTCGGTATTGACGATAGATATCGGCGAATCGGGGCTTTCCACGCGCATGTTCACGCCGATAGCGTCGCTGTCCGGCAGGCCGATCACGATCACAGGCCACGGGTCGATACTCAAACGCCCCATGGACATGATGATAGCGCCGCTGCGCGCGCTTGGGGCTCGGGTTGCCGCGCAGGATGGCGGACACCTGCCGATTACGGTGCAAGGGCCTTTGCTGGGCGGCGAAACGCAGGTGGACGGAAGCATAAGTTCGCAGTTTCTCACAGGGTTGCTGATGGCACTTCCTCTCGCACAGAACGATACTACGCTCCATGTGGGACGGCTGAACAGCATACCGTATATAAATATGACTATCGACGTGCTGCGTGCTTTCGATATCGAGGTGGGGCATAACGAGGATTATACCGAATTTTTTATCGAGGGGCGGCAGGAATATTCGCCGCGTACATATAATATAGAGGGCGACTGGAGCGGGGCTTCGTGCCTGCTGGTGGCCGGCGCCGTTGCTGGAGAGGTGACCGTCGCCAACCTCAATCCGCTGTCGCTTCAGGCCGATATCGAGATAGTGAACGCGCTTTCACGCGCTGGCGCGGAGATAATTACCGAGGGTAATACGATCACGGTGAGGAGCCGTCCTTTGCAGGCGTTCGAATTCGATGCCACGCATTGTCCCGACCTGTTCCCGGCGCTGGTGGCGCTCGCGGCGGGCTGCGAGGGTGTCAGTGTGATAAGGGGTACGGAGCGCCTCACGCACAAGGAGAGCGACCGAGCCGAAACGCTCCGGGACGAATTCGGGAAGATGGGCGTTGCTATTGATATCTCGGAAGAGGATGTGATGAAAGTTACCGGCGGCCGTGTCAGGGCGGCGGTTGTCAGCAGCCGCAACGACCACAGGATCGCGATGGCGACCGCCGTGGCGGCACTTGCGGCCGACGGCGAAACGACCATCGAAGACGCCGAAGCGGTCAATAAATCGTATCCCGATTTCTGGAAAGACATCGCCTCGATAATCGCTTCAAATAATTAACGATAAATTACAAGTAATGAACGCTTTCGGAGATAAATTCAGGCTTTCCATATTCGGAGAGTCGCATGGGGAGGGCATAGGCGTCGTTATGGACGGCGTGCCGCCGGGAATCGCGTTGTCGGAAGCCGACTTCGAGGCCGATCTCGCGCGCCGCCGCAGCGGAGCCAAAGGCACGACCCCGCGCATAGAAAGCGACATGCCCCGCATACTTTCCGGTGTGTTCAACGGATACACGACTGGTGCGCCGCTTGCCGTAACGTTCACGAACGACAACACCCGTTCGGCCGACTATTCGAACCTCGTGACGCATCCGCGCCCGTCACATGCCGACTGGGTCGCCGGCAAAAAATACGCAGGCTACCAGGATTACCGTGGCGGCGGCCATTTTTCGGGCAGGATCACACTCACGCTCGTAGCAGCCGGTGTGGTTGCTAAAAAAATACTGGGTGGCGGTATCAAAATCAGTTCCGACATCATTGCGCTCGGCGGCAGCAAGGATAAAGATCGTTTCGAAGCCATTGTAGCCGAGGCCGTTAAGGAGCTGGATTCCGTGGGCGGCGTAATAGAGTGTACCGCGACAGGCGTGCCGGTAGGTTTGGGCGAGCCGTTTTTCGATTCGTTCGAGAGCGTACTCTCGCACTTGCTATTCTCCATTCCGGCCATAAAAGGCGTGGAGTTCGGCAACGGTTTCGAGGCCGCCTCGCTGAAAGGATCGGAAAACAACGACCCGATAATATCGCCCGACGGCACTACGGCCACAAACAACTCCGGCGGCATAAACGGCGGCATCACGAACGGGAATCCGATAGTCGTTAGGGTGGCGGTAAAACCCACTCCGAGCATCGCGAAGGAGCAACTTTCGCTGAATACTGAAACCGGCAAAGTCGAGACTATGTCTGTCCACGGGCGGCATGACGCCTGCATCGCGCTCCGCGCCCCCGTCGTTGTCGAGGCCGCCATGGCGATAGCGTTGGCGCAGTTTTAAAGGTGGCGTGAATCTTTTGTGCGCGACAAGAACATAATGATTAAGCGCCGAAACGAGCTGTTTAGGATCGTAGATATAAAACGAATGCAGGCTTCCAGGCCTGCATTCGTCTATTAGATAAAACCTGCGGTTATTCGTATTTCCCGCTCATCAGCATATCGACCTCACGCGGCGAAAGGAAACGCCATGCCCCGCGTGTCAGATTTTTCTTGGTCAGTCCGGCGAAATAGACCCTATCGAGTTTCGTTACGTTGTATCCGAGGTGTTCGAAGATGCGGCGCACGATACGGTTGCGGCCGGAGTGGATCTCGATCCCGACCTCTTTTTTGTTGTCTTTCACGTAGCTTATCTCGTCGGCGTGTATCGGGCCGTCCTCAAGCGTGATGCCTTTGGCGATGCTGTCCATGTCGGCACGGGTCAGCGCCCTGTCTAGCGATACCTGGTAGATCTTTTTCTTGCTGTACGACGGATGCGTAAGTTTTGTGGTAAGGTCGCCGTCGTTGGTTATTAACAGTACTCCGAGGCTGTTCTTGTCGAGCCTGCCCACCGGGTAGACCCTCTCTTTCACAACGTTTTCGAGCAGGTCCATCACGGTTTTGTCCGCGTGCGGATCTTCGAGCGAGGTGACGTAGCCTTTCGGCTTGTTCATCACGACGTAGACTTTTTTCTCGCCGCGAAGCACCTTGTCGTTCAGGCGCACTTCGTCGCCGGGCTTCACTTTGGTGCCGAGTTCGGTCGCCACGACGCCGTTCACGCTTACCAGCCCCGACGTTATGAATTCGTCCGCCTCGCGGCGTGAGGATGCTCCCGACATCGCTATATAGCGGTTCAGGCGCATCTCTTTTTCTATCTTCGGCGCAGGGAATTTGGGATAGTCGTCCCCATAACTTTTGGGCGTGAAGTCTTTCTTTTTGTCGAACTTTTGCTTGCCGCCGGGCTTGCTCCCGTATTTGCCTGCTCCTGCAGGGCGGCCGGGACCACTCTTGCCGTCGCGCGAGTCGCGTGAAAAGCGTTTTTCGCCTCTGTCGTCGTCACGGCGGAAAGGTTTCCTGTCCCTGTTCTGATCACGGTCGCCGTACTCCTTGCGTTCCGGTTTATAATCTGTGCGGTTCCATTTGTCGTCGTCGCTGAAGCGCTTCGCCGGGCGGTCGCTCCTGTCCCTGTTCCAATCTTTGCGGTCGTCGTCGCGGCGCTCCTTATTGAAAGCGGGTTTGTTGTCCTTAGTGAAATTGGGGTTGTACGAACGGCGCTCACCGTCATTGTTGTCGCGGCGAGGCCTGTCGCCCTTATCCTTATTCCAACCGTCATTGTCGTTGAAACGCTTCGCCGGGCGGTCGCCGTTGTCTTTGCTCCAGTCCCTGCTGCTGTCGTCGCGGCGTTCCTTGTTGAATGCTGGCTTGTTATCTTTCTTGAAATCAGGATTGTACGGGCGGCGTTCGCCATCACTGTCGTTATCTCGGCGGGGGCGGCTTTCGCGCGGTACCGCTTCATATGATTTGCCTGCTACACGCGCTCTTTTGCGCTTGTCTTTCATGAATTGTGCCGGTCCTTCGGCGGTCCTACGACCCGCATCTTCACGACGGGGGGCGTCTTTTTCTGCCCCTGCCTCTTTTGGGTTCTTGGGGTTCTCTTTAGCCATTAAGTTGATGGGTTTATGTTGGATAACTTGGTCAAAGGTAAGGTTTATTTTATATAATATATCTGTGTATTTGAAAAAACCGTGCCACAATTTATTCGTAGCCGGATTATGGCGAAAAAAAACGACAACCTCTTTATGGGGCTGCCGTTTTTGTGGTTTCGGTTCGGTGCTTATTCCGCCTGTGCCGGTGCTTCTGACTGCTCGGGCGCCGGTGCGTTCGGGTCGAACGAGGCGGCGTTGTCCGGGTTCTGGAGCGAGTTTTCGGCAGGTGCCGCCGCGCTTTCTATCGCGCGTTCGAGGGCGTCTTTACTGCGCTGAATGCTTGCACGCGGCATTGTCATGGTCGCGCAAAGGCTGAAAACGAGGATGGCGGTAGAGAGGCCCCATGTCAGTTTCTCGAGGAAATCCGTGGTCTGGCGTACACCCATTACCTGGTTCGATGCACCGAAGTTGGCAGCCATACCGCTTTTGGGGTTCTGCGCCAATACGGTAAGGATGAGCAGTACCGCGGCTATAAGGATGAGGATGATGAAGATAATGTACATATTTTTAGTCTTTAAATTATTTACTTCTCGTTGCCGGAATCGATTTTTCCGATAATTTCGGCAAAATAAACACTTTTTTCCGGATTAAGCAAACTTAAACGGGCATATATCTCTTTGGCCTGCGCATTTAGTCCCTGCGCGAGGTATATTTCGGCGAGTTCCTCGCTGACCATGTCGTCTGTGATGTCCAGGATCGACGATTCTTGGGCTGCGTCGTCTTCCGGGGTGTTTTCGTCGGGGACAATGCGGTAGTCGCCTTTCGAGAGGAATGTTTCGATAACCCCGCCGTCTATGGCGTCTTCATCGGCAAAGGATTCGGAGTGGCTTTCAGGCGAAGTGTCCGATGGGGCTGATTCCGTATTGCCGATTGCCGCAAATGTTTCGTCGTCAACTGATTCCGCGTCCGACTCGACGTAGGGCGGTTCGGCTTCGCGGTCACTTTCTTCCGCGGCGGCTTCATGGACTTCGGTCGCCTCTGCCACGGTTATTCCGATATCTGTTTCTGTTTCGGCCGGCGCCGGAACAGTTGGCCGGCCGGGGTGGGAGAGCCGGTGTAACGCGAGCAGAGCATCCGCCTCTTCGCCGCCCGCTTCAGCCAACAGCACACGCGCCGTCATGAACCACGGGTATTCCCGCAGGACGGCCGCCAGCTCCTCCTTCGGCGGCATCGCGCCGCCATGGCTGATATATTCCTGAAATCCTGTCATATTGTATCCTACCAGTTGGCCACCGCCGCGTTGAATATGTCGTCCACGATCATTTCTACTATCAGCGGGATCAGCTCGCTTTCTGCGTCCTGCAATGACCTCGTCACATCGTATTCCGCGAATTGCTGGAACGTCTTCTCGTAGTTGAGCTGCGGCTGGAGCGTGTTGGTAAACTTGACCTTTACCCTTATCGTAAGCCTGTTCTTGGCCGCCTGTTCGTCGCCCGTGATGGCCGACGGTTGGGAAACGTATCCCACGATCTCGCCTTCGAACGCAAGGTCGCCGGGGCCGTCGGTTTTCTCTTTCAGGCGAGTCTGCCTGGCGAAACGCTCCTTGAGGCCGTCGGTCATGGCGGAGCTGAGTATTGGGGCTACCATCGACGCGTTGTTGGGGAAGTAGGCCACGCTGAACGTCTTGGCGTTAGGGTCTATCGACGCGCCGCTGAAGCTGTATTTGATGCGGCATCCGGTAAGCACCGCCGCCGTCAATACGAGCAGGGCCGAGGCCCAAAGTAAGGATTTCCTAATATTCATCTATGCCTAATTCCTTGATTGTCCTGTCAAGCGTGCGTTCCGAGATGAACAACTCGCGTGCCGCGTCCTTGCGTTTGCCGTTATGCCTGCGCAGGGCGCGGACGATCTGGTCGCGCTGCACCTGTTCTTTAGTGAGTTCGCCCTGCTGCGCCCCGTCGGTCACGTCTTCGCTCTCGGCGTCAAGCGCCTCGCGGTTTTCGGGCTGAGGAGCTACCGCCGGGGTATACACGCTCGGGGTGGGCAGGTAGCCAGCTATTTCCGTTTTCCTGTCCTGCTTAATGACATCCGAAAGCATCTGCTTCAGCTCGTGTATGTCGGCACGCATGTCGAAAAGCACCTTATATAACAGTTCCCGCTCCGTGCCGCCCATATCGCTGCCGCGTGCGCTGCCCGGGATATGCACCGGGGCCGTTTGCGTCCGCGGGAGGTAACATTCGAGTATCTCAGGGGCTATCTGCCTGGTTTCCTCGATGGCCGATATCTGCTCGGCCACGTTCTTCAGCTGACGGATATTGCCTGGCCACGAATACTCTTCGAGTACCGTCCTCGCCTCGTCCGTGAGCGAGATAACCGGCATGCGGTACTGGGCCGCTATGTCGGAGGCGAACTTGCGGAACAGCAGGCAGATGTCCTCCCTGCGTTCGCGCAGGGCCGGGACTGTGATCGGCACGGTGTTCAGCCTGTAATAGAGGTCTTCGCGGAAACGCCCCTCGTGCACGGCACTCTGCAGGTTCTTGTTCGTCGCCGCGACCACCCTGACGTCGGTCTTCTGTGTTTTAGACGACCCCACGCGGATGTATTCCCCGGTCTGAAGCACACGCAAAAGCCTTACCTGTGTCGATAGCGGCAGCTCGGCCACTTCGTCGAGGAAAACGGTGCCTCCGTTGGCCTCCTCGAAATAGCCCTTACGGGCCTCGGTAGCGCCTGTGAAAGCGCCTTTTTCGTGGCCGAAAAGCTCGGAATCAATCGTCCCGTCGGGGATCGCACCGCAGTTCACGGCGATGTATTTATTGTGTTTGCGGGAACTGTAAGCGTGGATGATCTGTGGAAAAAACTCCTTGCCGACACCGCTTTCGCCCGTGACAAGCACCGAAAGGTTGGTCGCGGCCACACGCACCGCAACCTCTATGGCGCGGTTCATCTGGTCGTTGTTGCCAATGATTCCGAAACGTTGTTTTACGGACTGTATATCCATATCTGGGTCTTCCTTTTTGTCGTTAAATGTGATGTGCGCGATCTGTGCCGCCTTGCTTTCGTGGACTGAGGCGTGAAATGTCGGAATATTACTCGCCCGCGGTCTGTTCCACGGGCTGGTTTGTCGGCACTATCTGGCTTGCCGGGCCGCCGCCGACCCAAAAACTGAAACCTATCACTGCCAATGCAAACAACGCTGCCAATATCGCGATCACCATGACCATGTCGCTTTTCTTCTTCTGCGGCTGCGTGTATGCGGGCCTGTAGGCGGGGCGCTGGGGTGTTGGCTGTGTTTTCGGCTGCACGGGATTGTATGCCGGGCGAGGCTGGGCCGCAGGTTGTGATTGCGGCTTGACCGGTTCGCGTGTTGCCGCAGTGGCAACTACGGATTCCGGTTTTACGTTGGCGGCAGTTTGTGCCGGGACTGATTGTGTGGCGCCGGCCGCAGGCGCTTCGGTTCGCTCCGGCGCCGCCTCGGCCATCGCCGGCATAGCTTCCGCCGTGGGGGGGCGGTTGTTTTCGGACGGAGCGGACAGGTCGCTTTCCTCCATGGCGCCGCCGCCGAGGTATTCAAGCTCGTAAAGGCCGTTGCCAGTGACGTATATTCTGCCCAGGCCCTCGATACGGTATTCCCCTGACTGCGCTATGTTGCGCTTTATCTTGGCCACGTATTGTTCTATCGTTTCGAGCGCCTGCTGTTCGCCGCCGCCATTCTGCCCGATTATCAACGAAACGAGCACACCGTCGTCCTTTTTCAGGAATTCCACGAGGACCACCTCGCCGGTTTCCTTGCGGATGAAAGCCCCGAAGCCCGGCAGTACGAGGCGTTTATGCTCTTTTGTGTATTCTGCGATTATTCTGTTCAACATCTCTGATGCGATTAATACGCAAAAATACGGAAATATTATTGATATGCTAACAGCGGCGGTGCGATTTTTTAGGTCGTTTTAGCGAAATCAACAGTGCCAGGGCATGCGCGGGAGGACTATTTGGTATGCTTATTCGCAATATTACCCCCACAGTGCAGTCTGCCGTCGGCAAAGGGCATAGTTTCGCAGTACAGCGCTTCGGAAGTGCATCGACGTTTCCGCTCTGTCGCAGTCGCCGAAGCGACCAGCCCTCCGCGTGGGGTGGCGGCAGACTACCGGTGTCGCAAAGCGACACCGGTATAAGCGTTTTATTTAGCGGTGTCGTGTAATTTTACAGGGAAAGTATTGTTATTGATTAAAAGAATTATCTACTTTGCAATCTCAAATCAATCGGAATCCGGTCGAGCTACTTTGCTATGAAATTTTCAATGCGGCTCGCTCGGATTTATTAAAAGCAATTAAAGGGAATGAAAAACAAGTACATTGACCTTATCGAGCAAACGTTCGAGTTTCCTCAGGAAGAGTTCTCGGTTGTCGATAACGAACTTCATTTTCACGATGTTCCGTTGATGGACATAATCAAGCAGTACGGCACGCCTTTGAAGATCTCGTACCTCCCGAAGATAACTTCGCAGATACAGCGGGCCAAGCGAATGTTCAATGTGGCGATGGCGAAAGTCGATTACAGGGGCGATTACACATACTGTTACTGCACCAAAAGCTCGCATTTCAATTTCGTGATCGAGGAGGCGCTGAAGAACGACATCCACCTCGAAACATCGTCGGCGTACGACATACATATTATAAATTCCCTTTACGAAAGCGGCCATATAGATAAGGACCGCTATATCGTGTGCAACGGCTTCAAACGCCCGCATTACGTGGAAAATATCGCTCAACTGGTCCATAGCGGCTTTGAAAACACTGTGGCGGTACTTGACAACAAGGACGAGATAACCCTGCTCGATAATGCACTGGAGAAGAAGTGCAAAATCGGGATACGTATCGCGTCGGAAGAAGAACCGAAATTCGACTTCTATACATCGAGGCTCGGGATACGCTACAACGACATCGTGGACTTCTACCGCGAAAAAATAATGCGCAACAAGAAGTTCAACCTGCACATGCTCCACTTCTTTATCAACACCGGGATAAAGGACACGGCATACTATTGGAACGAGCTGAACAAGTGCCTTAACGTGTACTACGAGCTAAAGAAGATCTGTCCAACGCTCAACACCCTGAACATCGGGGGCGGCTTCCCTATCAAGAACTCGCTCTCGTTCGAGTACGACTACGAGTACATGGCCGAGGAGATAATATCGCAGATAAAGAGCTTCTGCGTACAGATGGAGATCGAGGAACCGCACATATTCACCGAGTTCGGATCGTTCACAGTAGGCGAAAGCGGCGCGACGCTCTTCTCTATAATCAACCAGAAACAGCAGAACGACAAGGAGCTTTGGTATATGATCGACAGCTCTTTCATGACCACATTGCCAGACACATGGGGCATCAACCAGCGCTACATACAGCTTGCTGTGAACAACTGGGACAGGGAATACCAGCGAGTGTTTCTGGGCGGGCTTTCGTGCGACAGCGAGGATTATTACAGCGGAGAGTCGCACCAGAACGCCATATTCCTCCCGAAACTCGTGGGCGATGAGCCTCAGTATATAGGTATGTTCCACACGGGGGCCTATCAGGAGGAGTTGGGCGGTTTCGGCGGCATACAGCACTGCCTTATCCCCGCGCCCAAGCATATTATAATAGACCGTGAAAAGGGCGAGGCCGACGATTACTACACACGCCTCTTCGCCAAAGAGCAGAGCTACCGCTCGATGATGAGGATACTCGGGTATTAGTGCTTGTTTTTCTTGATATAAAGGGTTATATTTGATTAATGTCAACTATAACCCTTTTTTCGTATGAAAAAAACGCTTTTTTTATTAATAGCGTGCGCGCTGTCGACGCAGTTCTCTTTTTCACAAAGTGTTGATAATTCCGACGGTTTTGATTTGTATGACGCCAAGGCCGAGACTTATTTGGATAGGATACTCTTCGGGGATACGAGAATCTTTGCGGAATACATATATTCACCATCTTTCCGTGATGTCTTGGCGTTTCGCATAGTAAAAGACCGTTGCCGCGAAACCTATACACTGCAAGTCTTTCGGTTGTCTAACAGCCAAGAGAAAATGCGTGAAATTCATCAGGCGAGTTCCACTACCGCTCCTGAATTGTATCGGAAATACAGTCCGAAGCCGAAATCGTTCGAGGTAAGTGAACGATTCGCGGTGGAATTGCGAGGCGAGATGACTGCTGTATTGATGCGCGGTTTCAAACCAATGGAACGTACGCCTGGTGTGATAGAAGTTGTCAGTGATGGCGAGAGCGCAACATTCCGATGTGTGGTTGATGGCGAATTATGGGCGCGTAGGATTCACATGCCTAAAAACAGGGCATTGCAGTTGTCGGACATATGCAACAAGATCATTACCGATGCCTTGAAGGGAAGAAAACCCAATGAAGCAAAGTATATCAAATTACTGAGAGAAATAGATTTTTGGCCTTAAAATTAAATCTTAAACACATACGGCCTGAAAAATAGCGCAAAAGGTCGAATTGATTAGTTTTTTTGTATTTTCGCATCCGGCAGGCGGCTGACGGCCGACGGCGGAGCGCGGCTTGCCGGAAAAACTACTAACCCGACTTACTAATGCGCATCAAGAGGTTGATATCGCTATCTGCCGCCATGGGATTGTCCCTGTCATCGGCATTCGCGCAGCATAACCCTTACGAATATTACGTTTCGGGGAGTTCCTCCCAATTCATAGAGAGCGCCGGGTCGGAAACCGACCTGACGCTTTTTTATGCCCCGTTAGAAGGCGGAACCGACATTTTTACGCGCATGGCCGAATTCAATTTTTCGGGCGTGAGGTACGCCAGACGCGGTTTCGATGTGCCGTTGGAACGTGCTTACCTCGGCGATATCGAGCTTTCAGGCAGGTTGACGGGACATTACGATTATGCTTTATTGTCGATATTGAGGCGCTCGCGTATGTCGAAGTCCGCTGTCGGCGGCATCGGTTTCACGGACAGGGCCGCCGGGCTTTCTGGTGGAGTAGAAACATTTACGCCCGACCCTTTGATGATCCCGCAAGGCTGGCGTGCCGGGACTGCATATACCAGCCGCGGCGGGAGTGCAGCCGCGAATGCTTCCTATGCCGGGCAGCCGTCCGGCGACTCCCCGTACTGGACGGCGAACAGCATAACCGCGAGGGCGGGAGAGGATAGGCCCATGCACGGACTGAAGTCGTCGGAGTTCGCTTTGTCATCGTTGCATAAATACAAATTCAGTGATTTTCATAGTTTTACCGCTGGCGTTTTTGCCGCGTATGCCGAAAAAGGCCTCCGCTCGTCCGCCACGATGGAGGCGTTCGAACTCACGGGCGATAATTATTACAACCCGGCGTGGGGTTACGGCGGCGGCGAAGAACTATATTCGCGGAAGCGGAAGTCCGCACCGGTTCTGGTGTATGCCGGTTACGAAGGCACGCTTTCGAAGGATACGAAAATCAATGTGACGCTTTCCTATACCGGCGGCGGGAACGCGTACAGTTCGCTCGCGTGGTTCGATGCCGAAACGCCGTATCCCGACTACTACCGCTACATGCCGAGCTATTACGGCGATACCCCGACCGGCGATTTCCTGCGTGAAAAATGGCGGTCGGGCGACCCGGCCATCACACAGATAGACTGGGCGCGCGTGTGCGAAGTGAACCGTTTCAACGGCAGGCTGCCCGTGGAGGAGGGCGGTGCCCGGTATTTTATCGAGGACAGGGTGGAGCGCAATAACGATTTGCAGGGCGTGGTGTCTTTCCGTACGAAAATGGACGACAGGAACAACGCCGTTTACGGCATGCGCCTGCGTGCCGACGATGTGCGTTATTTCAAACGTGTGGACGATATGCTCGGCGGCGAGCCTTTCCTCAATGCCGACCAGTATCTCGCAGACACCACCCGCTATGGCGGCAAATGGCTCAACGACCTGCGCGATCCGGGACGGCTGGTCGGCGAGGGCGACGAGTTCGGGTATAACTATAATTTGCGCATGCGGAAATATGAGTTGTATGCCTCGTATAATTACGCGGGCAACCGATTCCGGCTTACCGCCGCGGCCGAATTAGGCGGCGTCGCGGTAATGCGTAAAGGTAACTACGAGAAGGAATTGCATCCGGGCAACGCCTCATATGGCAATTCCGATGAAATAAAACTCGACACCTATACGGCCAAGCTGTCGGCAAGTTATTCTTTCTCGCCAAGGCATATCCTGCGTGCGACCGGGCTTGCGGCGCGGGTCGCCCCCGAGGCAGGCGCGATGTTCGTTTCGCCAGAGTCGGCCAATATGATTGTCGATAATCCGCAGGCACTTGCCGTCCTGTCGGGCGAGGCGGAATACATTATGACAATCAACCGATTTATGTGCAAGCTGGCCGGGTTCTATGCGGCCACATCGCACGGTGCGGAAGTTTACGCCTATTACGACGATATCGAGTCGGTCTACTCAGACATGGTCGTAAGCGGCATTTCGAAGGGCTTTTACGGGATTGAGTTAGGCGCGCGTTACGATTTTTCACCGCGCCTGTCGCTGTCCGTCGCAGCTTCCGCCGGGAAATACGAATACACCTCCGACCCTTCGGTCAAAATATACGACGACGCCCTGCTGACCACCTATGTCGAGAACGCGCGGACCTACCTGACAGGTTACAGGGTGGGGAATACGCCCGAGGTGGCCGCGAGCGCCGAAATCGAATACAACGTTTATGGCTTTATAACATCGCTGGCATTCAACTACATGGGTAGCCGTTATGTAGCAGCCAACCCGCTGAGGCGCATGGAGCGCGCCTATATGCTGGCCGATTCGCCCGAACTTTTCCGGGAATTCGTCGCGCAGGAACAACTGCCCGACGCCGTGACCGTCGATTTCTTCATCATGAAATCGTTCGACATAAAGCGCAATGCGCTGACGCTGCTGCTGTCGGTAAGCAACATGCTGAACCGCAGCGACATAATCTACAGCGGATATGAGCAGATGCGCGTCATGCGCCGTGGCAGCGGCCTGAACCAGCGTTATGTGCCGTTCGACTCGAAATACCTATACAGTTACCCCCGAAGTTTCTATTTATCCGCAAGTTACAGGTTCTGAGCGCTATGAAAAGACTATTGACCATACTGACGATTTGTGTCGCGCTGGCCGGATGCGGAAAGGACGACATATGCGGCGACTGCGCCGATGCCGCCGCGTACCCCAACATGGACATAGGCGATATGCTGGCGCTCTACGAGGGCTTGCCTGTGGAGGTTAACAGGGGCGTGATCATTGCAGGTATCGTTACGGCCAACGACCTGTCGGGGAATTTCTACCGAACGTTCGTTATTGAGGACGCAACCGGCGCCATCGAAATCAGGGCCGGGCTTTACGACCTGAAAAACCTCTTCCCCGAAGGGCGCTATGTCGCCGTCAGGGCCGAGGGGCTATGGGTTTCGGACTACAACGGAGTACTGCAGATCGGATTGAAACCATCCAACGGATATCACCAAACCGATTATTTCGGCCACAGGGCTGTGATGGACAAATATGTCGTGCGCGGCAAGCTGACGGACAAAATCGAACCGCATTCTACGACCATCGACGCACTCGAAGATAATATGTGCGGGCGGTTGGTGCGCATCGGAGGCCTCACTTTGAAAGACGGCGAACCGGCCGCATGGGCCTCGGCCGCCGATCTTTCGAACTATTCTTCCCGGGTGTTCTTTGATGCCGGCGGCTCGGAGATAACCGTGTCGACCAGTAAATACGCCTCGTTCGCAGGCAGCGCCATACCTTCCGGTACTCTCTCGCTGACCGGCATCCTGATGAAAACCGACAACTATGCTTTAAGATTAAGGACACTCGATGATGTCGTGGAAGATTAGCCATATTCTGTTGGCCGTTCTGGTGCTGTGCGCGTGCGAATCGACCCCGCCGCTCGAAAAGCGCGGGCATGAACCGCGCGTCGTTTCGATAGCTTACCTCAAGTCGCAGTACCCCGGCGTTCCGCGTAAAATACGCGGCGAGATGAGCATCGAGGGACGCATAGTCGCCAACGACCGTTGGGGTAATTTCCACAAAACCATCGTGGTACAGGACGCAACGGGAGCGGTCGAGGTGAAACTCGACGCCGGCGACCTGTTCCTGTCATACCCCTACGGCGAGATGGTGCGCGTGAACTGCAACGGGCTGGCTGTGGGCGCGTATGGAGGTGACATACAGTTGGGAGTGGTTTCGGAAGACAATTCCTACGAAACGGGGTATATTCCGCTCGACCGCATAGGTACGGTCGTGAAGTTACTGCCGGGGAATGCCGAAGAACCCGTTCCGATCCCCATGACCGTCGCGCATTTACATGATCCTCAGTTCGATGCGCGGCGCTACCTGAATTGCCTTGTCGTATTTTCGGGGGTGCAGTTTGCGGATTATGCCGTCGCATGGGCAGATGCGGAGGTCGCCGCTACCGACCGCTTTTTGGTTGATATTCACGGGAATACGCTGGCAGTCCGCACGAGTGCTTTCGCTTCTTTCGCGAACGAGGTACTGCCGGCGGGCAGCGGCTCGATACGCGGCATACTCGGATGGTTCAACGGCACGCCGCAACTGAAAATCTATGATCCGCGCGAGGTAAGCATGAGAGAAGACAGGTTTTGAAAACCCCATCCGGTATTTAAGCGTAAAGGGATTTGTATATTGACGCCTGACCTTTTCGGCCCGAAGTTGTCAACCGTTGTGACAGCACAGGCAAGGGTCTTTCCGCTAAACGCTTGCCTGCAAAAACACCCCTAACCTTTAAATAGGTCATTATTAATCTCCAAGTGTCGCCTCAGCGACACCGGCAGCCTGCCGCCGCTCCACGCGGCGGGCTGCTTCATTCGCTTTGCTCATTCGCACCCACCGCCGGCGGCAGACTGCATACCACAGGTGTATTTTTGCGGACAAGCGCTTCCGCTATGCCGGTATCTCTGCGGGAATCTCTATATGCGATACATGCAAAACGTCGAAAATATCCCATACGACGTTCCGGTGCCGGTTATTCCTGCTCTGTCGGGGTAGTTGCGGCGGTATCTGCTTGCATCGCAGGCGCGGCTTTGTGCAGTTCGTCCCAGATCATGTCTTTCAATGCGGGAATGTTGTAGCCTGTGACCGACGATATGAAAACGCTCGGGATGCCCTCCGGAAGTTCCGGGCGCATCTGCTTCATCATTTCGTCGTCAAGCATGTCGCTCTTGGTAATGGCCAGCAGGCGGCTTTTGTCGAGCAGTTCCGGATTGTACTGCGTGAGTTCGCTGAGCAGGATGCCATACTCTTTCCTTATGTCTTCGGAATCCGCCGGGATCATGAAAAGTAGTATCGAGTTGCGTTCGATGTGGCGCAGGAAGCGCGTGCCGAGGCCTTTGCCCTCGTGCGCACCCTCGATGATGCCGGGGATGTCGGCCATCACGAACGACTTGTGGTCGCGGTATTCCACGATCCCCAGGTTGGGTTCGAGGGTGGTGAAGGCATAATTGGCTATCTTGGGTTTGGCCGCCGAAACAACCGAAAGCAGCGTCGATTTCCCGGCGTTCGGGAACCCCACGAGGCCCACGTCGGCAAGCACTTTGAGTTCAAGGATGAACGCGCCCTCCTGCATGGGTTCGCCGGGCTGCGCGTAGCGCGGGGCCTGGTTCACGGATGTCTTGAAGTGCCAGTTGCCGAGCCCGCCGCGGCCACCTTTGAGCAGCACCACATCCTGTCCGTCCTCGGTCACTTCGCCCACGATCTCGCCCGTTTCGGCGTCTCGCGCGATGGTGCCGAGCGGAACGTTGACTATGATATTTTTACCGTCTTTGCCGAAACTGCGCGCGCCCGAACCCGATTCGCCGTCCTCGGCAAACAGGTGGCGGTTGTATTTCAGGTGGATGAGCGTCCAATACTGGCTGTTGCCGTGCAGGATGATGCTGCCGCCCTTGCCGCCGTCGCCGCCGTCGGGCCCGCCATAGGCAACGAATTTCTCGCGCCTGAAATGGCTGGAGCCTGCCCCTCCCTTCCCGGAACGGGCGAAAATCTTCACATAATCTACGAAATTCGACGATGCCATCGGCCTGCGTTATTTATTTGTGTGGCGGCAAAGATACAAAAAGCATACGGAAATCGAATATATTTTTTATCTTTAGCATAAACAAAACTATGCCATTATGAAAACCACAGCGGCTATTTTTGCGTTGACCCTCATAAGCACCGCGCTTTCTTGGGGTCAAGGTATTGAAACCTACCATTCCGATTCTGTTTTGGTGAAACAGAAGGCAGAACTCGATAGTTTGGACAGTACATGGATAGATCTTTACGCAGGCAAGACCGATGTAGACGATGGATTTGGCGGAATATGGAGCATCAGGGATGAAGGTCTTCTGGTGCGTCCCATGAATCGGCAGCCGGGACGTTTGGCTGCTGGGAATTTAAGGGTAGATCTGCTGCTGAGTGAAAAGTCGCGGCCAATTGAGGAAGGGCTGTACAGGGCTTTTTACGGGTACGTCAGGGAACTTCAGAAATCCTCAGGCAATAAGTCTTTTTATGTGTGGATAGATCCGGCAACGGGGAAGATAAATGAAGTGGGTTATAATATATGGGGGAGCCTGTCCCGCGCGATCCCGCCGGAGTGTTACACCAGGTATGAAAGATTCCTGAAGGATTCGGTAAGCTTCGACGTTTCCCATATGCGATATTCGCGTTTTGATTCGGTAAGGAATTTTTGCTATATATACTATGCCTCGTTCAAAAAAATCGTAACCGCAGAAGACGAGCCAAGTTATCTTAGTCCGCTCCCGGAGCCTGCCGATGACGGAAAGTACAGATTCTCTATGACTTTCCCAAAGTCGATATATGGGAATATCCCTGTTGAATTTCGTGACGAATCCCGCAAGCCAATCTCTTTCGCCGAGGCAGGCAATGTCAATCATTATGAAGGAAATACCAGCGTTGACGACAGTATCGGAGATACATGGAATGTGAAAGTAGTTTCTAATCCCAGCGTTGAGCTTTACCTGTTGGAGCGCGGATCGAACCAGTTTACCGACGTCCAATACAGGCGCTACCTCGACTACCGGCGCTTTTTCCATATGTACGTACGTTCTTCCATAATAGCCGCTTTCGGGCAGCATCTCGACAGGCTCAGGGACTTGAACTCCAACCTGCACGTGGAGTTATGGATAAACCCGCGGTCGGGCTGGATCGAGGAAGTATGTTTTTCGTTCGCAACGTCCTCCGAGTTAGCGAAGGTGTCGCCGGAGGAGTTCGCGGCGTGTGAACAAACTTTAAAGAAACTTGTCAGGTTTGAGAGAGGGGTATGGCCTTTCCCGCAGGCTTATTATAAAACGATGAGTGTAGCTTTCGGGAAGTTCGAACGTGTCGGCGACTCGGGCGATCCGTTTAAAGACTGGAATGTGCCGTCTGATGCGATAATTGGGGATTGATCGCGCATTGTATGTCGGAGATACTGCAAATAAGCATAAAAAATGACTACATTTGCGCAAAACAAAAACGACAATGCATAAATCGGGATTCGTAAATATAATAGGTAACCCCAACGTCGGGAAGTCGACCATTATGAACGCGCTGGTGGGGGAGAGGCTGTCGATAATCACGTCGAAGGCGCAGACCACGCGCCATCGCATAATGGGTATCGTCAACGGCGACGATTTCCAGATAGTCTATTCCGACACGCCGGGGATACTGAAGCCGAACTACAAGCTCCAGGAGTCGATGATGAAGTTCGTGGACGGGGCGCTGAAGGACGCCGACATCCTGCTTTACGTGACCGACACCGTCGAGCAGGTCGACAAGGCTTCGGCCGACATACTGGCTAAACTGGCATTCGGCAACGTCCCGACCATCGTGGCTATCAATAAAATAGACCTTACGACCCCTGAGGCGCTCGAACAGCTTGTCATCCAATGGCAGGAGCGCCTGCCGCACGCCCATGTCGTGGTGGTTTCGGCCAAGGAAAACTTCAATATCGGGGCGCTTTTCGACCTGATAATCAAATACCTGCCCGAGGGCGAACCGTTCTACCCGAAAGATTCGCTCACGGACAAGACCATGCGTTTTTTCGCCTCGGAGATAATCCGCGAGAAAATTCTGCTGAACTACTCCAAGGAGATCCCGTACAGCGTCGAAATAGTGATAGAAGAGTACAAGGAGGAGCCGACCATCGACCGTATTTCGGCGATGATACTTGTCGAGCGCGACTCGCAGAAGGGCATCGTCATCGGCCATAAAGGCGAGATGCTCAAAAGAGTGGGAACGGCCGCACGCCTCGAACTCGAAAAATTCCTTGACAAGAAAGTATTCCTCCAGATGCACGTCAAAGTCAGCGACAACTGGCGCAACAACGACCGCCGCCTCAAAGAATTCGGGTACGAATAGCGTGTATTCGAAACTAATTGTTATATTTACAATAACAATCCCAAACATACTTTGAATTATGAAGTTTTACGGTTTTCTTTTAGTGATTGGTGTCGCCTTTGTTCTGGCAGGGTGCGATAAAGACGGCGGTGAGCAAGGAACGGATATACGCACAGGAGTGTATATTGACGGCAAGCAGGTAATCGTCCAGAATATGAATGCTGGAGCCATAGTGGTCGGAGGACTGGGCGACGAATATACAACCTGGGCAGAAGCTAAAAGTGCTTGTCCTTTTGGATACCATGTAATGACTTACGGGGAGTTTAGCGCTATATATCAACATTATGCTGCAAAAGCGGATGACGTATCCGGCGCGTATGAATATTTTGAAAATATTCTCAAATTTCCTGTGCCCGACACAAATGTGAGTACTAATCCGGATTACCCTTACATGTATGGGTATTACAAGTTGCCATTTTATTTGGACTATTTTTCTGATTCTGATGAACCTGAGGCCAGTCAGGTAATAATGGTTGGCATATTTCGGGGTATATATTCTGTCGGCATAACCGGGGTTAGTCCTCTTCCTCCTATGCAGGTTCGTTGTGTGAAAGGGGCCCTCCCTTTAGATAGTGATTTGGGGATTTAAGTTTATTTTTATTCCATCGGCCATAAAGGCGAGATGCTCAAAAGAGTGGGAACGGCCGCACGCCTCGAACTCGAAAAATTCCTTGACAAGAAAGTATTCCTCCAGATGCACGTCAAAGTGAGCGATAACTGGCGCAACAACGACCGCCGCCTCAAAGAGTTCGGATACGAATAGGATATGGAAAAGATACAACAGTTCTTCACCGAAAATCCGCGCTATTTCGGGGTGTTTTTTACGGCTATGGGCGTCGCGTTCCTTTTGGCGGCGATATACGACGCCGACTGGCTGTTTAAAAAAGATGTAAGCGGCTCGACCTACAGCCTGGAAAAAATAGACGGGTGGATAAACGTATTCGGGAGAAAGACTGCCCGCGTTGTGGTCGGAATTATGGGCGTGACGACAATAATCGCCGGGATAGTCTGGTTTGCGATTTATTCTACCGGCGAAATAGGGTAGCCCTCTCGAAAATAAAGAGATAAGAGTTTTATTTTACTGCAAAGATTGCGGTTTAATAAAAAATAACTATCTTTGCGAGCCTTTAATCAGGCATCGGATCATTGAAATTGCATGAACACGCCTGCTATGACTTCCTGAAAAGGATTCTTAAAATCGTACCCGCTACCACTGCGGCCGGTTCTAACGTACCTGTACAAGGTCTGCCCAGACAATTCATGCGTTTCAAGCAAACAGGTATTATTAACTAAATTACGTAGAACAAGTGGATTCATTAAGCTACAAAACATCTTCACTGAACGCCGCTACGGTCCAGAAAGAATGGGTCATCATCGACGCTCAGGACGAAGTGTTGGGACGCCTTGCGTCGCAGATCGCGAAGATACTGCGCGGCAAGAACAAACCCGGCTTCACTCCCCACGTGGATTGCGGCGACAACGTTATCGTTATCAACGCCGACAAAGTGAGGCTTACGGGTAAAAAAATGACCGATAAGGTCTATGTGCGCCACACAGGTTATCCGGGCGGACAGCGCTTCAACACACCGGCAGACTATCTCAAAAAACAGCCCGAATTCGTAATCATGAAAGCTGTTAAGGGTATGTTGCCCAGGACAAGGCTCGGCGCCGCCGTCCTCAAAAACCTCAGGGTTTATCCGGGTACGGAGCATCCGCACGCCGGCCAGAACCCGAAACAAATCAAATTAAACGAGATTAAGTAATGAGTATGGAAGTTGTAAACACCGTAGGACGCAGGAAAGCAGCTGTAGCTCGCGTGTATGTGAAACCGGGTAACGGTACCATTACGATCAACAAAAAATCGCTCGAAACTTACTTCCCGCTCGAAATTTTCCAGTTCGTGGTTAAGCAGCCGCTTACCGTACTGAACGTAGCCGAAAATTACGACGTGAACATCAACCTTGATGGTGGAGGTATCCACGGTCAGGCTGAGGCAGCCCGTCTGGGTATCGCTCGCGCGCTTTGCGAAATAGACGCAGAGTACCGTCCGGTCCTCAAAAAGAACGGATTCCTCACCCGCGACCCGCGCGAAGTTGAACGTAAGAAACCGGGACAGCCTGGCGCACGCCGTAAGTTCCAGTTCAGCAAGCGTTAATCATCGTCCGCTGCGGACAATGCACGGGGACGGTTCCCAAACCGGTCGGACTGCGCAGAGGTACAGAGTGTTTGGCGGCTTAACGGCCGAGCCAGATACGGGATGGCGGTTAGCCGCACATATTAATCCCGCTGTCGCCTACAGTATTACCGAACAGTTGCCGCCCCGCGGAAAATCCGGAGGATTGTCTTTAGCGACACTACCGCCCGGATTGACGAACAGAGATTTTAAAATCGGGAGCTAAACCTTTAACTGAACGCTCCACAGAAAAACACGAAAATGTCAAGAACAGATTTTAACCAATTACTTGAGGCCGGCGTACATTTCGGCCACCTCAAGAGGAAATGGAATCCCAAAATGGCTCCGTACATCTTTATGGAGAAGAACGGGATCCACATCATCGACCTGCACAAAACTGTGATCAAGGTTGACGAAGCTGCAGCAGCGATGAAACAAATCGCAAAAAGCGGCCGCCGCATCCTTTTCGTAGCTACGAAAAAACAGGCTAAGGAAATAGTTGCCGAAAAAGTAGGCGCTATCAACATGCCTTACGTTACGGAACGCTGGCCGGGTGGTATGCTTACAAACTTCCCAACGATACGTAAAGCCGTTAAGAAAATGTCGACCATCGACAAAATGACCGCTGACGGCACTTACGACAATTTTTCAAAACGCGAAAAACTCCAGATCTCGCGCCAAAGGGCCAAACTGGAAAAGAACCTCGGTTCTATCGCCGACCTTACGCGCCTCCCCGCAGCACTGTTCGTTATCGACGTGCAGAAGGAAACTAACGCTGTTAAGGAAGCAAAAAGACTTAACATCCCCGTATTCGCCATGGTCGATACCTGTTGCGATCCGACCGACGTTGACTACGTGATCCCCGCGAACGACGATGCTACGAAGTCTATTGCCGTTATCCTTGACGCTGTTACAGGCGCTATCGCCGAAGGCCTCACGGAACGTAAGGCTGAGAAAGAAAAAGAGGCTTACGAAAACGTTCCGAACAAGGACGAAAAAGAAGCTAAACCCAGGATCAAGAAAGCCGTGAAAGTGGCTGAAGAAGAAGCTCCTGTTGCACAAGCTGAAGAGGTTGCCGCCGAAGTTGAAACTGCAGAGTAATTAATATTTAAAGAAAACACGAAATGGAAATCAAAGCTGCAGATGTTGCGAAACTTCGCAAAATGACCGGCGCAGGCATGATGGACTGCAAAAAAGCACTCGAAGAAGCCAATGGCGACTACGACCGCGCGCAGGAGATCATCCGCGAAAAAGGTAAACTCGTTTCGGCAAAACGTGCCGACCGTACTGCTACCGAAGGTGTTGTAGTCGCTGAGGTCGTAGGCGGAACAAAAGCATACATGGCTTGCCTCGCATGCGAAACCGACTTCGTTGCCAAAAACGACGAATTCTCGAAATCGGCCGAGGAGATCCTCAAAGTGGCTGTCGCAAACGACGCCGCCAACATGGACGCCCTTCTGGCTGCGAAAATAGGCGGTGTTACCGTTGCCGACGTCGTGACCGAAAAATCGGGCCAGACAGGCGAAAAAGTCGAATTGCCGTTCTATAGCAAGATCGAAGCCCCGATGTGCGTGGTTTATATCCACAGCAATAAGAAACTCGGCGCCATGATCGGCTTCAATAAGGTAATCTCGCAGGAAGCTGCATACGACGTAGCCATGCAGGCTGCCGCCATGGCGCCCGTATCTATCTCGGAGCATGACGTACCTGCCGAAATCGCTGAAAAAGAGCGCCAGATCGGCCGCGAACAGGCTCGCCAGGAAGGCAAACCCGAAGCTATGCTCGACAAGATCGCCGAAGGTAAACTCCGCAAGTTCTTCTCTGAATCGACGCTCCTTAACCAGGCGTTCGTGAAAGATCCGAAGCAGACCGTCGGCGGTTACATCAAATCTATCGACAAAGACGCAACGGTAATAGCATACCAGCGTTTCTCGCTCAACGACTAATTATTCTCGATAATCGAAAATAATAATACGAAAACTTCTGCCTTTCGAAAGAGGGCGGAAGTTTTTTTGTGCCCGTTTGCGAATGGATCTTTTGTTTGCTAAATTAACAGCGGAGAACTGTGGGGCCTGAAGAATGGCACGGAATATGCAATCTTAACTTTAAAATATTAATGTTATGGGGGCAACAGACAATGCAGTAAACAGGACAAAACCAATGGGTGCGGAAGTTGGTATGCGCCGCAGTAACAGGCTCGCTTACATTCGTCAGTTGTATATCGACGAATTAAAATATAACAGCGGAAAAACTACCGACAAACAGGTTCCGGCAAGAGAACTGGCGCAGATCAAGCGTAAGATTCGTACTCAACTCAAGCGCGAAGCACGTGTAAGGTTCGCATACGCAGCCATTTTTACCGTGCTGATTGTCGCGGTGTTGGCAATAGCGCTGATGCTTTTGGTTAAGTATTACTAAGGCGGGGCAGGGTGATGCCTGCCGGTAACTTAAAGGGCCGCGACTGTATGTCGCGGCCCTTAGCTTTTGCGGTGCGATTGCGCTACAAGATGCCGATCCGTGTTATCCGACTTTCTCTATGTGGCAGCCGGCGACATACCAAATGTAGCCTTCCGTGTGGGTATAACCCATTTGACGCAAAAGGGCTAAGTAGTTCTTTATCTGTCTTGTATGGGCGCCCTGCCGTTCAAGGCCGAACTTGTAGTCCACAACGACGGCCATGTCGCCTTTGGTCATGACCCTGTCCGGTCGCCGCACGCCCGAGTCGCCGGGGACTATTATGGTGTTCTCGTTCCGCACTAACTCCCAATCGTCTGAGAACCATGATTCTATGATGGGGTCGCGGAATGCATCAGAAACCACATCTGCCAACTTGATAGCTTCCTGTTCCTGTATTTCTCCGCTCGCGGCCATGCTTTTGATGGCGCGGCCAATGTCTTCCTTGGTTTTCGCTTCTTCGAATACTTTGTGCATCAATATCCCGTAGTCGCGAGGGGAGAGGGATATGGCCGCGCCGTCCTCCGTGTAGCGTGATGCGCGGTACTTTATCCTCAGCCGTTCGCCGATGCCGTATGACCTGAACGGGATTTCGAGGACCTCGCGGTCCTGCTTCCCGGATGCCTGCCCAGGCGATATTGGCGTGCCGAACTCCACAATCTGCCCGTACTCCGTATCCCTGGCATACCCGGGCATATCGCCGATTTTAGCCTCCTGCCCTGACAAACCTATGCTGTCGCGGACGAGCGTGCCGATCTTGTCCTGAGAGCTTTTCGAGGGGTCGGGGATCATGATGTGCAGTTCCTCTTCCGCACGTGTCGCGGCGACGTAGAGCGTGTTGACGTTGTCGATGTGCGAGAGGACAAGCTCGTCGAAATAGTTCCCGGCGAAGGCCGAAAGTTTCATTTTGGCCTTGTATTTCACCGGGATCACGCCTGCCTCGGCCACATCACCGCCGCGCCCCTGGGACCAAAGTATGGTTTTGCTGCTCGGGACGAGTTTCCAGTCGCAATATGGTATGATAACCGCTTTGTACTGAAGTCCTTTCGCCTTGTGGATGGTTATGATCGTTATCGCTTGTCCGGTGTCGGACATGCTGACCGACTGTGCGGCTCCGTTCTCCTCCCACCACTTGAGGAACAGCGGGATATCGGCGACCGTGCTTTTGCCGAAGTCTATGATCTGCTCTTCAAATGCTTGCAGATGAGCCGAATACTCGGGTTTTGCCCCGAGGTCATAGCGCATCAGGATATGCTCGAACGCTTCGAGTGGCGGCATTGTCCGCAGTTGCGAAAGGAATGCCTGCTGTTCCTCGTCCGGCGTGCTGTCGAACGCACGCCCGAGCCATTGGTTGTATATCGCCGTATTCAGCTTGTCGTCAGGCATATACGACAATCTGAGGCATGCACGCACGAACGCCACTGCGGGCGAAGATCCGATCAGGAGTGCCTCCTGCGTCACGACGTCGTAGGAATATTTAGACCCGGGATTACGTTTTTTATGCTCAAGCAACATGTTTGCGACCTTGACGCCCTCGGCGTTGTAGCGCACGAGTATGGCGATGTCGGATGGGCGGTAACCGCGCTCCTGAAGCTCCTCGACGCGGCTTATTACCGGAGGAACGGCCTTTTTGTTCTCGTCTAAATTGTAAAAGGTCACATTCGCATATCCTTCGTCGTGCCTCGCCGGGACCTCTTGCGCGTGGTCTTCGTAAGCATTTTTCAGCATGTCGCCCAGATCTGCCGCATGCGGCGCATCCAACGCCCCCTGCGCGACGGCTTCTTCGAGTTCCGCGTTCAGGGCGCTGTTGTCTATATCGACCACAGCCTGGATGAGCTTGTTGTTGAACCTCACGACATTACCGAGGCTGCGCCAATTCGTCGCCATATTCTCCGCCCGCACATCCCCGAATTCAGCCTCGATCTCCTGGGCGAGTATGCGCCAGTCGCCGCCGCGCCAGCGGTATATCGACTGCTTGACGTCGCCCACCAGAAGCACCGGTTCGCTTGGCGACTGCGCCAGCGAGTTACGCAGCAGCGGCAGAAAATTCTCCCACTGCATGGCCGACGTGTCCTGGAACTCATCGATCATGAAGCGCGAAAAGTGGTTGCCCGCCTTCTCGAAAATGAACGGCGTATCGTTGCCGGAAACGAGTTTGTTCAGGATCGTATTGGTCTCGGAAATGGGCATCACGCCCTCTGCGGTGCATTTCTCCTCGATTTTGCGCGACAGGTCGGTGAGCATGGCGAAGTTGCGGAAGTTCTCGCGCAGCAGGTCGGCCGTGTTGAACATTGCGATATTCTTGTCGTAGTCGCCGCAGATTGCCTCCAGAAGTGGTCGCAGCTCGGGTATCGCGCCCATGATCGCATCTTTTTTGGGCGAAGTTTTGGTGTGCCATCTCTCGTCCGACTCCAGCGCGTTCCGAACGCTTCTGTTCGGCTCTTCGAGGTTACCGGCCGCGATCTTGTTGAAATAATTGGCGAAGCCGCGGCTGCCGGATGCGAAATCGGCGACTTCAAGTCCGTGCCGTTGTATGGTTTCCAATGCTTTACGCGCTTTGGCAGTCATCTCGGTTTTTATGGCGAATACCCGTGAGGCCTGCTCCGAGACTATGCGTTCGAGCTTGTCGCGCGAGGCCACGAGCGCCGCACTGCGTTTGTATTGTTCGCCGAAAATCTCGCTCCCAAGCTCCGTAAGCCCCTCTTTTATGTTCCATTTTTTGTTCTCGGCGATGCGCTCCTGAACGAATTCGTTCATCCATTTGCGCAAGGCTCCGTTCTGCGATATCTCGTCGATGAGCGAGTCGGCGGCGGCGGACAGCAGCGTATCCGTGCGCAGTTCGAGGTTGAAATTGAGGTCGATGCCGAGTTCCTTGACGAACGCGCGGATTATCCGCTGGAAAAATTTGTCGATCGTGAGTACCGAAAACTGACTGTAGTCATGCAGTATTTTGGTGCGCGCCTTGCCCGCCCGCTCCACGATCTTTTCCCGCGAGAGCCGCAGGTCGCCGGCCAGCATCCCCATGTATTTCGTATCGCGACCGTTCGCCAAGTCGTTGATCTCGGATAAGATACGGCGCTTCATCTCTTCCGTCGCTTTATTGGTGAACGTGACCGCCAGAATGTGCCGGTACATGAACGGCTCGGCCACGACATTCCGCACGTACTCATACGCCAGGCGGTATGTCTTCCCCGAACCGGCCGAAGCCTTCAGCAGTTTAACGTTTCCCATAAAGTGAGGATCAGGATAAAAATCAGGAATTAAAGGTATAAAATATCGTGCTGAAAATGCCTCCGATTGCCCGAAAAATCGTAAATTGCAACAAATTACTTTGAAATGAAAAAGACGTTCCTCGCACTATTCGCACTCCTTTCATGCGTTTCGCTTTCGGCACAACAAACGGCCAACAGCGGCCCCGTAGACCATTTTCACTCGGTTTCGCTGACGGGTGGCGTGACGGCCAAACTTATCCCGTCGGATGTCAACGCCGTGGATGTTACCATTACTGATGCCGACATCAAAAACCTCAAATGGAGCGTGACCAACGGCGTGCTTTCGGTGTCATTCCGCCAACCGTCGACCAAAGTGGGGAAAGCCGAAGTCGTAATCCAATATGCCGGCAAACTGAAATCGGTCAGCATCACAGGCGGCGAGCTTAGTTTCGATAATCCTTTGATCGGCAGCGTGTTGAACATGGCGGTCAAGGGCGGAGGGATACTGAACGGCTACGTTGACGTACTCGACCTTGTACTTGATGTTACGGGCAATTCGGCGGCTTCACTGTCGGGTTCGGCGAAATATGTCACCCTGCACTCTACGGAAAAAAGCAAGGTCGATATACGTGAAACAGAGGCGGTTTCGGTGGTGGCCGATGCCGCTACCGGCTCGGAGGCATTCATTCATGTTGGCGAGCGCCTGGTGGCCAACGCCAAGACCGGCGCTACGATATTCTACAAAGGTTCGCCCGTTATTCTGAGAGACATCTCGTCGAAATTTAACACTTCGGTGGGGTCGAGTGTGCTGAATATCGGCAAATAACGTTGCCCATGCCCGGTTTTTTGCAGCAAGTGGCGGAGAGGCTGTATGCCGAATACGGCGACGGCGTTTCTTCGTTGCGTGTGTTGCTTCCGAACCGGCGGGCGCAGCTTTTCTTTTCCGATGCGCTTGCCACCGTCGCCGAAAGACCGTTGTGGCAGCCTGATTATGTGTCGGTTGACGACGTGTTGGGCGAAATGACCGACCTCGCTGCGGGCGACCACGTCAGGCTGATGGTCGAACTCTACAAGGTTTACTCAGGTTACCATGAGGAAACTTTCGACTCGTTCTATTTTTGGGGCGAGATGCTCCTTGCCGACTTCGACTCCATAGACAAATACATGGTCGACGCGCGTATGCTTTTCAGTAACATCAGCGATCTCAGAGAGTTAGATTACGGTCATTCGTACCTTACGCCGGAGCAGCGGGAGATAATTTCGCGGTTCTGGAACAGTTTCGGGCCGGGGAGCAAAACGTCGGAAGAAAAAGAAAAGTTCATTTCGATATGGCGCACGCTTTACGATGTTTATACCGAATATCGCGCAAGACTGGCTGATAACCACCTGGCATACAATGGGATGGTGTACCGCGATGTCGCCGAAAAAATTAAGGCCGGCAAGGTAGCGGTAGAGCAGTCGCGGCATTATGTCATAGCCGGTTTCAACGCGCTGTCCGGGTGCGAAAAAATATTGTTCGACCATCTGGCGCGTGAACACCGGGTGGACTTTTTCTGGGATTACGACCATTATTATGTCGACGACCCTGAGCAGGAGGCCGGCCTTTTTCTGAGGGAAAACATAAGGCGCTATCCGCAAAACATGCCGTTACCATATGATTACAAGGGGTTTACCGGAAAGAAAAACATCACTGTGGCTGCGGCGCTGTCGGATAGTATGCAGTGTAAATACGCCGGGGAGTTTCTCGCGGACGTTGCTGATAGGGTAGATGGAACGCAGCCCGGGAAGGAAACCGCCATTGTGCTGACGGACGAAAACCTGCTGATGCCGTTGCTCTATTCGATCCCGTCCGATGTCGGGGATATCAACGTTACGATGGGCTATCCGCTGCGCATGACGCTGGCGTATTCCTTTGTCGAACGGCTAATCGAATTGCAGAATCGTAAAAGGATAACTCACGGAGAACCAGCTTTCTATCATAGCGATGCCACGGGTTTGCTGGCCCATCCATATATAACCGGATGTGTGTCGGGTGCGCGGGAACTGCTCGCCGCCGTAACCGAAAAACAAGGCATATATATAAGGTCGGGGGAGTTTGCGGCGGCAGGGATTGCCGAGACCGTTTTTTCCGATGCCGGCGACGGATGGCAGCCGCTGTCGCAATACCTCATACGTGTGCTTTCGGCCGTAACGCAGCACGAAACCGACAAGCAACAAATTGAGTATTTGTCCGTTATCGCCGACCATATAAATAAACTGTCCAACTCGCTCGACGGGTGCGACATCGAGATGACGCAGCGCATTTATGCGTCGGTTTTGAGGAAAACGCTGCAAAATACCAACATCCCGTTCGAGGGCGAGCCTCTCAAAGGTGTGCAGGTCATGGGGATACTCGAAACGCGCAACCTCGATTTCGATAACGTACTCCTGCTGTCGGCCAACGACGATACGTTTCCCGGGAACCGTACCGTTTCGGCGTCGTTCATCCCCAACAATCTCAGGATTGCCTATGGCCTCCCTACGCCGCGCGACCATGAAGGGGTGTATGCGTATTATTTTTATCGTCTTTTGCAACGTGCTAAAAACGTGCATATTGCATATAACGCAACCGCGAACAGCAAGAGCAGCGGCGAGCAAAGCAGGTATATATACCAGTTGCGCTACGAGTCACCGCATAAACTGACCGAGCGGATTATCGGCGTAGACGTGGGTGTGGACGAGGTGCGGCCGATAACGGTCGGGAAAGACGCCGCCATCATGGCAAAGCTCGGACGCTTTACCGATGGGAGCGCACGGCTGTCACCGACCTCGTTCTACAACTTCGTGGCCTGCCCCTTGAAATTCTATTTTCATTCGATCGCCCGCCTCGGCTCGGTATCTGAAATTTCGGAAGAAGTTGATGCGCCGATGTTCGGGTCGATCCTTCACGGCGCCATGCAAAGCCTGTACGAACCATTGGTCGGGGTGCGGAATCCGCAGGATGCAATACGCGGATTGATCGGCAGTCAGGTAGTGGAAAAGGCTGTGTGTGATGCAATCACGGCTGAATTTTTTCATGGTGCGAAGACCGATCCGCAAGAATATGGCGGCAACCTTGTGATGATACACGATATCGTCGGCACATATATCAACACGTGCATTCTGCCGTATGACGCCGCCCGGGAGGTTGGGTTTACAATCCAGGCTCTGGAGCAGGAAACGGAGTGTCTGTTTGTGCTTGAGGACGGCCGTGAAGTGCGGTTCGGCGGCACAATCGACAGGGTAGACCAGCTTGAAGACGGCATGCTGCGTGTTGTGGACTATAAGACCGGCAAGGAGCAACTTGCATTCGCTGGAGTGGGGACGCTGTTCTCAGGGCGGCCTAACGAGTTGAACTCCGCAGTGTTGCAAACGTTGATCTACTCCATGATGCTATCGCGGACGGTTGGCGGCGAAGTGCAGCCTGCCCTATACTATGTCAGGGAAATGAACTCGCCTGAATATCAACCGTTGCTTCAGGATAAAGAGCGTAAGTCGCCGGTGTTCAGATATAACGATGTTGCCGAACCGTTTGAAACAGGGCTGCGTGAGGCATTGCGGCGGCTTCTTGATACGCGTGAACCGTTCGCGCAGTGCGAAGACCCGAAGGTCTGCGAATGGTGTGATTTCAATGTGTTGTGCCGCAGATAGATAACGATTTGCTATGAGGCAAGGACGGTGTCATTGATACAACTAAGGCCGGATTGCAAATCCGGCCTTAGTTGTGATTAAATATTTGTTTAGTATATAGTTAACAACTCACGGTACTTCGGGAGCGGCCAGATGGCATCGTCGACGATAAGTTCGAGTTTGTCGATGTGCGCCCGTATCGCGTTAAGGTATGGGCGCACTTCCTCTTCGTATCCGAACGCGCGTTCCACGATATCGTCAACGTTATTCCATTTTTTGCGAGCCTCCACCATCATGTACGAGTGTTCGCGTATGAATTTCACGTGGTCTGCAATTTCGTGGATGGTGCGCATCTCCTCGGCTGCCATCGTTTCGAACTCGGTCGGGAATATCTCCTTGAGTCCGCGGACGTTGTCTATCAGCGTGTTCTGGTATTTTATCGCTGTCGGGATGATGTGGTTGGCGGCAAGGTCGGCCAGTACCCTCGATTCGATCTGAACTTTCTTGATAAAAGTCTCATTCTTAACTTCATAGCGGGCGGCAAGCTCGCTGCGGGTCAGTACGCCGACCTCTTCGAACAGCTTAACGTTTTCGGGGCGGGTATATTCCTTGAACGCTTCCGGAACGTTCGATATTCCGCGCAGTCCGCGGCGTTTCGCTTCTTCCTGCCATTCGTTGCTGTAACCGTTGCCTTCGAAGCGTATCTTCTTGGAATCTATGATGAAACGGCGGATTACCTGAAGTATCGCTTCGTCTTTTTTGATGTCTTTCTCGATAAGTTGGTCGACCTCATGTTTGAATATCCTGAGCTGTTCGGTCACGGCGCTGTTGATCACGATGAGCGGCAGTGCGCAGTTGCTCGACGAGCCGGTTGCGCGGAACTCGAACCTGTTGCCTGTGAAAGCGAACGGCGAAGTACGGTTGCGATCGGTGTTATCAAGCAGAATATCAGGTATTTTGCCTATGTCGAGTTTGATCTCTGTCTTCTCGTCAGGCGACAGTTTCTTGTCGCTTACACGCTCCTCGATCTGGTCGAGTATGGCGTTGATGGTCGAGCCGGAGAACACTGAAAGGATTCCCGGAGGGGCCTCGCCCGCGCCGAGGCGGATCGAGTTGGTGGCCGAGGCTATCGAGGCCATCATGAGTGTGCCGTAGTCGTGAGCAGCCTTGAGCGCGCACACGAAGAACGCGAGGAACTGCGTGTTTGTTTTCGGGGTTTTGCCCGGCGAGAGCAGGTTGACTCCTGTGTCTGTGGCGAGCGACCAGTTGCAGTGCTTACCCGAGCCGTTCACGCCCATAAAAGGCTTTTCGTGGAAGAGAACTTTGAGACGGTGGCGCTTCGAAACAGTGCGCATTACGGTCATTAACAGCGTGTTATGATCGACGGCTATGTTGGCTTCCTCGAACATGGGGGCGCATTCGAACTGGTTGGGCGCTACCTCGTTATGGCGTGTTTTGAGTGGTATGCCGAGCCTGTATGCCTCGTATTCGAAGTCTTTCATGAAGTTTTCGACACGCTCCGGGATGGCTCCCCAGTAGTGGTCGTCCAACTGCTGGTCCTTCGCGGCTGTATGTCCCATGAGGGTGCGGCCGGTCTGCTGAAGGTCGGGGCGGGCGTTGTAAAGCGCCTCGTCCACAAGGAAGTATTCCTGCTCCCAGCCGAGGGTGGTTATGACTTTTTTGACGTCCTTATCAAAGAATTGGGCAACCTCCACGGCGGCCTTGTCAAGTGCGGACAAAGACTTTAATAGAGGTGTCTTAAAGTCCAGTGCTTCACCCGTATACGCCACAAAGATACTCGGAATGCAGAGTGTTCTGTCGACGATGAATGCCGGCGAGGACGGATCCCATGCGCTGTAACCGCGTGCCTCGAACGTGTTGCGTAGCCCGCCGTGCGGGAACGACGACGCATCGGGTTCCTGCTGCACGAGAAGATCGCCGCTAAAACTCTCGAAACACCCTCCGCCAAATATCGGTTCGAAGAAAGAGTCGTGCTTTTCTGCCGTCGAGTCGTTGAGCGGCTGAAACCAGTGGGTGTAGTGGGTTGCTCCGCGCTCCATGGCCCAGGTTTTCATGCCCGTGGCTACCTGGTTGGCTACCTTGCGGTCTATGCGCCGCCCCTCTTCTATGGCCGAATTGACGCTTTCGAAAACGTCGCGGGGAAGGTATTGGCGCATCTCCTCTTTACCGAAGACATTGATGCCGAACAGATCGGATATCCTGCCTTGCGGGAATTCAACTTCTGTGGGTTTTCGCCTCGCGATCGTGTCGAGGGCATGGAAGCGTTGTGATGCCATTTGTCGTAATTATTAATTAACACGACAAATATAATATATTTTTTGAAATACCCTGCAATTTCATGGGGGTAGTTGCGGAAAAATGCAAAGAATTTACAGGAAACCCCCTTTGTGGCGATAAGTAATTAGTCGAACGACTGCATTCCTGACTCGGCAATTTGAAGTATGCGCTGGTATTGCGCAGGCGAAAGTTCCATGAAAAAGTAATAAATTGGGTTTACGCGCATGCCGTTGTGCCATATTTCGTAGTGCAGGTGCGGGGCGAGCGACAGGCCGGTGTTGCCCGACAAGGCAATGATGTCGCCCCGGCGCACTTTCTGTCCCTTGCGAACGTTGACCTTGTCGAGGTGGCTGTAATGCGTTTCGTAACCGTTTCCATGGTCGATAATTACCGTCGTTCCCGAAGACGACCGCCTGATTATGGCGTCCTTGACCGTGCCGTCGGCGGTGGCGAAAATGCGCGAACCTTCGGGAATCGTGAAATCGACACCCTGGTGCGAGGAAAGAGTCTTATAAAAAGGATGGATGCGCATGCCATAGGAAGCGGTCAACAGCGTAAGGTCGGGGTTGATTATGGGCTGTATGGACGGAATGAAGTCGGCCGCCGTACCAGCCTCGGTCAGTTCCTCCCGCATCCTGCCGTATGAATTTATCAACGTTGTCAGTTTTTTCTCCAGTTCCCCTGTCATCGCCTGGAGGTCCTTGCTTAGGGCTTTAGTGTCTTTGGTCAATAATTTTTCGTATTCGCTCAGGCTTCCGGGTTCTGTCGCTGACGAGAAGTCATATGGTTCCGACTCGAACAATATCCGGAACACATTCCTGTCCCGCTCTACTATATTGCCAAGCGCAACACTCAGGCTGTCATATCTTTGCGCGAGAGCTTCGTATTCCTTTTCCATCTCGCGCGTGGATGTTTTCATGGCATATTCCGCCGGGGTGTCGAAGAAGAATGAGAACGCGATATAGTACAGCACGGCGATCCCGATCCACCCTAACAAGTGGAGGAACAGACGCCCGAGCCGGCGGCCAAGCCTTTTCGGAGCGCGTGCCCATGACGGTAACGGCTGGCGTTTTTTCCTCTTACCCATATTATTCCGGATTTTCGAATGTCGTATCTTTCGCCATGTCTATCACGCGCTCGAACTCGGCCTCGTCCATATCCAAGCTGAAATAGTTGATCGGATCGACCGTCTGGCCCATAAGGATGACCTCGTAATGGAGGTGAGGGCCGGTGGAACGGCCGGTACTGCCGACTTCGCCAATGATCTCTCCGCGCACAACGTTCTGGCCCACAGCGACAAGGCTCTTATTCAGGTGCGCGTAACGTGTCTTATACCCCATGCCGTGATCCACAACGATGTAATTGCCGTAACCGTTATGCGTCTGTGCGTTCTCAACAATAACGCCGTTCCCCGTGGCATACACCGGCGTTCCTTTTGGGGCACCGAGGTCTACGCCAGTGTGCATCTGGTATCTCCTCAGGATCGGGTGGTTGCGGTAGCCATAGCGGCCTATGTGCGGGGTATTCATCGACTTGCGGTCTACCGGCCATATAGCCGGGACGGACAGCGACATCATTTCCTTGTCCTTCGCCAATATCTGGAGCTGGTCCAACGATTTGGATTCCAGGTACATCAGCCTTGCCATTGCATCAATATCCATCCACGACTTCAGCATCGAGGAAGAATACGGGCCATCGGCAATCGACGCGTATTTCTGCGCGGGGTAGGGCGTGTATATATTTTCGATGGCCATCGAGTCGGTACCGAAAAGTTTCCTATATACATAGGTATCCCGGTGGCGGATATCGGCGAGCCTCGTCGACGATGTGTTTATTTTATCCTGAAGGATGGCGTGTTTCAGCCGCAACTCGCTGTTAGCCCGGCTAATGGCATACATTTTCGGGGTGTGGAAAAAATAAGAAAAAAGGAAAGTTACGATGGATGCCAATATAAATCCTATAAACACCTCCCGCAGGATACGGTATATCCGCAACCTCAAAGGGGTTGGGATTACGTCGTACGTAAGCGTTTCCGGGTTGAATTTATATGATTTCTTTGCCATTTCGGGAAAATCTCGCCTTTGGGTCAGACAAAATTAGACTAATTTGATTAATTTTACAACCTATTTTGAAACGTCCTGCGGGGCGAATTATTTTACCATACCTAAACTTTATGGAATCGAATAAGACCAGGGAGATATTTTTGGAATTTTTCAGGAGCAAAAACCATGAAATAGTGCCTTCGGCGCCTATGGTCGTGAAAAACGACCCCACACTGATGTTCACCAACGCCGGCATGAACCAGTTCAAGGATATGTTCCTTGGCAACCAACCTGTTTTCGCGCCGCGTGTGGCCGATACGCAGAAATGCCTGCGCGTTTCGGGAAAGCACAACGACCTCGAAGAAGTTGGCCATGATACCTATCACCACACCATGTTCGAAATGCTCGGCAACTGGTCGTTCGGCGATTACTTCAAAAAAGAAGCCATAGAATGGGCGTGGGAGTTGCTTGTCGATGTATTGAAACTGTCGCCCGAGCGTATGTATGTCACTGTGTTCGAGGGAAATGCCGAAGACGGCGTACCGCGTGACGTGGAGGCTTACGAATATTGGAAACAATTTCTGCCAGAAGATCACATTCTCGACGGGAATAAGAAAGATAACTTCTGGGAAATGGGCGACACAGGCCCCTGCGGCCCTTGCAGCGAGGTGCATTACGATCTGCGCAGCGATGCCGAGCGCGCCAAGATCCCGGGACGCGACTTTGTGAACAAGGACAACCCCCTCGTGATCGAGATATGGAACCTCGTGTTCATGCAGTTCAACCGCCGGGCCAACGGTTCGCTCGAATCGCTTCCGGCGAAACATGTCGACACAGGGATGGGCTTCGAACGCCTTTGCATGATACTCCAGGGCAAGCAGAGCAACTACGATACCGATATTTTCCAGCCCACGATATGTAAACTGGCCGAAATGGCCGGCATGAAATACGGCGAAGAACAGAAAGCCGACATCGCCATGCGAGTGATTGCCGACCACCTGCGTGCCATCGCTTTCTCGATCGCCGACGGGCAGCTGCCCTCGAACGTCAAGGCCGGTTATGTTATCCGCCGCATCCTGCGCCGCGCGGTGCGTTACGGTTATACTTACCTCGGTTTCAAGGAGCCGTTTATCTGCAAGCTGGTCGATGTGCTGGCGGAAAACATGGGTAAACAATTTCCTGAACTGACGGCTCAAAAAGCGCTTATTTTCAGCGTGATACAGGAAGAAGAAAGGACGTTCCTGCATACACTCGCCACAGGTATCAATCTGCTCGACAATATAATTGAGAAAGCTAAAAAGGCCGGGGGCGACACAATCTCCGGCAGCGACGCTTTTACGCTGTACGATACTTTCGGTTTTCCCATCGACCTCACGGAACTCATTGCCCGTGAGAACGATATGAAGATCGACCTGCCTGCTTTCGAGAAAGAACTCGAAGCGCAGAAGAACCGCTCGCGCAATGCCGCAGCGGTCGAAACAGGCGACTGGGAAGAACTCATGCCTATAAAAGAGAGTGTTTTTGTGGGTTACGACACGTTGGTGGAGGATGTGCGCATAGCTAAATACCGTCAGATACAGACCAAAGGCAAGTCGTACTACCAACTGGTGTTCGACAAAACACCGTTCTACGGAAATTCAGGCGGCCAGGTCGGCGATGCCGGGTATATCGAAGCCGACGGCAAGCGTGTGGCCATTACCGACACCCAAAAAGAGAACAACCTTACGGTCCATATCGCCTCGGAACTTCCCGGCAACATCAAGGCGACATTTAAAGCTGTGGTTAATGTCGATAAGCGTAACTCAGTGGCTAACAATCATACAGCTACTCACCTGATGCACGAAGCGCTCCGCTCGATCCTCGGCGAACATGTGGAGCAGAAAGGCTCGCTGGTCAATGCCGACTACCTGCGTTTCGACTTCTCGCACTTCAGCAAAGTGACTGACGAACAGTTGCGCGAGGTGGAAAAAGCGGTCAACCGCAAGATACGCATGAACTTCGGACTTGTCGAAAACCGCGAGTGCCCGATCGACGAGGCGAAAGAGATGGGTGCGATGATGCTTTTCGGCGAAAAATACGGTGCTAACGTCCGGGTCATCAAGTTCGGGACTTCGGTCGAGCTTTGCGGCGGCACACATGTGAGCGCTACGGGTAACATCGGGTTGTTCAAGATCGTGTCCGAAGGTGCGATTTCGGCCGGTGTGCGCCGTATCGAAGCTGTTACGGGAGAGGCTGCTGAAAACTATTTCCATAAGGTAGAGGATGTTATGCGTGAGGTTCAGGGTTTTGTCCAGAACCCGTCGGTCATGCAGGCCATCAAAAAAGTGTTCGAAGAAAACGAAGAACTGACGCGCCAGATGGAGCAGTACCGCAAGGAACACATCAGCACGATGACGGACAAACTCGCGCAGGAAATGAAAGAGGAGGACGGCATTGTGCTTTACGCCCACCAAATGGATGTACAGGCCGACATGGTTAAAAATATAGCGTTCGCGTTGCGCCAAAGGGTGCCGAAGCTCGTATTTATTGTCGGATCGAATTTCGATGGTAAAGCGATACTTTCGGTGATGCTGGGTGATGAGATTGTTGGTCAGGGAGTTAACGCCTCGCAAATTGTGCGCGAAGCAGCCAAAGAGATCAATGGCAGCGGCGGCGGACAGCCGTTCTTCGCGACGGCTGGCGGTAAATCTCCCGAAGGTCTGGAGAAAGCGATCGTCAAAGCGAAGGAACTGGTTAAGGCTCAAATGAATAAATAGGATATAAGACGATGAAAAACAACAAAGTTTTGCTGATGATCCTCGACGGATGGGGGATTGGCAATCATTCGAAAGGCGACGTGGTGTGGTCTGCGGACCCGAAATACATAAAAGGACTTGAGGCTAAGTATCCTCATGCGCAGCTTCTTACGAGTGGCGTTAATGTAGGACTGCCGGACGGGCAGATGGGCACCTCGGAGGTTGGCCACCTCAATATCGGGGCCGGACGCGTGGTTTATCAGGACCTCGTGAAGATCAATATGGCGTGCGCCGACAACTCGATAATGAACAATCCTGAGATCGTCGCTGCGTTCGATTATGCCAAGAAAAACGGCAAGCAGGTTCATTTTATGGGACTTGTGTCTGACGGCGGCGTTCATAGTTCGCTCGACCATCTCATGAAACTGTGCGATATTTCGAAAGAATACGGCATCGAAAAAACTTTTGTTCACTGTTTTATGGACGGTCGCGACACTGACCCGAAGAGCGGCAAAGGTTTTATCGAACAGCTTGAGAACCACATGGAGAAATCAGCTGGCAAGATTGCGTCGATCATCGGCCGCTATTATGCGATGGACCGCGACAAGAGATGGGAGCGTGTCAAGGTGGCTTATGATTTGCTGGTCAACGGGGTAGGAGAGAAAGCTGATGATATGGCAGCCGCGGTCCAAAAGTCTTATGACGAAGGGGTGACGGACGAGTTTATCAAGCCCATTGTTGCGACTGACGCTTTCGGAAACACCCTTGCAACCATCCAGGAGGGCGATATGGTGATTTTTTTCAACTACCGCAACGACCGCGCCAAGGAAATTACGAGCGTGTTGACACAGGAGGATATGCCGGAACAGGGGATGCAAACACTGCCGCTGTATTACTGCACGATGACGCCGTATGACGCCAAGTTCAAAGGCCTTCATATTTTATTTGATAAAGACAATGTAAACAATACGATAGGCGAGTTTATCTCAAGCCTTGGTTTAAAACAGCTGCGTATCGCTGAAACCGAAAAATACGCCCATGTGACATTCTTCCTTAACGGCGGCCGCGAAGCCGAATTCGACGGCGAGGAACGCATACTTATAGCATCTCCGAAAGTCGCTACATACGACCTCCAGCCCGAGATGAGTGCCTACGAAGTTAAAGACGCCCTCGTAAAAGCGCTTGATACCCAGAGATTTGACTTCATCTGCCTTAACTTCGCAAACGGTGACATGGTGGGGCATACAGGCATATATGAGGCTATCGAGAAAGCGGTCAAAGCGGTAGACGAGTGTGCTGAGGCAGTGGTTGAAACGGCGAAAAAGAATGGTTATGAGGTTGTTATCATTGCCGACCACGGTAATGCCGACAACGCGGTGAACCAGGACGGATCGCCCAATACGGCCCACTCGCTTAATCCGGTGCCGATAATCGTGGTTTCGGACAGGGTTAAAAGTGTCGGCAACGGGGTTCTCGCCGATGTCGCTCCAACCCTTCTTAAAATGCTGGGTGTGGGTCAACCGAAAGAAATGACAGGTAAAGCTTTGGTTGAATTGTAGTGGTGTAAACAGCACTTTTTCTTGCTGATGCAATATTTAAGGCGTAACATTATATAAAGAATCCGGACTGAATCAGTCCGGATTCTTTGTTCTCGAAAGATAGGTTTTGATATTTTCAGCCACCGTGTCGATAAGCCTTTGCAGGGACTCATTTGTAGACCATGCGATATGGGGCGTCGTGATAAGCCGGTGTTTGTCATTGACCGAAAAAAGCGGATTATCCGCTTTAATGGGCTCGGCGCTATATACATCGACCGCCGCTCCAGCTATCAGTCCATCGTTCAGCGCCCTTGCCAGCCCATCCTCGTTTATAAGGCTGCCGCGTGCGGCGTTCACTACAATGGCACTCGGTTTCATTAACGAAAATTGATGATAATCAAGCATGTGGAATGTTTTGCGACTGAGTGGGGCATGTATCGAGACGATGTCCGAGTCGCCAAGAAGGGCTTCCAATTCCACCCGTTTGTAGTCCGGATCGTCATGCACTCCCGAGGTGGAGTAATATGCTACTTCGCAGCCGAATGCCGATGCGAGGTTAGCAACGGTTTTGCCGATATTGCCAAGCCCGATGATCCCCCATTTTTTGCCGTATAGTTCGTGTGCTTCGCGTTCTGCGTTTGAAAATGTTTTCGATTTGGCATATCTGCCGCTTTTCACATAATCGTCATAAAAAATTATTTGACGGTAAAGTGCAAGTAATGAAAGTATTGTGTATTCAGCAACTGCATGTGATGAGTAGTTGCCGGCGTTCATGACCTCTATGCCGGCCCCCTTTGCCGCATCTCGGTCTATATTGTTCATTCCCGTAGCGGCGACGCATATGAGTTTAAGATCAGGGAGTTGCGATATCACATCAGCTTTCAGCTGGGTTTTGTTCGTGATGACGATTTCGGCGCCGCGACAGCGCTCGACCATTTTGTCGGCCGGGGTTTCGTCAAAAGCCGAATAGCTGCCCAATGATTTTATCGGGGTTATATCCACACCGGGGATGGTCGCTTCGTCGAGGAATACTATTTTGCGTTCCATTTTTCTGATTTTATAAGTGTGTTTTCGAGCATGCGAGGCGCAAAAACCGTTCCTTTTTTGATCGTGTTATTTATTTACATAGCAAATACTTAGATTTCGTTAATTAAACCTCTGATAACGACCGACGCACAAAAACATCCGAATATCGCGGGCATGTAGGATATTGTGCCCACGTTCGATTTTTTATTCGTTTCCTCGGCGATTATCATCGAGCCTTCGCGAACGGGTTCGGGTGAGAAAACGGCCTGAAAACCCTTATGTATGCCAAGTTTGTGGAGTCTTTTGCGCAACATGTGGGCGAGAGGGCAGTGGTGCGTCTTGGAAATATCGCCGATACGGACTTGCGCGGGGTCGGTCTTTGCTCCTGACCCCATGGAACTTACGAGCGGAATATGCTTGTCGAGGGCGCCTTTGATCAGGTTCACTTTCGGTGAAAGAGTGTCGATCGCATCGACCACATAATCATATTTCGCAGCGTCCAGCAAGAGGTCGGTATCATCGTCCCTTATGTATTTCGTTATCGCGTTTATGTTAATGTTTGGGTTTATATCGAGAAGCCTTTCTTTCACAAGATCAGTCTTATATGAATTGACTGTGGAGTGGAGTGCGATGAGCTGGCGGTTGATATTGCTTTCGGAAACCATGTCGGCATCGGCGATTGTCATACGTCCAACGCCTGCTCTCGCGATCATTTCGGCGGCATATGCCCCCACGCCCCCAAGCCCCACGACAAGCACATGCGCATCCCTAAGGACGTTCAATTTTTCCTTCCCGAGCAAAAGTTCCGTGCGCTCAAGCCACCCCGGGATACTATCCATACTCATCCGAATATTTTTTTGAAATTATTGTAAATTAATGTTTTAAGTTCTGTCACTTCAACTTTTTTGATAACTGCTATGGAGTTATAAATGGCTTCAATGGGAATGTCTGAAGTATCGGTTTCGGCGAACATGAAACCGGCATCTGTCCTACGTATTGATTCGATGGTTTTGTCAGATTCGAGCGATCGTTCACCTAATGATATGTAATATCCTTTACCCGTGATAGTTGCAGTGAGTTCCTTACTGCCGGTGTAGCCATGAAATACCACCGCTTTGAGGTGGTATTCAGGGAGTATTCGCAGGATCTCGTTATGCGCTCTGACACAGTGCAGTATGACCGGCAGGCCGCGTCGCGCTGCAACCTCAAGCTGCGCCCTGAAAACCTCCTCCTGCCGCCCGCGGTCGATATCGCGCGAAAAATCAAGCCCGATCTCGCCTATGGCTGCAACCTGCGCCGTTTCGAGAAACCGCACGGCATCGTTCATGTCGACCTTTTCCGCATCCCAGGGGTGCACTCCGGCGCTCACGAAATCGGAGTCGGGAAACGGCTTCCCCGAGCCAACCTCATATGATATTACACACAATGAATCAGTGTGTTGCGCGTGTGTATGTAAATCAATAAAACAAGTGCCTTCCATTGTCGCAGGATTGGAAATCATGATACAAATATAAGTTTTTCTATTGAATCCGACAGTTAGCTGCAGGTTTAAAATCTTATTCCGGACAGTTTTTGCAAGCGCATAAATAATTATTAATTAATGCATTGTACAGCAAATAACGTACGCTTGCAATTATTGTGAAAAAAATCACAACGACTTGGTATTTTCAGGAAATAAAAATGTAAATTTGCTGCGTTTTAACAAAATCCTGAAAACTCAATACCAAACAAAATAAAATCCATAACCGAATGTCGAAAATAATCAAACTTAAAAGAGGTCTCGACATCAAGCTGGCGGGGGAGGCGGAAAGGCGTATAGTCGAGCTTCCAATGGCCGAGAGTTACGGCGTGTCGCCGCTCGATTTCTCGGGCGTCGTGCCGAAGCTGCTCGTGCGGCCCGGCGATGCCGTGAAAGCGGGGACCCCCCTCTTTTTCGACAAGTATCATCCCGAGATACTTTTCACGTCGCCCGTCAGCGGGACTGTGGATTGCATCACGAGGGGAGATAAACGAAAAGTACTTTTCGTGGCGATAAACGCCGACGGGAAGCAGACCAGCGAGAAATTCGACATCAAACCTGTCGAGAAAACCTCGAAAGAGGATGTGAAGGAGTTGTTGCTTGGGAGCGGTTTGTGGCCTTTCGTCACGCAGCGCCCTTACGGCATCGTGGCCAACCCGGCCGACGAGCCGAAAGCCATTTTCGTATCGGGATTCGATTCTGCGCCGCTTGCGCCGGACATGGATTTCGCGCTTGCAGGAGAGGAAGAAAATCTCAAAGCCGGTTTCGAAGCGCTCAAAAAACTTACCGCAGGCAAGGTGCATTTAGGTGTCAAGGCCGGTGCTGACGGTGCGGTTTCGAAAGTGGCGAATGCGGAAAAAACTGCCTTTAAAGGCCCGCATCCTGCCGGTAACGTGGGTGTTCAGATACATCACGTAGACCCTGTCAATAAAGGGGAGGTAGTGTGGACGATTGATATTCAGGCTGTCGCCATAATAGGCCGCCTGATCAATACCGGCAAACTCGACATGACGAAGGTTTACGCACTTACCGGTTCGGAACTCATTGAACCTGTATATGTTAAAGCTGTGTCAGGCGCTCCTTTCGTGTCGCTTCTGTGCGGCAACATCAAGCGCCAGGGACGCAACGATAAAGTCAGGATCATCAGCGGCAACGTGCTTTCGGGCAGGAAGGCCGACCCGCGCGGTTACATCGCTTTCAACACGAACCAGGTAACGGTCATCCCGGAAGGCGACAAGTACGAATTCCTCGGCTGGGCGATGCCGCGCTGCGATAAGTTCTCGGTTTCAAGGTCTTACTTCTCGTGGTTGTGCCCGAAGAAGACATACGTACTCGACACCAACCTGCACGGCGGACACCGCCCCTATATCGTGACCGGCCTTTTCGAACGCTATGTGCCGATGGATATCTACCCGATGTACCTTCTCAAAGCGATACTCGCCAAGGATATAGACAAAATGGAAAACCTCGGGATCTACGAGATAGTGGAAGAGGACCTGGCGCTTTGCGAATTCGTAGACCCGTCGAAAAACGATATCCAACAGACTGTGCGCGACGGTATTAACCTTATGATTCAAGAACTTGGATAAGCATGAAAAAACTCAGGAATATAGTAGATAAGTTCAAGCCCCAGTTCGAGAAGGGCGGCCGGTTCAGCTGGCTGCACTCGACGTTCGACGGTTTCGAGACGTTCCTTTTCGTTCCGAACGCCGTGACGAAAAAGGGCGCCCACATAAGGGACGTGAACGACACGAAGAGGGTGATGATAATGGTAGTCATCGCGCTGATGCCGGCGCTGCTGTTCGGGATGTACAACACCGGGCTCCAGCATTTTCGCGCGATAGGCGAACTCGCCCAAGCAGAGTCGATACTCGGCTGCTGGTGGTACGGGTTCTGGAGGGTCCTCCCGCTGATACTCGTATCTTATATAGTGGGTCTGGGGATCGAATTCATTTTCGCGCAGGTGCGCGGACACGAAATCAACGAAGGTTTCCTTGTGAGCGGTATGCTTATCCCGCTTATCATGCCTATCGACGTGCCGCTTTGGATGGTTGCGGTGGCGGTAGCTTTCGCGGTCATCATAGGCAAGGAAGTGTTCGGCGGAACGGGGATGAACATCTTCAACCCGGCGCTTTTGGCACGCGCGTTCGTATTCTTCGCATACACACCATTCATTTCGGGCGAGACCGTGTGGGTGAGGGGATTTGGCAAAGCCGGAGCCTACATAGACGGTTTTTCTGGTGCGACACCGCTCACGACGCTGTCTGAAAGCGTTTCGAGCGGGACACTCAATTTCGGAGGCTATTCGCTCGGCGATATGATAATAGGTACGATCCCGGGAAGTATCGGCGAAACGTCGGTTATCGCGATCCTGCTGGGTGCCGTGATCCTGCTTTGGTCGGGCGTGGCAAGCTGGCGCATCATGACCAGCGTGTTTGCCGGCGGACTTCTGATGGGCTTGCTGTTCAACGCGATAGGCGGCAACGCCTACATGGATATGCCTGCGTATTACCACCTTGTAATGGGCGGGTTCGCGTTCGGGGCGGTCTTCATGGCCACCGACCCGGTGACGGCATCGCAAACCAACAAGGGTAAATTCATCTGCGGGTTCCTGATCGGGGCTATCGCGGTGCTGGTGCGTGTGGTGAATCCCGGGTATCCGGAAGGAATGATGCTCTCGATCCTCTTTATGAACGCGCTGGCCCCGCTGGTTGACCACTATGTGGTCGAGGCCAACGTGAAGCGCCGCAACAAGAGGCTCAAAACCGTTAAAGCATAAGGAGGACGCGAGATGAACAAGAACAGTAATACATATATAATAATATACTCGGTCGTGATGGTCGTGATCGTAGCGCTCGTGCTGGCGTTCGCGTCGCTCTCGCTCCAGCCGAAGCAGAAGGCCAATCAGGACAATGAGACCAAAGGCGCGATCCTTATGTCGATCGGGCAGGGGCAGGACGCCGACAAGGCCAAAGACAAAACCGCCTACATCAACGAGCAGTATGCCAAGTATATAACCGAAAGTTTCGCGGTGGACGCCAAAGGCGACAAGGTCGAAGGCGCGGATGCGTTCGTACTCCTCGGAAGCCTCAAGGCCGAATACGCGAAACCCGAAGAACAGCGCGTGCTTCCGGTGTTCGTGGGCAAGAAAGACTCGGGCGAAATACTTTACATACTTCCGTTGTGGGGCTCGGGGCTTTGGGGGCCGATCTGGGGCTACCTCGCACTCGAAAGCGACATGGCGACAATTTCAGGTGTCGTATTTGCCCATAAAGGCGAAACGCCGGGACTCGGCGCCGAGATAGCGACGCCTGCTTTTCAGGGTCAGTTCAAAGGCAAAAGCATTTTCGACGGCAACGAAATCGTAGGCGTAAGCGTACTCAAGGGCGCCGGTTCATCCGCCGGAAATCCCAATGCGGTTGACGCCATTAGTGGTGGCACTATCACGAGCAAGGGCGTTCAGAATATGCTCGTGACGAATCTTAAAGGCTATGCTGGGTTCATAGAGAAACATAAAAATGGGGCCATAGCTTCTTCACCCGTTCTTGACGAGAACGATGGAAAGATCGTAGATGAATCAAATCCTGTGCTTCCAGTTATCGAACATGACGAACCTTTAACAGTCGAAGAAAATGAGTAATAAAGATAAAGAGCCATTGTTCTCGGCTAAGAACAGGCAACTGATGCTCGGCCCGTTGAGCGCGAGCAACCCAGTGGTGGTGCAGATACTCGGTATCTGCTCGGCACTCGCGGTTACGGCAAAACTCCAGCCGGCGTTCGTGATGGCTGTGTCGGTGACTGTTGTGACGGCGTTCGCAAACCTGATAATGTCGCTGCTGCGCAACTCTGTGCCTGGGCGTATACGCATAATCGTGCAGCTCGTGGTCATCGCGTTCCTTGTAATCCTCGTAGACCAGGTACTCAAAGCTTATGTTTACGATATTAGCAAGCAACTATCTGTGTTCGTGGGGCTTATAATTACGAACTGTATATTGATGGGGCGCGTGGAAGCGTTCGCCCTCGGCAACAAACCGTGGCCATCGTTCCTCGACGGCGTCGGCAACGGGGTGGGCTACGGGTTGATACTTATTATAATAGGTATTTTCCGCGAACTTTTAGGCGCCGGAACCCTTTGGGGCTATCAGGTAATACCGCAGAGTTTCTATGAGGCCGGCTATTCGAACAACGGCCTGATGCTGCTGCCCCCTATGGCGCTGATCATCGTGGGTATCATCATCTGGGTACACCGCAGTTGGAAAAAAGACCTGATAGAGAAATAATTAAAGGCGAAAGTATATGGAGAGTTTTAATATATTTATAAAGTCGATCTTTATCGACAACATGGTTTTCGCCTACTTCTTCGGGATGTGTTCCTACATTGCCGTAAGCAAGAGCGTGAAAACGGCTATGGGCCTCGGGATCGCCGTCATATTCGTGATGACGATGACCGTGCCGCTCAACTGGCTCCTTAACGAATACGTACTCAAAGAAGGCGCACTGAGCTGGATAAGCTCCGAAATGACCGGGATCGACCTCAGCTTCCTCAGTTTTATCGTGTTCATCGCCGTGATCGCGGCGTTCGTGCAGCTTGTGGAAATGGTCGTGGAAAAATTCGCCCCGGGACTTTACAACACCCTCGGGATCTTCCTGCCGCTCATAGCCGTTAACTGCGCGATCATGGGGGGATCGCTCTTCATGCAGGAGAGGGAATTCGTAAGCCTCGGCCAGGCAACCTGCTATGGCCTCGGTTCCGGTATCGGTTGGTGGCTTGCTATCATTATGATGGCCGCTATTCGCGAAAGGGTCACTTATTCGCAGATCCCGGCCCCGCTCAAAGGCGCAGGTATCACATTCATAATCACCGGGTTGATGGGGATAGCGTTCATGACCTTCCTCGGGATTCAACTCTAAAGGATAGGAGAGATTGAGATGAGTATGACAATTATAGTAGCTATTGCAGCTTTCCTTGCGGTGGTAATGGTGCTTGTGGGCATCCTGCTCTATGCAAAGGCGAAGCTCACGAGTTCGGGCAACGTCACGATCAACGTGAACGATGATGAAAAGATCCTGACCGTCGAGTCTGGTTCGACGCTCCTGACGACACTTTCGAACAACGGCATCTTCCTGCCGTCGGCATGCGGTGGTGGCGGTTCGTGCGGGATGTGCAAATGCCAGGTGCTTGAGGGTGGGGGCGAGATTCTCCCCACCGAGGTGAACTTCTTCACGCGTCGCGAACAGAAGGACAAATGGCGCCTTGGTTGCCAGGTCAAAGTGAAAGAGGACATGAAGATACATGTGCCGGAAGAGGTGCTTGGCGTGAAAAAATGGGAGTGCGAGGTGGTTTCGAACCATAACGTCGCTACATTTATCAAGGAATTCGTGGTTAAACTACCTGTGGGAGAGGAACTTAAATTCCGTTCGGGCGGGTACATACAGATAGATGTCCCGAAGTACGACGAGATCAAATTCAGCGATTTCGATGTTGAGGAGCAGTACCGCGAGGATTGGGACCAGATGAATATGTGGGGGCTTGTGACCAAAAACCCGGAGCCTACGTTCCGCGCCTACTCGATGGCCAACCACCCGGCTGAGGGTAATATTGTGATGCTGAATATCCGTATCGCGACCCCGCCATGGGACAGAAATGCCGGAGCTTTCGCAAGTGTAAATCCCGGTATATGTTCGTCTTACATCTATTCACTTAAACCGGGAGATAAGATAACTATCTCAGGGCCTTATGGGGAATTCTTTATCAAGGAGACCCAGAACGAGAAGATGTTCATTGGTGGCGGGGCAGGCATGGCTCCCATGCGTTCGCATATCTTCGACTTGTTCATGACGAAACACACGAAAGTGCCGGCAACGTTCTGGTATGGTGCGCGCAGCAAGCGCGAAATTTTCTATGAACCTGATTTTGAGAAAATTCAGAGCGATAACCCGAACTTTAAGTTTAACATAGCGCTCTCTGAACCGAAGCCGGAAGACAACTGGAAAGGCTATGTCGGGTTCATCCATCAGGTTATTTTCGACAACTACCTGAAGAATCACGATGCGCCGGAAGATATTGAATACTACCTCTGCGGGCCTCCCATGATGAACGCCGCTGTATTCAAAATGCTTGACAGCCTTGGTGTTCCATCCGAAAACATTATGTTCGACGACTTCGGGTCCTAAGCCACCGGCAACATATTATGAAAAGAGGCTTCGCGGCCTCTTTTTCATTTATTTTTAGTAGGTTTGTATTAAAATGATCCCCATGAAAATCTTGATTGGAAGCCAGATAAAGGAACTTGACAACAATACTATAGCGCATGAACCTATTGAATCCATTGGTTTAATGGAACGGGCTTCAGAGGCTATGGCCCAGACAGTTGCGCAACGGACAGAGGTTGAAAAAATGCTTGTGTTCGTTATAGGGAAAGGCAATAACGGCGGCGATGGGTTGGCGATGGCGCGCATGCTGGGAAATGCCGGTTTCAACTGTTTTGTCATGATGGCCTCACGGCCGGTGGAATTAAGCGAAGATTGCCGGTTTAATTTTGACCGGCTGCCTGACAATGTGCGGTTGATAGAAGAAATTCCGCCGCATTCTGATGATTATGAGATTGTTATAATTGACGCCCTGCTCGGTTCAGGGGTGAAAGGGGAGCTTGCCCGGGATTATAAAGACGTTGTAGATCAGATCAATAGCTGCAGCCATTATGTAATTTCCATAGACATGCCATCCGGTATGAAGACAGAATTCGGCAATAATCCAGACCATATTGTACATGCCGACCTGACATTGACGATAGAATTCCCGAAGCTTGCGATGCTTTTGCCGGAGGCAGGCGAGTGCTGCGGCGAGATCGAAATCGTGCCGATAGGCCTCGATGAAAAATATATGCAAGTTGCCGGAACATCATATTCATACGTCACGCCTAACTTAATTCAAAACTTTACTAAAAAGCGCGCTAAGTTCTCACATAAAGCAACTTACGGACACGCATTGCTCATATGCGGCTCCAAGGGAATGTATGGCGCGGCCGTGCTTTCGACGAGCGCGGCGCTGCGCTCCGGATGCGGACTCGTGACTACGCATGTACCCAAAGACGGAGCTGTTTCGGTCACATCCAATGCCCCATCGGCAATGTTGAGCATCGACCCCGAAGATTATTTCTCAACAGTGCCGGAGGAATTGGATAAATATGCGTCGATCGGGATTGGCTGTGGGTTGGGAAAGGCCACGCAGACAACGAAGGCATTAGCGGAGCTTCTGAAACAAAGCAGGCATGGCATTGTTCTTGATGCAGATGCACTGAATATCATTGCATTACACTCATCAATGCGTGAATTTATTCCCGTTGGCTCTGTTTTGACGCCGCATCCTGGTGAATTGCGGCGGCTGGTCGGCGACTGGAGTGGGGAAGAAGAAAAAATAAACAAGGCCTCGGACTTGGCCATTGCACTCAAGTCGGTTGTGGTTGTCAAAGGGGCGTATTCCATGATCTGCATGCCTGACAGGCAGGTATTCTTCAACCCGACAGGGACGCCGGGCATGGCAAAAGGCGGGAGCGGCGATGTATTGACGGGACTGATAACCGGGCTTGTTGCAAGAGGATATACGCCCGAAGAAGCGGCATTGTTAGGAGTTTATGTTCATGGGGCGGCGGGAGAAAAGGCGGCCAATTATTATGGAGAGGAAGCCATGAATAGTGCCGATATCATTGATTTTGTTGGTGATACATTCAATGATATGAACTAAAAGTTCAATTTGCTATATGGGTAGTTTTCTTTGGAATCTATCTTAAATTTCATATATTTGCATAAACTAATTTTTAAAAGAAAAGATATGGCAAGTTTAAGGATGCTGAAAAAGGATATAGATTATCTGATGGAGCAGGTTTTGGAAGACAGTTATTTTACGATATATTTCCACCCAGAGAAAAAAGACAAGGCGATCGAGGTAATTCAGGGAGCTGTCGATCTTCGCAATGAATTGTTCGACAGGGCAAATTCTCCGGCGGAAAAAAACAACAGGAGCCTGGTTAAAAAACATTATGCTCAGATCAGAAGGGATATGTTTTCAGGGGTTGATTCTTTGTTCGAAAAACTGAGCGACATAAAATAAATTATTGCATATATAATAAAAAAAGCATCCGAGAAATTCGGATGCTTTTTTTCATGCTGCTAGCCATGCCTTAAAGTAATGATTTAATTAAAGTCTTGCTTTAATTGAATTATTACTTTAAGATCGCATGCTTAATTATGTGATTCCAGGACTATATGAGGGATGTCTCCATGGGTTATGAGTTGTATCGGGCAATCATAATTTTTAAGTTGTTCAGGAGTTATGATATTGGAGCGATGCCGATGAACGTGCTTGTTCACGCATACGATATTCTTGACTACACTCGTAATAGTCCCTATATCGTGCGAAACCATCATTATCGCCATCTTCTCGTTAAGTTTTTGCAATATTCTATACAGTTCCTTCTCGAATTTATTATCGACAAAATTAGCCGGTTCATCGAGTATCAAAAGCTTGGGATCGGAAATTATAGCCCTGCAGAGTAGGGCGCGTTGCATTTCGCCGCCAGATATGGCTCCGATAGGCATCGACGCGATATGGCCTATCCCGACTTTTTCTATAATCTCTGCAGCAAGCCGGTACTCGTTTTTGCCAAAACGAACCCACCCGTGTTTCTGAAGCCCCGACACCACAACATCTGTCACAGATATTGGAAATGACGTATCGAATTCCGTGATTTGCGGCAGATAGCCGATATTCGGTTTGCCGTCCACAATAAGCTCCCGGTCGAAAACAACCTTGCCATTATATGGGATCAAACCCAGGATTGCCTTTACCAAGGTTGTTTTACCGCCGCCGTTAGGGCCGATAACTCCAAGAAAATCAGTTGGTTCTATCGTTAAATTTACATCATCCAATGCGACCTTGCCGTCATACGAAACAGACAGGTTTGATATTGAAATATAGCTCATCGCCCGGTAATTTTCCCTGTGACCCACAATATATTCTGAATTACATCCTCGCACAAAGGATCAAAAGCGACAGGTTCTGCGTTGATATCCCTTGCGATGGTGGCCACCACAGACTGGGTTAATTGCTTTTGATACAATATAATCTTGGTCGAATCTTGTTTCGCCAGCTCTATTACTGATCTCATATGATCGGCCGTCGGTTCCTTTCCCTCATTCTCCAAGGCAATCTGCAAAATGTTGTAATCATGTGAATAATAGGTTAATGCTGGGTGGTATATAAAGAAATACTTTATGTCTGATTCGGCAATATTTCCGGCTACAGACATGTCCGCCTGCTCGATACGATCGACAAACTGGAGGTAATTGTCGTGATATTTGCTTGAATCCGGATATAGTGCTTTTATATTGCCATAGGCATTGTCGGCCATCCTCTTCAAGCAGCGTAATGAAGTCCATATATGGGGGTCAACGCCATGATTATGAGCATGATCGGCACTTGAATGCTCAACAGAATCTTCGATCAGTTGTATATTTTGCGAAAGAATTGAAACAGAGGCCTTTGTGTTGTTCTTAATTTTTTCGATTATGGTTTTTTCGAAATCGAGAAGGCCGGTAGCAAAAATTATTTCCGCTTCAGACGCAGCGATTATTTGCTGAGGGGTTGGTTCATATGTTTCCGGCGATACACCTTCAGGGAGTAGGGTAATGATGTCGAAATCACTACCAACAATCTGATTTGCAATATATTTTAATGGAGGAATAGTTGCAATTAATTTCCCTTTCTTCTTTGCGTCAACAACATTTTTATTCTTATAGACCTGCAGATACCATGTGAGAAAGGTGCCCAATGAGATGGCCGCTATGACTGCAAATACCTTTTGTCTGTTTTTCATGTGGTTTTTTAATAATTAACAAAGATACAAAAAATGCATCAAAAACAGATATGGAGTCTTTGACAGATAATTCTATTTGACATAATGCCCATTATGCGTAACTGCCTGATGCTTGAATTTATTTTGGGTGATTATTCCTTTTTATAGGTTTCGAAAGTATTGTCTGAAAAAAATATTATGATTTTTTCGATTTTGCGTGTGTCGGACTGCTGTGGTTGACTTGCCGTCTCCGGATTTTCAGATTGAATTTCATTCATATTTCTTTCTGGCTGTCCGTCAAGATACATTTGGCCATTCCCAAGCATCAGCCATTTGGGGTTCAGTTTTGGAAAGGCCGCAAATAGCTTCACTAAAAACTCAAACCCAGGTTTATTCCTTTCTGTCAGGATATGGGAGATAGACGACGCCTGTACGTCTATAATTTCGGCAAGTTTCGATGCCGAAACCTGTTCTCTATTCATGAATTCAAGTAATCTGTCTTTCATTGTTACAAATATAAATATTTAGTCGTTGAACACGAAAAATCTTCAGGATAATAATCTATGGTCAATCAGTAATGAATTTAAATTTTTAGTGCACATAAGATATCATAACCGTCTGATTACATGTATTTAATGTGTAATTAATGAAATGAAAAGATAGTCGCATCTTGAATATATGCACACATAGCGCCATACACTTAAACTTTTAATGCAATAAAAGCATACAACAGCCTGATAATACAATACATACATATGTGATGTTAAATTATATAACCACTACATGTTCGGTGTATTGCATCACTTGTAGTTTGATTACATTTGTAATCAGTGTAATGTCGAAAAAAGCCACCCATTACAGGTGGCACATTCAAAATGGGGGCTATCCTACTCTATTACATTTGTAGCAGGGTCGATATTTTCTTCATTTCTTCGGTGGACAGATTCAGTTTCTTTTGAAAATCTACATCCCCTTCTTTATTGATTGGGATCAAGTGGATGTGAGCGTGTGGAACTTCAAGTCCGATCACAACAAGGGCCACTCTATTGCATCGGATTTTCGCCTTAATTTGCTTTGCAACATGCTTTGCAAAAACGATCATCTCGGCGAGTGTCTTGTCGTCGAGGTCGAATATGTAGTCTGTTTGCTCGCGCGGAATAACCAGGGTATGTCCCGGTTGTATCGGATTAATATCCAGGAATGCGTAGAATTTTTCATTTCCGGCAACTTTATAGCTTGGGATCTCACCTTTTGCTATGCGTGAAAATATACTTTCCATGCACTTAAAATTTTGGTTTAAGTATTTCGCTGTAAATAACTGCGTCTGAGATATTAAAACGCTCGGCAATATCACTTATTCTTGTACTTGGCGACTGATCTGGTTCTACCTCTACTTTTACTTCAATAGGACGTATTTTACTTTTAATATTCCTTTCCTCGATCTTGGCCATCCTTTTTTGCCTTATTTTCTCTGCCTCAATGAGTTCAATGTCTTCAATTGAAGTTTCATATGAAGTATTGGCTTCTTCCATGACGGGGTCGCTTGTAACCTCGTATTTTGCCACAATATCCTCCCACGCGTCAGATTCGCGCTTAGGCGCCGGAGCGCCCATCGCTTGCGCATTTTTTTTCTTGATAACGGAAATTATCACGCTTACTATCAAAGCGATGACGAATATAATTATTTGACTCATAACTCTTGTTCTTTTATGCTGTTAGCGCGTTTCACCTTCTCTATTCCTTTAATCTGACTTACCTTCTCGATCATATTGTTCACATCGTCCGTCCCCTTGACATAAACGCTGACAAAACCTTCGAAAATTCCGTCGTGGCTTTGAATATGCATCTCGCGGATGTTAATATTCAGCTCGCCGGTAATAACCTGCGAAAGTTCCATAAGAACCCCGATCCTGTCTATCCCCCTGAATTCCAGCGTGGCGAGATAGGACATCGCCTTATGGCTCGACCATTGCACCGATGTAATGCGGCCGCCGTGCTGTGCGGCCAACCGCGTAAGTACGTCACAGGACGTTTTGTGGACGTCGATTTTGCCCGTATCCGGATTATTATACCCCACGACGGCATCGCCGGGAATCGGGTTGCAGCACTCCGCGATCGCGAATTCCGGCTCTTCGGCGCTGACCGTAAGTGTTTTCTTGTCCGCGGCCCGCCTCCTGCTATCCCCTGCCCTGCTCTTGAATGGTTTGGATAGCTGTATCGTCCAGAATTTCAGCATTTTATTCGCCGAATTCTGCCTCAGTATTTTTTCTATACCGTCGAGATTTATAAGCCCCGACCCTAATTTGCTGTAAAATTCGTCCTTTGTTTTACACTCATAAGCCGGCAACACTTTGCGGAAAACACGCCCGCTCGGCGTAATACCGAACTCGCGCATCTTCGCGTCGAATATCTCGATTCCTTTTTCGATGTTGTTTTCGGTATCGCGCTTCAGATAGCTCCTGATGGATTGTCGTGCCTTGGCCGTGGTCACATGTTCGAGCCATTCGCGTTTCGGCGAAGCGCTTTCGGAGCTTATGATCTCGACCTGGTCGCCGTTCATCAAAGGCGTGAAAATCGATTCGATCTTGTGGTTTATCTTGGCGCCTATGGCTTTGTGCCCCAGTTTCGAGTGGATCTCATACGCGAAGTCGAGCGCTGTGGCGCCCTTGGGAAGCTTGCGCGACTCGCCTTGCGGTGTGAAAACCACGACCTCGGTGGTATAGAGCGTCATTTTGAAATTGTCGAGGAAATCGACAGCGCTCTCGCTGGGGCTGTTCAGGGCTTCGCGCACTTTCTTCAGCCAGCGGTCGAAGTCGTCTTCGCCCGAGCTTGAGAGTGAGGCGTGCTTGTATTTCCAGTGCGCCGCGAACCCGCGCTCGGCAATCTCTTCCATGCGGTCCGAGCGGATCTGCACTTCGACCCATGTCCCTGTTTCGTTCGACTCTCCTCCCCCCGGGTTCATCACGGTCGCATGCAGCGCTTCGTAACCATTTGCTTTCGGGACAGTTACCCAGTCGCGGATGCGGTCGGGCTTGGGCTGGTATATGTCTGTGATGAGCGAATATATATGCCAGCACTGTGACTTCTCCGGGATGATGGCTGTCGGCTTGAATATGATCCGGATTGCGAAGAGGTCGTAAATTTCCTCGAAAGGTATCTGCTTCGCCTGCATTTTCATCCAGATGGAATAAATGCTTTTTACACGCCCTGAGATTTCAAAGTCGATCCCGCTCGCGCGGAGTTTTTCGATTATTGGTGCGGTGAAGTTGTCGATGAACTCGGTTCGTTTCGCTTCGGATTCCTGTATCTTGGATTCGATTTCGGCATATTCCTCCGGGAAACGGTATTTGAGGCTGAGGTCTTCGAGTTCCGTTTTTATTGCGTACAACCCGAGCCTGTATGCCAGCGGGGCGAACAGGTAGATTGTTTCGCTCGTGATCTTGATCTGCTTGTTCGGCGGCATCGACCCGAGCGTGCGCATGTTGTGCAGGCGGTCGGCAATCTTTATAAGGATCACCCGAACGTCGTCCGAGAGCGTCAGGAGGACCTTGCGGAAATTTTCGGCCTGCTCCGACACGTTCGAGTTGAACACCCCGGCCATCTTCGTAAGCCCGTCCACCATAGAGGCGATCTTCTCCCCGAACATGCTTTCGATTTCCTCGACCGTGTACGAGGTATCTTCGACCACATCGTGAAGCAACGCGGCCACGACCGATTTCACGCCGAGGCCTATTTCGTCGACGACTATCCTGGCGACCGCGATGGGATGGATGAGGTATGGTTCCCCCGAGCGGCGGCGCACACCCTTGTGTGCCTCCTTCGCCAGAAAGTACGCTTTTTTGATTATGTCCCAATCGCGCTCCTCTGTCGCTATTTTCTGACAGCTGCGCAAGAGTTCCTGCCACTTTTCCTCCAGCAGAAGTTCCTCTTTTTCAGTATAATCCATCCCCTATCGCCTATAACTATCGCCCAAACGCTGCAATTTATTTTTTGTCTGTGGCCTTCATCGCTTCGCGGACTTTGGCCTCGATCTCTTCCGACAACTCGATGTTGTCCGTGAGCAGGTCTTTGACGGCGTCGCGCCCCTGTCCGAGTTTGGTGTCGCCATAAGAGAACCACGATCCGCTCTTCTTGATTATGTTGAATTCAACGCCAAGGTCGATTATTTCGCCGATGCGCGAGATACCCTCTCCATACATTATGTCAAATTCGGCTTTACGGAAAGGTGGTGCGACTTTGTTTTTCACAACTTTGACTTTCACGCGCGAACCTAACTGCGTGTCGCCGTCCTTGATGCTCGCCGCCTTTCGGATATCAATACGGACGCTCGCGTAGAATTTCAGCGCGTTACCACCGGTGGTTGTTTCCGGGTTTCCGTAGACCACACCGATTTTGTCGCGCAACTGGTTGATGAATACGCAAACCGTTTTGGTTTTGCTGATGCTTGCTGTCAATTTTCTGAGTGCCTGCGACATGAGCCTTGCCTGAAGCCCCATTTTCGAGTCGCCCATCTCGCCTTCGATCTCGGCTTTCGGCGTAAGCGCCGCCACCGAGTCGATAACCACGATGTCTATCGCACTCGAACGTATGAGGTTGTCGGCGATTTCGAGCGCCTGCTCGCCGTTGTCCGGCTGCGAAACAAGCAGGTTATTGACGTCCACCCCGAGTTTTTGCGCGTAGAAACTGTCGAACGCATGTTCGGCGTCGATGAAAGCGGCGATGCCGCCGGCCTTCTGCGCTTCGGCAATCGCATGGAGCGCGAGGGTCGTCTTACCCGATGATTCCGGCCCGAATATCTCCACCACACGCCCTTTTGGGTATCCGCCCACTCCGAGCGCGATGTCCAGGGTTATAGATCCGGTCGGGATAACGGCCACGTTTTCAATATTTTCGCTATTCATGCGCATGATCGATCCCTTGCCGAAATCCTTCTCGATCTTATCCATCACCGCGTTCAGGACTTTCAGCTTGTCCGGGTTTATTTCTTTCTTCTCTGCCATTGTTTTGGGTTATTTAGTTTATTTATACGAATCTGCTATTTGTTCGAAGTGGCGTTTTGTATCCACCTTGTCGAACACTTTTTCGATCTTGCCGTTTTGGTCGATGATGAACGTTGTGCGTATCATCCCTATGGTTTCGCGGCCCATGAATTTTTTGGGTCCCCACACGCCATACGCTTGTGCGACAGCGTGATCCGGGTCTGAGATCAGCGTGAAATTGAGATTGTGTTTTTCCGCGAATTTTTGGTGCGACTGCTCACTGTCCGGGCTTACGCCAATGATCACGAACCCCATTTTTTCGAGTTCGCGTTTCCCGTCCCTCAGGCTGCATGCTTCGGCCGTGCATCCGGGGGTGTTGTCTTTGGGGTAAAAATAGAGAATCACCCGCTTGCCGTGCAGGTTTTCGAGCGTTATTTCGTTGCCGTTCTGGTCTTTGGCCGCGAAGCCTGGTGCATTGTCGCCGGGTATAGGTTTTTTCATCTTTACATATTTTGCCAATCTTTGCAGAAGACAGAATGCGCCTTGGCAATCCAAGGCAGGCTTTGATCGCTCTCGGCTTTCACTGTCTTTGTAAAGATAGTATTTCTGCCGTGAAATAAAAAAGGTTTTCCCGCTTCAATAAACGAAAAAACCTTTAAAATATTAAAATGGCAATGGGTCAGGCCTATCTCTGCTTGGGTTTCGCCGCCTGCCCCCTACTTCGACAGCACCCGGCGCTCGATCTCTTCCATCTGGCGCTTGAAGTTCTTGTCGGTTTCGATCAGGTTAGAGATCGCCTTGCAGGCGTGGAGTACGGTAGCGTGATTTTTGCCGCCGATCGCCGCACCAATGGCTGTGAGCGGAGCTTTCGTGTGCTTCTTGCTCAGGTACATAGCGATCTGGCGGGCCTGCGCGATCTCCCTCGTGCGTTTAGGCGAGTTGAACTGCTCCGACTCCAGGCTCAGGTATTCACACACGACCTTAACTACATGGTCTGTAGTTATCTCACGCTGCGTGAATTTAACGTATACTTTAAGTATCTCTTTCGCCAGCGAGGTGGTTATTTTCTTGTTCAGGAACGCCGCGTTGGCCACGAGCGACGACAGCGCACCTTCTATCTCGCGGATATTCGCGCTGATGTTGTTCGCAAGGAATTCGATGACCTCCTCCGACAGTTCAGTCTTCAGTTTGGCCGCTTTCGCCTTGATTATCTTGACCTTGGTTTCGTGGTCGGGTTGCACCAACTGGGCCGACAACCCCCATTTGAAACGGGTGATAAGCCGCTGTTCGATGTCTTTCAGTTCCACCGGCGGCTTATCCGACGTGATTATCAGCTGTTTGCCCGAAAGCTGGAGATGGTTGAATATCGTGAAGAAAGCGTTCTGCGTCTTTTCCTTTCCAGAAAGTTCCTGAATATCGTCGATTATCAGCACATCTATCATCTGATAGAAGTGGATGAAATCGTTGAACTCCTTATTGAGCATCGAGGCCGTGTACTGCGCCTGAAATTTGTTCATCGACACGTACAAAACCTGCAGGTCGGGGTGGCGCTGGCGGATCTCGTTGCCTATCGCCTGTGCCACATGCGTCTTCCCAAGCCCCGAGTCACCATATATATATAGGGGGTTGAAAGGGGTTGTTCCGGGATTCACGGCGATAGCGAGTCCGGCCGAGCGGCCGAGCCTGTTGCACTCCCCTTCCACGAAGTTGTCGAACGTGTAATTCGGGTTGAGCTGCGGGTCGATTATGGCCTTGCGGATGCCGGGAAGTATGAACGGATTTTTTATATTTGCAGTGTCCGACTGGGCGAGGAATTTGTTCATCGCAGTGGTGTCGGAATTACTCACGACAGGTGCCGTTTGGGCCTCCGATTTCGGCATCACATAACGCAGCCTTGTCTTCATTCCGAAGAGCTGGTAGAGGATCGGCTTGAGGAACGGCAGGTAGTTCTTTTCTATATGGTACACATAGCTTTCGTTGGGTACGCGCAGTTGAAGCGTGGTCCCGTCGAAGTCTATCGGCACTATCGGCTTGAACCACTTAATGAACTCATCCTCAGATGTTTGCTCCTTAATGCGGGACAAGCAATTCTGCCACATATCGCTATATGCCTTGTTGTCGACTACCATGGTACGTTTAGGGTGGTTTTGTTTTGCCCTACAAAGATTGTATATAATTTCATTAAAAAAAACCCGGTTTCACCTTGCTAATTAATTTTAAATTTATATAGGTCGTCAGGGGTTTCGAGGGGGTCGATATTTAATGCGCTGAGAGTGAGAATTGATAAAAAATGCTTATCTTTGTGTATTGATTTTTTGACAGAACCGGAGTTTTTAGCATAAATAAAACTTATAGAGAGATGACAAGTGAATTAGACGCATCAGTATTGGAAAAGGCCAACAAATGGCTCGAAGGAAACTACGACGAAGCTACGAAAAAACAGGTGAAATACCTGCTTGAAAACGATAAAAAAGAGCTGACCGACAGTTTTTACCGCGACCTTGAGTTCGGTACCGGCGGTCTTCGCGGCATCATGGGCGTCGGCACCAACCGCATGAACATATATACTGTAGGTATGGCTACGCAGGGCCTGTCGAATTACCTCAAGAAAAATTTCGAGGGCCAGGAGATAAAAGTCGCCATCGCGCACGACAGCAGGAACAACAGCCGGCTTTTCGCACAACATGTGGCCGACATCTTCGCCTCGAACGGTTTCAAGGTCTATATGTTCGACTCGCTCCGCCCCACCCCCGAACTGAGCTTCGCCATCCGTCAGCTCGAATGCAAGAGCGGCGTTATGGTGACCGCCTCGCACAACCCTAAGGAATACAACGGTTACAAAGCCTACTGGGAGGACGGTTCGCAGGTAACGGCCCCGCACGACACGAATATCATCGACGAGGTGGCCAAGATCACCGACATCGGCCAGATACTTACCGGCAAAAACAAGGAGTGCATCACCGTACTCGGCGAGGACTTCGACAAAATCTACCTCGACCGCATAAAAGGCATCTCGCTGTCGCAGGACGCTATCGCCAAAAACAGCGACATGAAAATCGTCTACACACCCATACATGGCACTGGCGTGGTGCTTGTCCCGGCGGCGTTGCGCAAACTGGGGTTCAAGAATATCTCGACTGTCAAGGAACAGAACATAATCGACGGCAACTTCCCGACCGTGGAATCGCCAAACCCGGAAGAGCGCGCCACTATGAAAATGGCTTTCGATCTGGGCGTTAAAGAAAAAGCCGAGATCATCCTCGCAACCGACCCCGACGGCGACCGCCTTGGCGTGGCGGTTCCGGCCAACAAGGAAAAGACAGAGTATGTGCTTCTTAACGGCAACCAGACCTGCCTGCTGCTGACCTATTACCTGTGCCGCCGCTGGAACGACCTGGGCCGCATCAACGGAAAGCAGTATATCGTGAAGACCATCGTCACGACAGAAATGCTCGTTGAAGTGGCCAAAAGTTTCGGGATCAAATACTTCGATTGCCTCACAGGGTTCAAATACATCGCAGAGATCATCCGCAACCACGAGGGCACAGCATGGCAGTACATTGGCGGCGGCGAGGAGAGTTTCGGCTACCTGCCCGAAGATTTCGTGCGCGATAAGGACGGTGTCAGCTCGTGCGCCATCGCCGCCGAAGCCGCCGCATGGGCAAAGAGCGAGGGCATGTCGCTGTTCGAGCTGCTGAAACAGATGTACGCGGAATTCGGATTCTACAAGGAAGGCCTCGTGTCGGTAGTGCGCAAAGGCAAAGAGGGTGCGGAGGAGATCAAAAAGATGATGAGCGACTACCGTGCCGTACACCCGAAGACTATCTGCGGATCGCCGGTGATCACGGTCAAGGACTATTTGTCTGGCGAGATAACCGACACTGTTTCAGGCGCCAAGACCCCTATCGAAGGCATCAGCGAGAAATCGAACGTGCTGCAGTTCCTGACCGAGGACAAAACTATCGTATCTGTACGCCCATCCGGGACCGAGCCGAAGATCAAGTTTTATTTCGGTGTGCGCGAGCCGCTTGCGAGCGTCGACAAGTTCGACGAAGTGAACGCCCAACTCGACGCCAAGATCGAACAGATGAAAAAAGAACTCGGGTTGGTATAGGACTGCCGTATCGTCAATGTATCAGAATTAAAAAGGAGGCTATTTAGCCTCCTTTTTATCATTTCACAACTACATGTTATTCGATCGCGAATGTAGAAACGATCACCTGTTTCTCATCTATGTTGTTGGGATTATTGACCGTAATACCGAATTCACCTACCGGTTTATCAGTCAATGTTATCAAATAAGAACTTGTGCCGTATTTGCGGGCTGTGAACTTCAGTTTTTGCAGGTTGCCTTGTTTTACACTGCCGAAAGAGCTAACCGATGACATTTCGGCCAAACGTTTTGTATTGCTGCAGTCAAAGCGAAAGATATTGATAATTGAAATCGGGTCTGAAGCGTTGTCCACATTGCGAATAATGAACTGAATCACATCTGCATTCTTCAGTTTCACCGCCGCAGACGGGGACTCGACTATCAGTTTAGTTTTCGCTTTACCGATGCCGGTGATCAGAGCGCTGGCGTTAGCCCTTGTACGCAACTGTACGGTTTCTTTTTCAAGCATGACAGTACTGCCGTCAGGCATGATCGTTAGTACCTCGCCAATAAAATCAGGCTCTGTAATTTCTGGCGTTTGAGCGTTTGTTGCGGCAACACAAATAGCAATAGCCGCCAATGACATTAGGATCTTCTTCATTCTTTTAATTATTTAAGGGGTTAATGGGTCAAATTTATATTTTTTGGAAAAAATCAAGATGAAGGCCTTTGTTATTTCACCCTTACAATATTCAGCCCGTCGCGCAGGTCCAGGATCACATTTTCCACCCGGGCGTCATTGGCGACGAGTTCGTTGAATTCCAATAGTTTGCGAGTGTACAAATCGTTCGCCGGCACAGGTTCGACAACCTTGCCGTACCACAATATATTGTCGGCGATTATTATGCTTCTGGGTTTCACAAGCGGCGTGCTGCCCGCGTCACCCATCACCATTTTGTAGTAATCCGGATATTCGCGCTTGTCGCCGTCTATAAAAACAAGGTCGTAGACCTTCCCAAGTCCCGGCGCGACATCCAGCGCCGAGCCTATGTGCTGGCAAATCTTGCTGCCGTGGACGCTCCTGGCGAAAAACGAAGCGGCTATGCCTTCAAGTTCGTCATCCACCTCCACCGTATCTATGCAACCGGCATCGTCGAGGCCAGCGGCGAAACACAACGTTGAATAACCGGTGAAAGTCCCGATTTCCAGTATGTTGGCCGGCCGCATCATCCGGGTAAACATTTCGAGTAACTTGCCCTGGATATGCCCCGAGATCATGCGCGGCTGTACCACACGCAGGTGTGTTTCCCTGTCGAGCTCCCTCAGCAGTTCGTCTTCAGGGGACGACATCTCCGAGATATATTTTTCCAGATCGCCCATCCTAATTATATATAAGGTATGACATGTCCGAAAAGACCTCGTTTGCGGTTTCGAGTATGTCGGATGGAGTGATTTCCAATACCTTACGGTATATTTCAGAAGGCGAATCGACATCATTGTAAACGAGATAGCTCTTCGCGGCACCGAGCATGTAGCCCTCTTTTCCCTCCATAGATATTGATAACTGCCCTATCAGCTGTTTTTTCGCGACAGCAAGCTGGCGCGTGGTCAGCGTGGTCGTCTTGAGCTTGTCCAATGTGTTGTTTATCAACGCGAGACACCTCTCTGTCTTGTCTTTGTCCGTGCCGAAATATATCGACGCCACACCCGTGTCCGAATACGGCGTGTAGGAGGCATCGATGGTGTATGTCAGCCCGTTCTTTTCCCGCAGCAGCAGGTTGAGCATCGAGTTAGCCGCCGGTCCGCCTAACATATTGGTTAGCAGCGACAACACTACCCTCTTCGGATTATTGTGGTCATACGCGCGCGCACCTATTATGCAATGCGCCTGGTGCGTGTGTCTGTCAACCGTTTTACTGAAAGGCTTGTATGGCTCCGGCGTGTGCCTCGCGAACTCGCGAACTGATCGCGCTTTATCCCCAAAGTATCGTTCGGCATACATTTGGAAATGTTTTTCCGAGAGGTTGCCCGATATGGCAAACACCATGTTGTCTGTATTATAGCATCTGTCAGTGAAAGTTTTGATAGAAGTATTGGTAAGCCTGCCGACACTGGCTTTCGTCCCCAGAATGTTATGGCCAAGTTCCGACCCTTCGAAAAGCAGGTCTTCGAATTCGTCGTATATCCTGTCCGGCGGCGAGTCCTTGTATGAATTTATCTCGTCGATAATTATTTCGCGCTCCTTTTCGATCTCCCTTCCGGGAAATATCGAGTTGAAACAGATGTCCGAAATGAGTTCGGCTGCCTTCGGGAAATCGCTTTTGAGCGTGGTCGCATGCACAACCATTTCTTCCTTAGTAGTAAAGGCGTTGAGTTCGCCGCCCAGTTTTTCGAGGCGCGAATTGATGTGGTGGGCTTTCCTTTTGGCCGTGCCTTTAAAGAGCGAGTGTTCGGCAAAATGCGCCACCCCGAATTCACCAGGCTTTTCGTCGCGGCTTCCGGCATTTATGGTCAGCGAGCAGTATGTCACTGGCGACTTGACCCGTTTATGGATACACCGGATGCCGTTGGGTAATATATACTTAAAGAATTCCATTAACTGCCATTTTATTTTAGCCTCTCTGTCAAGAACTTACCAGTATAGCTATTTTTGCATTTTGCCAGCCCTTCCGGGGTGCCTTCGTAGACCAGATTGCCGCCTGCATCGCCCGCCTCGGGACCGAGGTCGATAACCCAGTCTGCAGACTTTATCACATCCATGTTATGCTCGACGATCACGATGGTATGACCTTTGGCTATCAGTGCGTTAAACGATGCCAGCAGCTTCTTGATGTCATGAAAATGGAGCCCTGTGGTAGGTTCGTCGAAAATGAACATCATGCTGCCGTCCGTGTTTTCCTTGAGTAGAAACGATGCAAGCTTGACCCTCTGGCTTTCTCCGCCCGAGAGCGTCGAGGACGACTGCCCCATCCTGATATACCCCATTCCGACATCCTGCAACACCTTGAGCCTCTCGACGATACGTTTATTGACAGTCGCTTTCTCCTGCGAGAAGAACGTTATCGCATCGTCCACCGTCATTTCCAGAACGTCATATATCGACTTGCCTAAATACTTGACTTCCAGTACGTCATCCTTAAAGCGCTTTCCTCCGCAGGTTTCGCATTTCAACTCGACGTCGGCCATGAACTGCATGCTTATTTTGATCGTCCCCTCGCCCTGACATTCTTCGCATCGGCCGCCGGCGATGTTAAACGAGAAGTGCGACGGCTGCATTGCATTGTGTGTGGCAAACGGCTGATCTGCAAATAATTTGCGTATCTCATCGTAAGCTTTGATATAAGTCACCGGGTTGGATCTCGAAGACTTGCCTATCGGGTTTTGGTCGACAATTTCGATGGATTTCAGCAGCCCGACATCGCCTTCGAGTTTTTCGAAATTCCCCGGTTTCATCCCGGTTTCGTACAGCACGCGCCTGATGGCCGGGTAGAGTATTCCTTGCACCAGCGACGATTTACCGCTGCCGCTAACGCCTGTCACACAGGTCATTACCCCGAGCGGAAACTTGACATTTATACCTTTTAGGTTGTGTTCGCGAGCACCTACTATTTCTATAAAATTGCTCCAGCCCCGGTGGCTTTTCGGTAAGGCTATTTGCTCGCGCCCTGTCAGGTAATCGGCCGTAAGGCTGTTTTTCGCACCAACAAGTCCCTGTATATCACCTGAATACATTATTTCACCGCCGTTATACCCGGCCAGCGGGCCTATATCTATTATCTGGTCGGCAGCACGTATTATCTCCTCTTCGTGTTCGACCACAATGACCGTATTCCCAAGATCGCGCAACTGTTTCAGTACGCCTATAAGTTGGTGTGTATCACGCGGATGCAGGCCGATGCTCGGCTCGTCCAGTATGTAAAGCGATCCTGTCAGGTTGCTGCCCAACGATGTCGAAAGGTTTATGCGCTGGCTCTCGCCGCCCGAAAGCGTCGATGACAGCCTGTCGAGCGTAAGATAGCCCAAGCCGACGTCCAACAGATATTGCAGGCGGTTGCGGATCTCGGTCAGTACGCGCGTGCCGGCCTTTGTGTCATGCTCATCCAACTGCAACCCATCAAAGAAACCGACAAGTTCTTTGACCGGCATGGCTACAAGATCTGCAATGGTTTGCCCGCCAACTTTCACGTACAGCGCCTCAGGCCGGAGCCTCGTTCCGCCGCAATCAGAGCATATAGTCTTGCCCGTATATCTCGACAGCATGACCCGATACTGTATCTTATATCGCTCACTTTCAAGGTATTTAAAGAACGCATCAAGCCCGTGGAAGTATTGATTTCCCGTCCAAAGCAGTTTCCGGTGTTCTTTCGAAAGCTCGTAATACGGCTTATGGATCGGGAACCCGAACTTCGAGGCGTTGTTGACGAGCTGCTCTTTCCACCACTTCATGGTGTCGCCGCGCCAGCTTGATATTGCGTCGTCATATATGGTTTTGGTCTTGTCCGGAACAACGAGGTCTTCGTCTATGCCGACAACTTTGCCATATCCCTCGCAGCGGGGACATGCCCCGAGAGGGTTGTTGAAACTAAAAAGATGCTCAGTAGGCTCTTCGAACATGATTCCGTCCGCCTCGAAGCGCGATGAAAAATGGGTCTGCGCGTCTTTGCCGTCCGCATCGGTGGCGATCACAACGCATTCGCCATCGCCATACCCGAAAGCCTTTTCGACCGAGTCGCCAAGCCTGCTTATAAGTTCCTCATTACCAGGCATTATTTTGGCCCGATCAATGACGACTAAAATATCGTCGGCCCTGGTATCCGGCCCGGCTTTCGGAAGGAAATCCTCGATAAGCACCGCCTCGCCGCCCGCATATATCCTTTGCAGCCCGTCCTTCACAAGGATCGTCAGCCGCTCTATTATTCCCTGCCCATCAGTGAGTTGCAATGGCGTTGCTATCATAACCCTCGTGCCTTCGCCGAGTGACATTATTTGCTCCACCACCTCGCTTACGTGCCACACCTTGACCTCTTTCCCGGAAACCGGCGAATAGGTCTTGCCGATGCGCGAAAAAAGCAACTTGAGATAGTCGTATATTTCTGTCGTCGTCCCTACGGTCGAGCGCGGATTGCGCGTATTGACTTTTTGCTCGATGGCTATGGCGGGGGCGATGCCGCTGATAAGGTCGGCGTCGGGTTTCCCGACGCGACCGAGGAACTGCCTCGCGTAGGCCGACAGGCTCTCGACATAGCGCCTCTGCCCTTCGGCGAATATCGTGTCGAAGGCAAGCGTCGATTTACCCGACCCCGACAGCCCGGTTATCACAACGAGTTGGTTATGTGGGATTTCGACCTCAATGTTTTTGAGGTTGTGTACCCGCGCTCCCTTAATATGAATCGATTGGATCTCTTTTTTACCGCTCATTTCCTGCTCCAAGCGCGTCTTGTGTGGCCGCGCGTTCCCTACTTTATAATTTCGAATTCCTGCCAGGTCGTTTTTTCGCAGTACCGGCATTTGAGGGCGATCTGTCCGTCGTTGCGCTTGAGTACCTCGAACGCCGTTTTCACAGGCTGCTGATTGGTAATGCACTGTGGGTTAGCGCATTTAACAAACCCTTCGACGTGTGTGGGGACCTCGACCATTAATTTTTCGATCACCTCGTAATTCTTAATGATGTTGACCCTCGCCATCGGGGCTACGAGCGCTATACGGTTGATCTCCTCGGGTTTGCAGTAGCGGTCGTTTATCTTTATGATCGCTTTCGAGCCCATCCGCTTGCTTTCCAGATTGTTGCCAATCGTGATGCGGTTGGTCTCCTTTTGCAGGCGGAGTATGTCCACTATCTTGAACAGGCTTCCGGCCGGTATGTGGTCTATCACCGTGCCGTTCTCTATCGCCCTGACTTCCATGTGTTTTTCGTTTGTCATAGCCTGCTATTTTTTTGCGCCCAAAAGGTAGCTGATTATCGCCATGCGGACATACACCCCGTTCTCGGTCTGTTTGAAATAATACGCCTTTGGGTTGTCGTCCACATCCGTATCTATCTCATTCACACGCGGCAGCGGATGAAGTATGCGCATATTGTCCTTGGTTTTGTCGAGCATCGAGTTGTGCAGGACATACACATTCTTGACCCTTTCGTACTCCATCGGGTCGGAGAACCGCTCCCTCTGCACGCGGGTCATATACACGATGTCGGCGGAGTTTATGGCTTCGTCTATCTCCCGTTTTTCCTCGAATTTCAGCCCGCGCTCCCTGAGGTATTCCTTGTATTCCATCGGCATTTCCAGCTCCGGGGGCGCCACGAACGTGAACGTCGTATTGAAGTGCGAAAGCGCCTGCAACAGCGAGTGGACCGTACGGCCATATTTCATGTCGCCTATCATCATGATATTCAGACCGTCGAGCGTGCCCTGCGTCTTGCGTATCGAGTAGAGGTCGAGCAGGGTTTGCGAAGGATGCTGGTTCGCCCCGTCGCCGGCGTTTACGACCGGAACCTTTGATATCTCGCTCGCGTAGCGCGGCGATCCCTCGCGCGAGTCCCTCATGACGATCATATCGCAGTAGTTCGATATGGTCATGATGGTGTCGTGGAACGTTTCGCCTTTGCTGACGCTGGTGTTGGCGGTGTCGGAAAACCCGATTACCCTGGCTCCCAGGCGGTTGATGGCGCTCTCGAAGCTCAACCGCGTGCGTGTCGAAGGTTCAAAGAACAGCGACGCGATGACCCTGCCGTTCAGCAACGGCTGGTAAGGCTCTTTCTCGAAATCCGCCGCGAAATCCATGATCCGCATTATCTCTTCCTTCGTGAAATCGGTAATGGATATAAGGTTCTTTTTCTCCATTTATGTAATTTTTAGCACTTTATTCGCTCTTACTTGATCCTTTACTGCAAATATCGACCACTCAATCCCTATCCACTTCCGCCCCTTCGCATTTCCTCAGCCGCTCGTACAGTTCTTCGGCCTGCCCCGCCCGTATCGACAGCCTTATCTCGCAAACGTTGTCGAAATTTTGCGACAGTACCTTGGGCTCCATCTCCTTCATGACCCTCATCACGCCATTCATCGCCTCATACGGAACCTTGACCGTAAAACCAACATCCACAGTCTTTTCTATGATCCGGCAAACTTCGATGACTTCGCGGGCGGCATCTTTGTATGCGGCGATCAGTCCCGGCACACCCAATTTCGTCCCGCCGAAATACCTTACCACTACGATAAGGATGTCCGTCAATTCCGCCGACAATATCTGCCCGAGTATGGGTTTGCCTGCCGTTCCCGAGGGTTCGCCGTCGTCGTTCGCGCGGCTCAGCTCACCTCCCGGCCCCATCCGCCACGCGTAACAATGGTGCGTGGCGTCGTAGTATTTTTTCCGCAGGCCGTCCAGATGCGCCTTGACTTCCTCCTCGCTGCTCACAGGCCATGCGAACGCGTAGAACTTACTGCTCCGCTCCCTGACCGCCGTGTCGGCCGCCTCCCCGATCGTTTTGTACAGGTCGGTTATCATAGACGCAAATTACTCAGCCTTAGCGCCTTTCACCCATGTGAACATCCTACCCCACCTGATGTTGGCCGGGAATCGTTTCTCCCTGTCGGTCGATATCAGCACGAACCTCGGCTTGCCCACGATGTGGTCTTCCGGCACGAAGCCCCAGAACCTGGAATCGAGCGAGTTATGGCGGTTATCACCCATCATGAAGAAGTAATCCATCTTGAATGTGTAACTGTCAGCCTGCTCGCCGTTTATGTATATTATGCTGTCGCGCACTTCGAGGCTGTTGCCTTCGTAGCGCTCGATAATATCCTTGTAGAGCGGTATCGATTCGCGTGTGATGGCCACAGTCGCGCCTTTTTTCGGAATCCACAGGGGGCCGAAGTTATCCACATTCCACGGATAATTCACTGTATCGTAAGGGAATATATCCGGATCGGCCTCGTCCGATATCGCCGGCACAGACCCCAAAACATTACTCATACCCTTGATCCGTTCGAAGTTCTTCTTTGTCAGCGGCAGCCATTGGTACAACACATTGCCATTTTCGTAGTGCTGCATGTGGATATCGGATTGCGCTATGCCCATCTCTTCAAGCGCTTTGGGGTTTATCGGCGCGCTGGCCTGCACATAGTAGTTTTGCTGCAACCCGGGTATGTCGCTGAACATCTTGCCGTTAACAAAAAGCTCCGATGCGGCTATGCGGATCGTGTCGCCGGGAATGCCGACGCAGCGCTTCACATAATTTTCGCGCTTGTCCACCGGATGCGAAATGACCTTATATCTGGCGTGCAGGTTTTCGCGGCCTTGCTTTTCGCCGTACAGCGTCTGGTATTCCCTCAGGTCGCTGTAATAATAGCCGTCCATCTTGCCCAGAAGCACAGTGTCGCCCGCCGGGAAATGGAACACCACTGCGTCGCCGCGCTCGACCTTACCGAAACCTTTGAGCCTATGATAGGGCCACGAAATGGCTTCAGAGTATGATTTTTTAGTCGTGGAAAATGGCATGGTATTGTGTACCAGCGGGAACGAGATGGGCGTATTCGGCACCATCGGGCCGTAAGCGAGCTTGCTTACCCAAAGGTAGTCGCCAATGAGCAGCGATTTCTCCATCGAACCGGTCGGGATGACGTACATCGCGAACACGAAGTATTTCAGCAGCGTCACCACCACCACGGCGAAGACTATCGCCTCGATCCAGCCCCACACCTTACGGTAAGTCTTGTTTTTTTCGACCAATCGCCTGTGGTACTGGCCGACGAAGCGGTAGAAGAATTTCGATATGTATATGTCGAAGATTACCGGCACGCCCAGAAGCATCCACGGATTCCCTGTCCAGACCACGGCCAGCAATATGTATATGACGGAGACGACAGCGAACTTAACCCACTTGCAGCTCCAGAATTGTTTTATCCTATCCATTTTCAATATTTACTTTAAAAACCCAACATGTCGGCCATCGAATAGACGCCTTTTTTGCCGCAGATGAACTCCGAGGCCAGTACCGCGCCCATGGCAAGTCCTTTGCGGTTCTTGGCGCTGTGCGTTATTGTTATGAAATCCTCTTCCGATTCGTAAGTCACCGTGTGGATGCCCGGCACGACGCTGCGGCGTATGGCCACAACTTCCAATTCTTCGGGTGTCGTGGTGGTTTCGCCCACCCACCTCTGCTTGCGGTCGAGGTTTTCGATGATGCCTTCGGCGATCGTGATGGCCGTACCGCTGGGGGCGTCTTTCTTCTGCGTGTGGTGAACCTCTTCCAGCGTCACGTCGTACTGCGGGAACGGGTTCATCATCTGCGCCAGCTTTTCGCTCATGCGGAACATGATGTTGACCCCCACGCTGTAATTAGAGGCATAGAAAAATGTGCCGTTCTGCTGTTCGCAGACGTTCTTCACTTCGTCGAACTTCCCCAGCCATCCGGTCGTGCCGCACACTATCCCCACGCCTGACCTGAGGCATGTCATGATGTTGCCGTAGGCCGTGTCGGGGGTCGAGAATTCTATCGCCACCTCGGCGCCGAGCCGTTTGAGGTTGTCGGGATTCAAGTCCGCCGTATTGTTTTCGTCGACTATGAGCACAATTTCGTGTCCGCGTCCGAGGAGGATCTTTTCGATCTCCTTCCCCATCTTCCCATAGCCTATAATTACTGTTTTCATCGGTTGTTTTTAAAGTGGTTTTCGGATTTACCCGAACATCACACAAAGATAGTCGTTTGCGCCGAATTTTTAATAATTTCGTATAAAATAGTCTTTTTTGAGGTTTTGCATTGCTATCTTTGTTTTCGATAGGGCAAAACCGCCGCTTAAAATACCATACGATCATGCGCTATTTCATGGAGTTATCATACAAGGGTACGGCCTATAACGGGTGGCAGCGCCAGGACAACGCACCATCGGTGCAGCAGTCGCTCGAAGATTCCATGACAAAACTTTTGCGCGAGGATGCAGCCGTTACGGGTGCGGGACGTACCGATACCGGCGTTCACGCGGCATATTATGTGGCGCATTTCGACTGCGCGAACCCGATCCCCGACCCCGCAGATTTCGCATACCACCTCAATTCCATGCTTCCGCCGGACATCGCCGTCAGTCGCGTCAGCCTGGTGGCCGATACGGCGCACGCGCGTTTCGATGCAGTGAGCCGCGAGTATAAATACTATATCTCGCTGGTTAAAAATCCGTTCGTGCGCGAAACCGCATGGATATTCAAGGGCGAGCTGGACGTGGAGGCCATGAACGAGGCGGCGGAGATACTGCTCTCGACCGAAGATTTCACGACATTCGGGAAATTGGGCTCGGGAAACAAGACGAATATTTGCGACGTAACCACCGCCGAATGGGCGCGGCGCGGCGACATGCTGGTGTTCACGATCCGGGCCGACCGTTTTCTGCGCAACATGGTTCGCTCCATAACCGGCACTCTCGTGGATGTCGGGCGCGGCAAAATAACTGCCGAAGAATTCGGCGAGATCGTGCGCAGCCGCGACCTTTCCCGTGCGACCAACTCGGCTCCGGCACAGGGTTTGTTTCTTACCGACGTGAAATATCCAAACGACGTATTTCGTAAAATCATAGTATAAATATATAAAACAAGCGATTATGATCAATCATCTGAAGCATGAGTTCAAGAAACGCTTTGGCGGGGGCGCTGAGATTTACGCCGCGCCCGGCCGCGTTAACCTCATAGGCGAACATACCGACTACAATCTGGGCTTCGTTCTCCCAGGCGCCATAGACAAAGCTATATATTTGGCGATCAGGCCGAACAAGGCCCTCAATGCAAGGATATATTCAATAGACTACGACACTGAGATGAGCCTCGACCTCGACGGCGAAAACCCCGACAGGCAGTGGGCGAAATACATATTCGGGGTCGTGCAGGAGATGCGTAAGCGCGGCGCTGCTGTCGATGGCTTCGACTGCGTGTTCGGCGGCGACGTACCCTTAGGTGCAGGCGTTTCTTCGTCCGCCGCACTCGAAAGCGTTTTCGCATTCGCGCTCAACGAGATATACGACTGCGGCTTTTCGCGTGCCGACCTTGCGAGGATCGGCCAGATGACCGAACACAACTACGCCGGGGTGCGCTGCGGCATCATGGACCAGTTCGCGTCGCTGTTCGGCAAGGCCGGGCAGGTCATTAAGCTCGACTGCCGTTCGCTGGAGTTCGAGATGGTGCCGTTCAACCCCGAGGGCAAGCGCCTCGTGCTTATAGACACGATGGTAAAGCATTCGCTGGCCTCCTCGGAGTACAATATCCGCCGCGAGCAATGCGAAAAAGGCGTTTATGTTGTGGCGAAACATGTAGAGAACATACTTAGCCTCCGCGACATAGACATGAAATTGCTCGACTGCTACAAGGCGGAGATGTCGGAAGTGGTCTATCGTCGGTGCGCTTTTGTCATCAACGAAAACCAACGCCTGTTAGACGGCTGCGAAGCCCTGAAAAAAGGCGACTACGCGGCTTTCGGCCAAAAAATGTATGGCTCGCACGACGGCCTGAGCAAAGAATACGAGGTGAGTTGCAGGGAATTGGACTTCATCGTGGATATCGCCCGTCAGCATCCGGGCGTGCTGGGTGCGAGGATGATGGGCGGAGGCTTCGGCGGATGCGTCATCGGCCTCGTGGAGAACGACGCCTATACCAGCTATATCAACGACGTGATGGCAAGGTTCAGGGCGGAGTTCGGTGTCCTGCCGCGCGTGATCGACGTCGTGATCAGCGACGGTGCGAGGAAAATAGAGTAAAATCTACTCGATATTTTTGGCAGCAATGTATTTATTTTCACGGTTGTAAATTATCAGGCTTATCCCTTTTAGTCGTGTTCGGTTTTGCCGGCTGCGGCCAGCGGGGGGGGTGAATATCATTCAGCCCTCCGCTCAGGGTGGTTGCGGGCCGACGGCTTGCAAAGCAAGCCGAAACGTAAATACACGACTAAAATGGATAATTCTGTAAATTAAGGCTGCGACTGCCTTGTGCTGTCGCTACATTCCACGGGGTGGCACAAAGTGCCGCCCCGCTAAGATTATAAATGTATCGCCTGTCCGGTTGCGGCTTCCGCCGCTTCGCTTATCGCCTCGCCCATTGTCGGATGGGGGTGGATGGTGCGGGCCAGGATATGCGATATCACACCAGTCCGCTTCGCCAGGGTCAGCTCCGCGACCATCTCGGTCACGTTGGCGCCGACCATATGCGCACCGAGCAATTTGTCGGTGGCGGCGTCGAATATCAACTTCACGAACCCGTCGCGGTCGCCTGCCGAAGCGGCCTTGCCCGATGCTGTGAACAGGAATTTCCCTATGCGCACCTCTAACCCGTTTCCCCTCGCCTGCTTTTCCGTGATGCCCACCGAGGCGACCTCTGGCGCTGTGTATACGCACGAGGGGATGGTGGCGTAGTCAACAGGCTCCGGCTCAAGGCCACATATTTTTTCGACACAGCATATCGCCTCGGCCGAGGCCACGTGGGCAAGTGCCGGACCGGGGACGATATCGCCTACGGCATAGACCCCGGGCATATTCGTCCTGTAAAATTCGTCTACGGTTATTTTGCCGTTCGCCGAGGCCACTCCGGCGGCTTCCAGACCGATTCCCTCGATGTTGGCATTTATCCCGACTGCCGACAAAACTATCTCGCTTTCAATGATTTGCATGCATTTCGCGCTTTCGACCTCGATCAGGCACCGGCCGTCTTTCACAGCGACAGATTTGACCGCAGCCGACGTCATGACCGTCGCGCGCAGTTTCCGGAACGAGCGGTCCATGTACTTCGAAACCTCCTCGTCCTCAAGGGGCAAGATGTCGGGCAGATACTCGATCAGCGTCACTTTCGAGCCTAATGCCGCGAAATACCACGCGAATTCGCACCCTATCGCCCCTGAGCCGACAACCACGACCGATTCGGGGACGCGTTCGAGCAAAAGCGCCTGTTTGGCATTGATAACCGCATGACCGTCAATCGGAATGGCCGCGATCTCTTTTTGGCGCGCACCTGTGGCGAGGATGATGTGAGCCGCCGAATATTCAACCACGCCCTCGTTCGAGGAAACTCCTACCCTGCCTCCATCGAGCAGCACCGCATGCCCATGTATAACGTCTATCTTGTTCTTGTTCAGCAAAAAAGCCACGCCTTTGCTCATGGTTTCGGCTACCGCACGGCTGCGGGCGACCACCTTCGGCATGTCGGGCTTTACGCCGCCCTCGACCTCCACGCCGAACGAGCCGGCATTGGCGGCATAACCGTATACCTGTGCACTTTTCAGCAGGGCTTTCGTGGGGATACAGCCCCAGTTAAGGCACACGCCGCCGAGTTCCGCACGCTCGACGACCGCGACTTTTTTACCCAGTTGCGCCGCCCTAATGGCCGCCACATAGCCTCCGGGGCCGCTTCCTATCACTACAATGTCGTAATCCATATCTTCCTGTTTTTTATCGCGGGCAAAATGGCATCCCGTTTGCTGTCAGTAAATTGCTCCCGGAGTGCGCTTTTAGACCACCGGTATTTAGCAAAAATAAGAAAATATTGCTTATATTTACTCTATTAATATATTAAGACGCATGGAATTGAAAGAACAGATCGACGAATTGAAGAGGGCCATACCCAAAGGTGTCACGCTTGTTGCGGTTTCGAAGACGCATCCGGCTGAAACGATCATGGAGGCATATGCGGCTGGGCTGCGCATTTTCGGCGAAAGCCGCCCGCAAGAGTTGAAGGCCAAGTACGAAATGCTGCCTAAGGACATCAGTTGGCACATGATAGGGCACCTGCAAACCAACAAGATAAAGTACATCGCGCCGTTCGTCGATCTGATTCATTCCGTCGATTCGGACAGACTGTTGGACGCCATCAACAAGGAGGCCTGGAAGAACGGACGCGTCATAAACGTCCTGCTCGAAGTGCGCATCGCCGAGGAAGATTCCAAGAGCGGCTGGCAGCTCGGAGAGCTCATGGAATACCTCGACAAAGGCTCATATAAGTTATTGACCAACATTCGTATACGCGGCCTTATGGGAATCGCCACTTTAACCGACGACCAGGAACGGATACGGCAGGAATTCATGCGCCTGCACGACATATTCACATCGCTCAGGAAAGATAAATTCGGGAAAGATTTCGATACGCTGTCAATGGGCATGACCTCCGACTGGCAAACGGCGGTGGAGTGCGGGGCGAACATGGTACGCATCGGCAGCCTTATTTTCGGCGCGCGCGATTAACCGGCGAGTAATCTTAAATAACAGAAATATACGAACATGAAACTGAAAACCAAATACATGGGGCTCACGCTGCCCAACCCTGTCATAATAGCGAGTTCGCCGCTCACGTCGTCGTTCAAACATGTCGTCGAGATGGAAAAAGCCGGAGCCGGGGCTGTCGTCCTGAAATCCATTTTCGAAGAGCAAATATTGAACGAAAGCCAATTCCTGGACCGTTTTACAGACTATCCGGAGGCCATCGACTATTTGCGCAGCTATGTAGGCGACGAATACGTGCAGGGGCACCTGTCGCTCATCAAACAGGCGAAAGCGGAAGTCTCGATACCGGTCATCGCCAGCATAAACTGCATGAACACAAGCGGTTGGACAGATTATGCACGCAAGATAGAGGACGCCGGCGCCGACGCCCTCGAACTCAACATCTTCCTGCTCCCCACCAGCCCGGAACACACTGCGGCGGAGATAGAAAAACTTTACCTCGATACTATAAGCAGTGTCACCGGGGCTGTCGGCATTCCCGTGTCCGTGAAACTCCCCCAAAGGTTTACGAACGTGCTTAACATTGCCCGCGAGGCGTATAACCGCAAGGCGAAGGGCGTTGTGATGTTCAACCGCTTCATCGAGCCTGATATCGATATAGATCACATAAAAATTGTTGATTCAGAGATATTCAGCGCGACCACCGAACTGCGCAGCACTATACGCACGGTCGCCATGTGCGCACCGCAGGTGAATATAGATATCGCCGTTTCCACAGGCGTCCATACCGGTGAAGATCTTGTGAAGGTGTTGCTTGCCGGGGCGAAAGCGGCCGAGATCTGCACAGCGGTTTACAAACGCGGGGCTGCGGCCATCGAAGAAATGAAAACGTACCTTGCTGACTGGATGGACAAACACAGCTTCGATTCTGTCGAACAGTTTACCGGAATGCTCAGCAACAAAGCGAGCGAAAATTTCAGCAACGCATACCAGCGTGCGCAGTACATGAAGACATTCCAACGGTAAGCTGCCGTTTGACGCCATCCCTATAAACAATAAGCGGCATCGTCTAAACGATGCCGCTTATTGTTTATCCATGACAACCGCCCGGCCTACTTGACCCTCAGCCTTTTGTTTAGCCGGAGGGTTGTGGTCCTGGTGATGTTGTTCAGGCGGCATATCTGGTCGACCGACACCCCGTACTTTCTGGATATCGTGCCGAGCATATCGCCCTGCTTGACCGTATGGTAAACCTCCTGGCTCTTCCTGTATTCCTCCTCACGCTTGGCCTTTTCGGCCTCTGAAAGATATGCGAGTATATCTTCCGCCGATGCTTCCTCGCCTTCGGCGTCCGTAAGCGAGGCGATATTGCTAAAGTCGTCCTCGTCCAGCTGGTCGGTTTCGCGCGAGTTTATACTGAAGAACGAGCGTTCGAGCGCGAATGTCTGATACCTGAGTTCGCCGTCCTCGAATGCGAACAGGCGCTCCGGGTCGAATGTCTGGTCGAAATAGCGCACTTCGAAATGGAGGTGCGGGCCGAAACTGCGGCCTGTGCTTCCGCCGTAACCTATTACGTCACCGGCTTTTACGTAATCGTTAGCTACAACGTTCCTGCGCGAGAGGTGCGCGTACCAAGTTTCCAGACCGTTACTGTGTCGCACGATGACGAGGTTGCCGAAACCGCCCGAGTTGTATGTCGAATAACGCACCTTACCTTCGAAAGTAGCGAAGACCGGATCGCCCGTTTTCAGCGGAAGGTCAACGCCATTGTGGTTCCTGCGGCCCCGCGGCCCGTACTTCGAATAGACTTTCGTCATGTAGGGGGCGTGGAAATCGTCATAATCGGATATCAGTTTAACGTCCACAACGTCCGGCAGGTCTTTCAGTTCAACCGTCCTGTATGCGAACACCTGCGCAGTGTCCCAATGCTCTTTGTATACCTGCATACCCGAAAGTTTCTTTTCGAGGGCCGGCCTGTGGTACGAGAATGTGTTGTTTGTATAAAGCACGAGCCTGGTTTCCGGATCGGCCGTGTCGAGCGTATCCATCGGTATGCGCGGAAGTTCCTCCAGTTTTGGGACATAATTTACCGGTTGCCGGCGCTGGGCAAATCCGGCGCCAGACGCAACGATGAGGCTTGCTGTTAGGGTTAGCAGGAAAATTATTTTATTCAAAATCAAGAACTTAGATTTAAGGTTATCGCAAACTTATAAAAAAATCCGGAAAAAACCAATTTTCCGGACTGTGTATTTCATTTGCTAACCGATCCCGCCGAAGCCTTGCGCATCTACTTTTTGATGAATTTTTCGGCCTCTTCAAGCGCTTTGTAGAAGTCTTTGCCGAAACATCTTTCTATGGGCGCTTTGAGGGATTTGTACACCGGGATTCCCTCTCTTTTTCCGCACGTTACGGCTGTCGAGCAGACGTTCCAGCGGTGGTAGTTCAGTCCAACTGAGCCGTTGCGGAATTTCGCCACGCGTATGGGATACAAGTGGCATGAAATAGGTTTTTGGAAGTCCAGTTTGCCTTCGCGCCACGCCCGTTCGACGGCGCAGAGCGTGATCCCGTTTTCCTCGAAAGAATAGGCGCATTCGGCATCGTTTATAAGGGGCGTGGTCAGGTCGCCGTCCATGTCTACGATCACAAAGCCATGCTTTTCAATCGCTTCCACACCTTCCGGCTTGAGATATGGCTTGTACGCCTCGTAACCCTCTTCCAGCAGGTCGACCTCCTCCATTTCGAGGGGCGCGCCGGAGTTGCCTTCGACACAGCATATGCCCTTGCATTTGGCAAGGTCGCAGCTAAAGCATTCGGTTAACAAGTCAATACTAACTATCTTGCCGTCAATTTCTATCATTTGCGCGGGATGTATGTGTCATCGATAACCATATCGTATATTTCGCCGATCGTCAACCCTGCCGCGGCGGCCTGCTGCGGGACTATGCTGCCGCCGCTCATACCGGGGATCGAGTTGACCTCGATGAAGTATGGCATGCCGTTTTTCACGATGAAATCTATGCGCACGATGCCGCGGCATCCGCAGGCCTTATATGCTTTGCGGGTCATGTCGTTGAGAGTGGCGAGCGTTCCGGCGTCTATGTCGGCCGGTGTTATCTCGTCCGAAAGCCCCGGGGTGTATTTAGCTTCGTAATCGAAGAAATCTTTTTTCGAAATTATCTCAGTAACAGGCAATACGCACTCTTTACTTCGAGTAATGATTATACCGCATCCTATCTCGCGGCCCTCGATGAATTCTTCGGCGAGGACGTCCTCGCTTTCCTCGCGTGCAGCCTCAATGGCCGGCATCACTTCATCGATGCTTTTTACCTTGGTAACCCCGAAACTGCTGCCGCTCGCGTTGGGTTTGATGAACATCGGCAAACCGAGTTCGGCGACGAGGAATTCCGGAACGACGATTCCGCCGCTTTTGATGTGGACGTGCTTCGCGAGATTCAGCCCGCTCGACTCCACCGCCCTCTTACACAGCTGTTTATCAAAGGTTACGACCGTGGACACCAGTCCGCATGACGAGTATGAAACACCCATCATTTCAAGGTATCCCTGCATTTTTCCGTCTTCACCAGGCGTCCCATGGATCAAAATCAGCGCATAGTCGAGCACGATTTTACGTCCGTCGACTGTCAGCGAGAAATCATTCTTGTCAACCTGCCAACCGGCACCTTCAGGGTCGGTATATTCCCACGAAAGGCCGTGTACGTCAATCAGATAGATGTCGTATTTTGCCGTATCGAGCGATGCGGCCACACGCGCCGCGCTTTGCAGGGCTATCTCTCTCTCCGAAGAATCGCCGCCTGCCAATAAAGCGATATTTATCTTATTCATAGTCATTTACAGTATTTCATATAAACTAAGGATTGTAGTAATCCATATAACGGAACGCAAATATTTCACGCAGCATTTTTATGTATTCTTTGGCTTCCTCGTTCGCCGGATCGAGTTCTTCGACCTTCAGGAAGTCGTTGAGAGCCTTGTTGTTAACGCCTGCTTTCTGGTAGAGTCTCCCGCGCTCCATGAGCAGCCCCGGGTCGCTTGGCGTTTCGGCAATGCGGCTATCCAACTCCGCAAGCCTTATTTCGAAGTCTTTCCGGTCCATAATCCGTTTTCAATAATGTATTCCTTTACTCCCGCGGCAACCATGTCGCCAATATCACAGCCGCTGGCGACAGCCTCCCGCACATCCGTAGATGAGTATTCAAACATAGGCGCATCTTTCAGATAAACTGCATTATACGGCAACTCATCTAAACTGAAACTTTCGCGTGGATAGACATATAATTTATATCTTTCGATCAGCGCGGCGTGGTCTTTCCATCTGCCTAACTGCGTAATTATGTCCGCCCCCACGAGCATCGAAAAACAGTTGTCAGGATAATTCGCATCCAAAAACCGTAGCGTATCTATCGTATACGACGGACGAGGCAAGCCGAATTCCACATCGCTCACCCTGACGTCGAATCCTTTAAGTTTGTCTGACGCAGCTATTTCCGTCATCCTCAGCCTGTCAAGGTCACCTGCAAGAACGCTCTCCGGTTTCAGCGGATTACGAGGGGAAACCACAAACCATAATTCGTCGCAAAACCCATGCTCCAACACATATCGTGCTACCGCGGTATGCCCGTTATGAATGGGGTTGAACGACCCGAAATACAGTATCGTTTCCCTGTTTTTCATTGCATCAGAAAGCCTTTTATTGCATTCTCCACCTCCCCTATCGCCCGCTCCAATTCGTCATTTACAACAATGATATCGAAGCTTTTAGCATCTTCTATCTCAACAGATGCTTTAGCAACTCTGCGGGCGATGGCTTCAGCCGAGTCCGTACCGCGCCCGACCAAGCGTTTTTCAAGTTCCTCGATCGACGGCGGCATTATGAAAATACTTAGCGCCCGGCTGCCGAAGATGCGCTTCAGGTTGATCCCGCCCTTGACATCTATGTCGAAAATTATGCTTTTCCCGCTTGCCCAAATGCGCTCCATTTCGGATTTAAGAGTGCCGTAATGCGTCCCGGCGTACACCTCTTCCCATTCGATAAATTGGTCTTTGTCAACGGCTTTACGGAATTCATCCCCACTAAAGAAATAATAGTCGACACCATGCTGTTCGCCGCATCGCGGAGCGCGGCTCGTGGCCGATATCGAGAATTCCAACTGGGGGAAATCACGGATTATATGCTTCATTATCGTGGTTTTCCCCGCGCCCGAAGGAGCCGAAAGTATTACAAGTTTGCCTGTTTCGCCTGCCATCGCCAACGCCTTATAATATATTCAGAAGCTGCTCTTTTATCTTCTCCAATTCGTCTTTCATTCCAACGACAATACGCTGTATGTCAGAATTATTAGCCTTCGAACCTAAAGTGTTGATTTCACGCCCCATTTCCTGTGCGATGAAGCCCAATTTTTTACCGGGGCTTTCTTCCGAACCGGCCACCTCTCGGAAATAATTGCAGTGGTTGCGCAGGCGCACTTTTTCTTCGGTCACGTCGAGTTTTTCGACATAAAATATCATCTCCTGCTCAAGGCGGTTAGGGTCGGTCTGCAATCCAAGACCATCGATACTTTCGCGGATACGCTTCTTAATCGCCTCTATGCGTGACTCTTCGAACGGCGTCACCTCGTCGATCGCGTTCTCGATCAGGTCGACACGGGCCAGAAGGTCCGCCATAAGCACCTTGCCTTCCACAACCCTGAAATTGTCGGCGTTCGCCAGGGCATCGGCAACGACTTTTTTCAACGCCGCTATCTCTTCCTCCGGCACGCTATCCATCTCATGAACAACTACATCGGGCATGCGCAGTATCGACTGCATGATGCTTGCATCCATCATCTCTCCGCTGCATTTCATGCCGTTACCCTCGCCTATCTCGCGGAGCTGGGCGTAATAAGAATTGAAAAGCTCCCGGTTGATCGCCACAGCCCCTTCACCCGAGGTAACTTCATAATTCACATAGATATCTGCCTTGCCGCGCTGCAACGCTTTGGCCGCCATCGTGCGTATTTCGTAATCCTGGGAGCGGTACAACAGCGGCAACTTCACCGAAAGATCGAGTTGCTTGCTGTTGAGCGAGCGAACCTCCGCACTTATCTTTTTATCGCCAAAAACGACTTCCGCCTTACCAAAACCGGTCATTGATCTGATCATAGCTTACAATTTTTAATCATGCGCAAAGTTACGTGAAAAAAGCGTAATTTCCATTATTTCGGCCCACTGTTAGTAATTTCACAAAAAAATCGCCAAAGCATGGAAAAAAGTGCCGGCAACGTTGAATAAACAGAAATTAATTGATAAATTTGTCGCACTCTTTTTGACGAAAATCACATAACAAAAACATAAACCATTCTTATTATGAAGATCCACAATTTCAACGCCGGTCCTTCTATCTTGCCGCGCGAAGCCGTCGAAAACGCAGCCAAAGCAATACTCGACTTCAACGGTATCGGCATGTCGCTGCTTGAGATCTCGCACCGCACGAAGGATTTCGAAGCCGTGAACGACGAAGCCAACGCCCTCCTGCGCGAACTGCTTAATGTGCCGGATAATTACAAGATACTTTTCCTCGGCGGCGGCGCAAGCACACAGTTCTTCACAGTACCCTACAACCTTATGGAAAAGAAAGCCGGATACGTGAACACGGGCGTATGGGCAAAGAAAGCCATCAAGGAATCGAAGAATTTTGGCGAAACTGTGGTCCTGGCATCTTCGGAAGACAAGAATTTCAACTATATACCTAAAGGTTTCGCGATCCCCGCCGATCTCGACTACCTCCACATAACCACCAACAACACCATATACGGTACGGAATATTTCACCGATCTCGATTCCCCTGTTCCCGTGATCGCCGACATGAGCTCGGACATCCTCAGCCGTCCGATCGACGTTTCGAAATACGCACTTATATATGGCGGCGCCCAGAAGAACATGGGGCCCGCCGGTGTGACTTTCGTGATCGTTCGCGAGGACATCCTCGGGAAAGTGTCGCGTCCGCTGCCCTCGATGGTCGACTACCGCAACCATATCGAGAACGACTCGATGTTCAACACACCCCCCGTACTGCCGATCTTCGTGGTTAAGGAAGTACTGAAATGGGTTAAGGCCCAGGGCGGCGTCAAGGCGATGGATAAACTCGCTCAAGAAAAAGCAGACATGCTCTACGCCGAGATCGACCGCAACCCAATGTTCGTCGGTACGGCAGCCAAGGAAGACCGCTCGCGCATGAACATCTGCTTCGTGATGGCCCCGGGCTTCGAAGACCTCGCCGACGCGTTCATGAAGTTTGCAAAGGAACGCGGCATGGTCGGCCTCAAAGGCCACCGTCTCGTAGGCGGATTCCGCGCGTCTTGCTACAACGCCCTCCCGAAAGAGAGCGTGCAGGCACTCGTGGACTGCATGCAGGAGTTCGAAAAACAGAATAAGAAATAAGTTTAACCGTTATGGCGGTTTTCTTCCCTTATCGCGATCCGCGTACAGAGCTGAAAGACGATAAGAGCGTGAACTTCCTTGAATTGGTAGAAAATATGAAAGTTTTAGTAGCAACCGAAAAACCGTTCGCGAAAGAAGCGGTAGACGGGATCAGGAAAATCATCGAGGATGCGGGATACACAATGGCGCTTCTCGAAAAGTACACCGACAACTCGGAATTCCTCATAGCTGTAGCCGATGCCGATGCGCTTATCATCCGCAGCGACAAAGTTACCGCCGAGGTCGTTGCCGCGGCGAAGAACCTCAAGATCGTGGTTCGCGCCGGTGCGGGTTACGACAATGTGGACCTCGCGGCATGCACGGCTAAAGGTATCGTGGTTATGAACACCCCGGGCCAGAACTCGAACGCCGTTGCGGAACTCGCCATCGGCATGATGATCTTCATGGCTCGCGGACAATTCTCACCTGGCACAGGTACGGAAATCAAGGGTAAGACCCTCGGCATCCACGCTTACGGCAACGTAGGCCGCCTTGTGGGTATCGCAGGCAAGGCCATGGGCATGGAAGTGTACGCCTTCGACCCGTTCATCACCGACACGAAGGTTTTCGAAGCCGACGGCGTCAAGAAGGTGGATTCGGTAGAGGAGCTCTACAAAAAGAGCCAGTACCTGTCGCTCCACATCCCGGCAACGGAACAGACCAGGAAGTCGATCGGTTACGATCTTCTGATGAGCATGCCCAAAGGCGGAACCCTCGTTAATACCGCCCGCAAGGAGGTTATCGACGAAGCAGGCCTTGTGAAAGCGCTCGAAGAACGCGCCGACCTGAAGTATATCACCGACATCGCCGCCGACAACCAGGCTGAGCTGAACGAAAAATTCGGCAAACGCGTGTTCGGCACAGCGAAGAAAATGGGTGCGGAAACGGCTGAAGCCAACGTCAACGCAGGTCTTGCCGCCGCAAGCCAGATCGCCGATTTCTTCAAGACCGGCAACAAAAAGTTCCAGGTGAACAAATAGTCGCGTTCGCGGAAAGGCGCACCGATCGATAACATGCTGCCGAAAAGCAGTAAGGCTTCTATCGGAATGTTAGTTCAAACAAAATTACCATTCTCGCCCAGCCCTAACAGGCCGGGCGGAAATGTTAAAATACAAAATCGAAATGGTTAAAGTAAAAGCGTTCAAAGGTATCTGCCCACCCGCCAATCTCGCGAAAGAGGTGGCTTCGAGGCCCTACGACGTACTGTCGTCGGCCGAGGCAAAGAAAGAGGCCGGAGAAAAATCCCTGCTGCATATCATCAAACCGGAGATCGACTTCGATCCTATCGCCGACGAGCATTCGCAGAAGGTCTATGACCGTGCGGTCGAGAACTTCACCATCTGGCAGGACAATGGCTGGCTCGTGCAGGACGAAACCGACAATTTCTACGTGTACGCGCAGACGATGGAAGGCCGCACACAGTATGGACTCGCGGTTTGCTGCCACTATCAGGATTACCTCGACGGCAAGATCAAGAAGCACGAGCTGACCCGCCCCGACAAAGAGGACGACCGCATGATCCACGTGCGCAATCAGCAGGCCAACATCGAGCCGGTGTTCTTCTCGTATCCGGCCGAAAAGGAGATCGACGCCATCGTCGAAAATATCGTAAAGAACCAGGAACCCGACTTCGACTTCGTTGCAGAGGACGGTTTCGGGCACCACTTCTGGAGAATCACGGACAAGGCCACGAACGACCGCATCACAGCGATATTCGAAACCATTCCGGCGCTTTATGTCGCTGACGGACACCACCGTACAGCCGCCGCAGCTCGTGTTGGACAGGAAATGGCTGCCGCCAACCCCTCGCATAACGGAACGGAAGAATATTGCTGGTTCCTCGCTGTCGCGTTCCCGGATAACCAGCTCCGCATCATCGACTACAACCGCACCGTGAAAGACCTTAACGGCCTGACACCGGCGCAGTTGGTGGACGCCCTCAAGGAAAATTTCGATGTAAAAGAAGTCGGTAAGGATATACACACGCCCACTGGCCTCCACAACTTCGGGATGTACCTCGACGGCAAATGGTACAGCTTCACCGCGAAACCGGGAACCTACAACGACAACGACCCTATCGGCGTACTCGACGTAACGGTGCTTTCCGACCTTGTCCTCGACAAGATCCTCGGCATCAAGGACCTGCGTACGGATAAACGCATCGATTTCGTAGGCGGTATCCGCGGCCTCGGCGAGCTTCAGAAACGCGTGGACAGCGGCGAGATGAAAGTGGCTTTCGCGCTCTACCCCGTTTCGATGAAACAGCTCATCGACATCGCCGACTCTGGCAATATCATGCCCCCTAAGACCACCTGGTTCGAACCTAAACTGCGCTCGGGGGTCGTGATCCACTCATTCCGCGACTAAACACGATGTTCCGCGACCATAAAAAAGGCTGCCCCGACGGGGTAGCCTTTTTTATATTTTGGGTATCGTAAAAATACCCCGGCCGCAAGTTTTAAGATAAAATAATCCCCGGCTAAAAACCGGGGATTACCAAACAGTGTCTTAATTTTTTGCGGAAATTTATTCCGCCGGTTGTTTGGTCAGGAAATACAGTTCCGCGAGTTCGCCGCTCACGACTTTGCCTTCCATGTCGAGGATAACCAAACGGTTTTTCTCAACAAGATACATGTCGGTGTCTTTTTGATTAAGAAATTCTATGATATTCCCCGTGGCATCCCATTGGTATTTACCGTTGTCTGCAAATTCGGTCGGGTCGCCTTTACCGAGATACATCTTTGTGCGTTTGAAGTTACCGTCCCTGTCGATAGTTATGCTCATTTGTATACCTTCACAGTCGGCACATGGTATCGTCCCTTTATATGTCCCCTGATATTCAAGGGAATCCTTGGCGTTGAAAACAGGCGCCATGACCTCGGTTACTGTTTCGGTTACTTCCACTACCGCCTTATTGCGGTTCTTACAGCCTACTACAGCCGCCGCTGCTATCAGGACGATTATCAGTTTCTTCATATCAAATAATATTATTGGTTTACATAATAACAACAAAAAATATGCCACGGATCGCCGGCTTATGAATTTTGAACAAAGTAAAAATCGCAACAGTTTAGTAAAAATTAATAGAAGTATTATTATTTTTGTTGATTATTATCTGCGATAAAACAAATACATATAAATATGGCAAAAGTAAAAGGGACCATAGAAGTGGACCGCGAACGCTGCAAAGGCTGCGACGTCTGTGTCGTTGCCTGTCCTTTCAAAGTGCTGGCGCTCGCGCCCGAGGTAAACGGCAAGGGCTACCACTACTCCCTCATGGTCAATCCCGACGCATGCACAGGGTGTGCGAGTTGCGCTCTGGTGTGTCCTGACAGTTGTATAACGGTCTACCGCAAGGTAGCGGAATAAACGGCGGCAACGTATGAAAAAAGAGATAAAATTAATGAACCGAGTTCGGCCGCAGGCCGGATGAGTTCATCGAGCGGAGCCCCGTCGTCGCGCGTAGCGCGGGAGGGTTATAGCGGAGCGAGATAACAGACGGCAGACGAACCATCTCCGGAAAATATACCATACAAACAAAGTATGAAAAAAGAAATTAAGCTAATGAAAGGCAACGAGGCCATCGCCGAAGCGGCGGTGCGTGCCGGTTGCGACGGTTATTTCGGCTACCCCATCACACCCCAGACCGAGGTGATCGAAACGCTCATGGAGCTGCGCCCGTGGGAAACGACAGGGATGGCCGTGGTGCAGAGCGAAAGCGAAACGGCTTCTATTAATATGGTCTACGGCGCGGCGGCATGCGGACGCAAGGCGATGACAACATCGTCAAGCCCTGGCATAAGCCTTATGGGCGAAGGACTTAGCTATATTGCCGGTGCCGAGCTGCCGTGCGTGGTGGTGAACGTGCAGCGCGGCGGCCCGGGCCTCGGGACCATCCAACCCTCGCAGGCCGACTACTTCCAGGCTACCAAGGCCGGAGGCCACGGCGACTTCAACATGCTGGTGCTCGCTCCCAATTCGGTTCAGGAGATGTACGATTTTGTGGGACTGGGCTTCGATCTGGCCTTCAAATACCTGAACCCGGTGATGATCCTTACCGACGGCGTTATCGGCCAGATGATGGAAAAAGTGGTCGTTAGCGAGGCCACACCTCGCTGGACGGACGAAGAGATTATCGAAAAACACGGCGACTGGGCGCTCACGGGCAAGAAAGGGCGCGGCCGCAATGTGGTCACATCGCTCGAACTCGAACCGCTGCGTCAGGAAAAAGTGAACCACAAGCTGCAAGCAAAATACCAGCGTATGCGCGACGAAGAGGTACGCTACGAGACGTTCCAGTGTGAGGATGCCGATTACATAATGGTAGCCTATGGCGCTTCGGCTCGTATGTCGGCCAAGGTAGTCGAAATGGCACGCGAGGAGGGCTACAAGGTCGGCCTGCTGCGTCCTATTACGCTCTTCCCGTTCCCGACTAATGCGCTTCGTGAGATGCGTAACAGGGTCAAAGGCTTCCTCTCGGTGGAAATGAGCGCCGGGCAGATGAAATACGACATTCAGCTGGCCGTGGGCCTCGACACATTGGTCGAAAACTACGGACGCTACGGCGGCGTGGTACATACCCCGGGCGAAATTTACGAAGGTCTGAAAGAAAAATTAATCTCTAAATTCGAGTAACCATGGAAGTGGAAAAGATAAAAGAGAACCTTGTTTACGCCAAAAACAGGCTGCTCACCGACACGGTAATGCACTATTGCCCCGGTTGCAGCCACGGCACGATACATAAACTCATCGCCGAGGTTATCGACGAGATGGGGATGGAAGACAAGGCGGTCGGCGTTTCGCCCGTGGGGTGCGGCGTGCTGGCCTATAACTATATCGACTGCGACTGGGCCGAATCAGCGCACGGACGCGCCTGCGCCGTCGCCACCGGCATCAAGAGGGTGGCCCCGGACAAGATGGTATTCACATACCAGGGCGACGGCGACCTCGCCGCTATCGGAACGAGCGAAACCATCCATGCCTGCAACCGCGGCGAGAACATAACCGTGATCTACATCAACAACGCCATCTATGGTATGACCGGCGGACAGATGTCTCCAACGACGCTTGTGGGTCAGAAAACCGCCACGACACCGCAGGGACGCGACGTGAACCTGCACGGCTATCCGTTCAAAATTTCCGAAATGGTGGCCATGCTCGACGGTACGTGCTACGTTACGCGCCAGGCGGTAAACACCCCGGCGAACGTGCGCAAGGCGAAAAAGGCGCTGCGCAAAGCGTTCGAGAAACCGATGAAAGGCCAGGGCCTCGCGATGGTCGAATTCGTATCGACCTGCAACAGCGGCTGGAAGATGACTCCCACAGGAGCTAACGAATGGATGGAAGAGAACATGTTCCCGGCCTACCCGCTCGGCGACCTGAAAGAGAGAGAATAACCCCAAAAAACGCGAAGAAGATGACAGAAGAAATGATCATAGCAGGTTTCGGGGGGCAGGGAGTTCTCTCGATGGGCAAGATACTCGCCTACTCGGGCGTAATGCAGGATTTCGAGGTCAGTTGGATGCCGGCCTACGGCCCCGAGATGCGCGGCGGTACGGCCAACGTGACGGTCGTGATAAGCGACAGGACCATCAGCTCGCCAATTTCGCACCAGTACGACACGGCCATCATCCTGAACCAGCAGAGTATGGACAAGTTCGAAAAAATGGTGCGCCCGGGCGGCATACTGATATACGACACCAACGGTATCGTGAACCACCCCACCCGCAAGGATATCAAAATCTACATAATAGACGCCACGGAAGAGTCGGCGAAACGCGGCAACACGCGACTTTTCAACACGATGATCCTCGGCGGCTACCTCAAGGTGCGCCCCATCGTGACGCTTGAGAACGTGTTCAAGGGCATCAAGAAATCGCTCCCCGAGCGTGCGTGGAAAACACTCCCGGCCAACGAGGAAGCCGTGCGAATAGGAATGGAACTTATACACGAGGCACAGTAATTATTACAGACTATGGGACTTAAAAAATTCGCGGCGGCTTTATTATGCGCGTTGGCGGTCATGTCGTGCGACGTTGTGAAACAGGCGAGCCAGACCTACAATATGGTGAACTGCAAGTACGCCTACAACTCCATCGCCGGGTTGTCGGTGGGTGGCGTCAATGTTTCAAAGGGCCTGTCGCTCGTCGGCGCAGCGCAGTTGACGACACTGCTGGCAGGGAACACTTCTTCCATTCCGGTCAACATGACACTCAACCTCGACGTGACAAACCCGAACATTTCGGAAGCCATGCTGAACGGGATGCAGTACATTTTAGCCGTTGATGGAGTGGAGTTTACATCGGGCAGCCTCTCGCAGAACTTCAGCGTCCAGGCAGGCGCGACCAATACGCTGCCCCTCGCGATAGGGTTCGACGCAACGAAACTGATGACCGGCAGCACGAAAGACGCGGCAAGCAGGGCCATAAAGAATTTCATCGGGATCGGCAGCGAAAAGAGTTCCGTTTCGCTCAAGATCAGGCCGTCGTTCATCATCAACAACCAAACGGTTGCGTCGCCCGTATACATACCCGTAGAATTCTCGTTCGGAGGCAAATAACTAAATAATCAAAGTATATGAAAAAGGTTTTGATCAACATCGGTCTGTTCGCGTTCGCCGCGGCGTTGGCTTCATGTAATTGCAACAGCAACTCCGTTTTGGGCGAATGGATCGAACCCATACCAGGCATGGATGGGGTACAGGGCGTTAAACTTGAAAAAGACGGAAAAGCCTCTTCGATCAATATGGCGACACTCGTTTATGAAAGCTGGCAGCAGCAGGGCGATACGCTGATCCTGACAGCCAACAGTATAGGTAACAAGATTGCTTTCACGTTCCAGGATACGCTCATAGTAACCAAAGTCGATGGCGGCAGGATACTGAAGTCGAAAGACGGTTCGCGTACCTATACCAAAAAATAATGTGGACCTTGCTGCTCAGGTTTTAAACATCAGGGCGGCAAACCCTCAGAAATCAGTGAAAAGGAAGCGGCACCATTATGGCGCCGCTTAAATTTTGCTCTTTCAGCCGAGCGTTTAACTTCTGGACTGAAGGATCACTTCCCTTTCTGATAGACAGTTCCGGTACGCGACACGTTGTAGATGCTGATGTAGTGACGCACGGTGCCGTCGGCGTCCTCGTGCGGGAAGCTGAAGTGCCATGCCGATTCGTCGTTGCGGCCCTGCCCGCCGAATTTTTCGGCGTCGGTCGATAATATTATCTTATATTTGCCCGGTTCGGGAACCTGCACGAGGTAATCGGGGACGCTGTACTCGGGATGCCAGTTGAGCACGAAAACAAGGCTGCCGTGGCTGTAAACCATCGTTTTATTGCGGCCGTCCATCTGGAGGCTCCACGCGTAACCGGCGCCCAACACGTTGTATTTTTTCACCGTCTTTATCATGGCGGCGTCGAACTCGTTCAGGTAGCTGTAACGCAGAAATCCGTTCGTGGCAAGGCTCCATTGGCGGCGCGCATGGGCGTAACTCCACCCGTTACCCTCGCGCGGGAAGTCGATCCACTCGGGATGCCCAAACTCGTTGCCCATGAAATTGAGGTAGGCCTGCCCTCCGAGCGAGATCGTCGCGAGGCGTATCATCTTGTGGAGCGCCATCCCGCGGTCGATTACGACGCTCTGCGACGACCTGTCCATTTCGGTATACATCTCCTTGTCCATCAGGCGGAAAGCGATGGTTTTGTCGCCAACGAGCGCCTGGTCGTGCGACTCGGCGTAGGCTATCGTCTTGACATACGGCAGGCGGTTGGTCATGATCTCCCATATCTGCCAGATATCCCACTGCTCGTCGGGTACTTCCTTGAGCATTTTGATCCAGAAATCGGGAACTGCCATTGCGAGGCGGTAGTCGAACCCTATCCCCCCGTCCTCCACCGGCGAACACATTGTGGGCATACCGCTCACGTCCTCGGCTATCGTGATCGACTTCGGGCGGAAATCGTGTATAATTTTGTTGGCGAGCGTGAGGTATGTCAGTGCGTCGCGGTTGACGGTATCGTCGAAATATTTGTGCCTGTCGTCGAACTCGGTGTAGCCGTGGTGGCTGTATATCATCGAGGTCACGCCGTCGAAGCGGAAGCCGTCGAAATGGAACTCGTCGAGCCAGTATTTGGCGTTCGAGAGCAGGAAATGCTGCACCTCGTTCTTGCCGTAATCGAAATTCTTCGAGTCCCAGTATTTCTGATACCCGGCCTCTCCCGGCGGCGAATAGAGGCTGTCGGTGCCGTCGAGCTCGTTCAGGCCCTCGTTGAGATTCTTGACATAGTGCGAGTGGACTATGTCCATTATCACGGCCAAACCCATGCTGTGGGCTTTTTTGATAAGCGCCTTAAGTTCCTCGGGAGTCCCGAAGCGCGACGAGGGCGCGAAGAAATTCGAAACGTGGTAGCCGAAGCTCCCGTAATAGGGATGCTCCGCGACCGCCATGAGCTGCACGGCGTTATAGCCCAGTTTTTTAACCCTCGGCAGGACGTCGCGGGCGAATTCGTTGTACGTCCCCACCTTCATCTCTTCAGTGGCCATGCCGACGTGGCTTTCGTATATGAGGAGGTTGCCGATGGAATTTATGTCGAAATCGTCGCCGCTCCAGTCGAAAGGTTTCGGCGGCGCCCATAATTGGCCAGTAAAATCTTTGGTGTCATCGTTTTGTACGACACGGCGGATGTACGACGGTATGCGTTCGTGCCAGCCGTTCTCACCGTGGACGAGCATTTTCACGAGCGAGCCATGCACGAGCCGCCCGGCGAACTGCTCGTCTGGCAGGAATATCGACCAGATGCCCGACACCGGGTCTTTTTCAAGGTGTAATGACGTGCGCTCCCAGTTGTTGAAGTCGCCGAAAATATACACGTCGAAAGCGCCGGGGAGCCATTCGCGGAACCACCAGCCCTGCTTTTGGTCGTCGCGCTGAAATCCGAACCATTTATATCCGTTGGCGAAATCGACCAGTGAACCGCATCCGGCCTCTATTTCGGCGAGGCGTTTGCGGAAACGGTCGTAACGGTATTGCAGTTCGCCTTCGCTGGCCTTGAGCCATCCGTCCTGTTCGATTACCGGAAGTACATTGCGCGTGTTTTCCATACCCGAATATTTTTTGTTGAATTTAACAAAAAATACCGTCAACGCAAAATCCGTGGCAGGGATTGCAATAAATTAGTGAAACCCCTACTCTATTCCCATCTCCCTCAGGAACTTGCCGGTGTAGCTTCCTTCGACCTTGGCGATCTCTTCCGGCGTCCCGGCGGCAACCACATTCCCGCCGGCCGACCCGCCGTCCGGGCCTATGTCGATGATATAGTCCGCCACTTTGATGACATCCAGGTTATGCTCTATCACTACGACGGTGTTGCCCCTTTCTACGAGTTTGTTCAGTACTTCGAGCAGTTGGCGCACGTCTTCGAAATGGAGTCCGGTGGTGGGTTCGTCAAGGATGTAAAGCGTGCTTCCGGTGTCGCGTTTGGCCAGTTCGCTCGATAGTTTGATGCGCTGGCTCTCGCCGCCCGAAAGCGTAGTACAGGGCTGCCCGAGCCTGATATAGCCCAGCCGCACGTCCTGTATCGCTTTGAGCTTCTGGTGTATGGATGGAATGTTCTCGAAGAATTCGACCGCCCTGTTCACGGTCATGTCCAGGACGTCGTTTATGCTCATGCCCTTGTATTTTACTTCGAGGGTTTCGCGGTTGTAGCGCTTGCCGCCACAGACTTTGCATCTCACGTAAACGTCCGGAAGAAAGTTCATTTCTATAGTCTGCACGCCAGCGCCGCGGCACTCCTCGCACCGGCCGCCTTTCACGTTGAACGAGAACCGGCCTGCCTTGAAACCGCGTATCTGGGCGTCGGGCGTCTGCTCGAACAGCTTGCGGATATCGCCGAACACGTTCGAATAGGTGGCCGGGTTGCTCCTCGGCGAGCGCCCTATGGGCGACTGGTCCACCACCACGAGTTTGTCCACATTGTCGATGCCGTCTATCGCGTCATGCTCCAGCGGATATTCGAGCGAACGGTAGAGGTGCTTGCCGAGGGCCGGGCGCAGGGTTTCGTTCACGAGCGTCGATTTGCCGCTCCCGCTCACACCTGTCACACATATAAGCCCCCCCAGCGGAAAGTCCACCGTTATGTTTTTGAGGTTGTTGCCCCTCGCGCCGCGCACGGTTATCTTCTTGCCGTTACCTTTGCGGCGCTCGGCCGGAACCTCTATCGACCGCCTGCCGTTCATGTAATCGGCAGTGATGGTGTCCGATTTAAGTATAGTACCGAGGTCGCCGGCCGCGACGATATAGCCGCCTTTCATGCCGGCCTGCGGGCCTACGTCAACTATATAGTCGGCGCTGCGTATCATCTCCTCGTCATGCTCCACCACGATAACCGAGTTGCCTGCGTCGCGCAGTTCTTTCAGCGAGGCGATGAGTTTGAGGTTGTCGCGCTGGTGGAGCCCGATGCTCGGTTCGTCGAGGATGTAAAGCACGTTCACGAGCTTCGAGCCTATCTGTGTGGCGAGCCTGATGCGCTGGCTCTCGCCGCCCGAAAGCGAGCGCGACGCACGCCCAAGCGACAGATACCCAAGCCCCACGTCGATCAGGAACCTCAGCCTCTCGCGTATTTCTTTAAGTATTTCTTTTGCTATTCGTGCCTCGCGGTCGCCAATCCGAAATTCCAGCCCCTCGCTCCACGCGGCGAACTGCTCGATATCCATGGCCGACAGCTCGGCTATATTCTTGCCGTCAATACGGAATTGCAGCGATTCGGGCTTCAGCCTCGTGCCACAGCAGGCGCCGCAGACACGGTGTACCATGAACTGCCCGCTCCATTTGTCGCCCTTACCGCTGGTGTTGTCCTCTTCCTGCGCCTCGATATACCCGGCGACGCCCTCCCAGGGGATCATTTGCGTGCCGCCGCTGTGCGAAAATTCGCGCATGTCGATGGCCATAGGCTCGGTGTCGCCGTACAGGATGGCGTTCATGCCCTCTTCCGAAATGGTACTCACAGGGTCGTCAATAGAGAAATCATAGCGCTTGCCGAGCTCTTCGATCTGCCTGAACAAAAGGTTATTGCGGTGCTTTCCAATAGGTTCTATCGCACCGTCCTTTATCGACTTCCGCTGATCGGGGACGATTTTCGACATGTCGAAAACGGTCTCTTCGCCCAAACCATTGCACTTGGGGCATGCGCCCTGCGGCGAGTTGAATGAGAATGTGTGCGGGGCGGGGTCGTTGAACGCCACGCCGCTCGTAGGGCACATCAGATGGCGCGAATAGAACCTCGCCGCGTTGGTGTCGTAATCGTAGAGCGACATCGTGCCTTTCCCCTGCCGCATCGACTCCTGAAGGCTCTTTAGCAGCCTCTCGCGGGCGTCCGCGTTAACGACAAGGCGGTCGATTACAAGTTCTATATTGTGTACCTTATAGCGGTCGAGCTTCATGCCGCCGGCGAGTTCTTTCACTTCGCCGTCTATGCGCGCGTAAAGGTATCCTTTCTTGATAAACGACGCGAAAAGCTCCTGGTAATGCCCTTTCCGGCCTTTGACCACAGGCGCGAGCAGGGCGACTTTATGGCCGGTGTAGTTGGCGAGGATGAGGTCGGCGATCTGGGCGTCGGTGTAATGCACCATTTCTTCGCCCGTGATGGGCGAATATGCCGTCGAGGCCCGCGCGAACAGCAGGCGCAGGAAATCGTTTATCTCGGTCACAGTCCCCACGGTCGAGCGCGGGTTCTTGTTGGTGGTCTTCTGTTCGATGGCCACCACTGGGCTAAGGCCGGTTATTTTATCCACATCGGGGCGTTCCATCGTCCCCACGAACTGCCGCGCGTAGGTCGAAAGCGTTTCCATGTAGCGCCTCTGCCCCTCGGCATATATCGTGTCGAACGCCAGCGACGATTTGCCCGAACCAGACAGCCCGGTTATCACCACGAGCCTGTCACGGGGTATGTCGAGGTCTATGTTCTTGAGGTTGTGTACGCGCGCGCCCTCGATCCTTATCTCTTTCTGCTCCACTACTGCGCTATTTGTGTTGCAATTACACCGCCGGTTTCCACTCTGAACCCGGGGCCGGGGATCTTGACCGTCAGCTTGTTGCACTTGAGGTTCTTGTATTCGTAGTCTCGTATCCAGTGGTTCAGCTGGCGCAGCATTTTATATGTCGTGCCGTTGTCGCGGGCCACTTTCGACCAGTCGATATTCGTATCGCTCACTGTTATCTCGGTGTAATTGTCGAGTACCGGGTAATAATCGACGCTCCGTACCATGTATCCATAGAACGAAGGGTTTTCGACTATCATTTTGAACGACAGGATGCGGAACATGTAGCGCATTGTTTCGTCAGGGAAAAAGGCGTCATAATAGTTAGCAGCACCCTGTTTGTCAATGCGTTTGCGCACTCCGGCATCGCCGAGGTTGTATGCCGCTGCCGCGAAGGCCCACGACCCGAACTCGTTGTACGATTTCATCAGGTGCTGGCATGCCACCTGCGTCGCTTTCTCAATGTCGTAACGCTCGTCCACCTCGGGATCGACCAGCAGGCCATGCGCACGCCCCGTTTCGGGCATTATCTGCCACAGGCCCGCGGCTTTCACGATCGACACCGCGTCCGGGTTGAGCGCACTCTCGGCCATCGCCAGGTATTTGAAGTCGTTGGGTATGCCGTTTGCTTCAAGTATCGGTTCAATTACCGCAAAGTAACGCTTTGTGTTCAAGAGCGCCCGCAATGTCGAAGAATGCATATATGATGTCACGAGCAGCTCGCGCTGGAGGCTTTCCCTCGTGTCGTAATTCTCAAGCGGGACGCGCTCCCCGGCGAACGTCATGGCCGACGGAACCGAAGGCACTATCACTTTCGAGAAAGGCGTCTGGGCCTGTGACGCCGTCCACACCGTGACCGCCGCCAATAATGATAACAGATATTTCATCGTGATCTATTTTTTGAATAAACGTGTAAAGATAGCTAATTATTCTCAAAAACACATGGGTTCCGCCAGGCCGTTTCGGTATTTGATTTGTTCTCCGCGGAGGATTTATTCGCTTTATCTTCGCTTCGCCCCTATTTAGACAGGATACGCCCCGGCAACCGACGAAGGAGCTGCTTACTCCCGATACCAAGCGGGGAGGAAGAAAGCATTGCTAATCTCAAACAAGTTTGGATTGCTCTCGACTTTCACTATCTTTGCATATCAATTTCGAAATTATGCTCAACGCAGGAGAATACCATACGCTTACGGTCAACCGCATCTCGGATTTCGGGCTTTACCTCATCAACGAGGACGGTGACGAGGTCTTGCTGCCAAACCGTTACGTATCGCTCGAAAACAAGGTCGGCGACCCCATGAAAGTTTTCGTCTACCACGACTCGGAAGACCGCCTGGTCGCTTCGACCGAAACGCCCTATGCGGCAGTTGGCGACATCGCAGCGCTTAAAGTGGTCGACAAAACCGTCCACGGGGCGTTCCTCGACTGGGGGCTGACAGCCAAAGATATCTTCCTGCCGAACCGTAACATGTCAGGATTTGTAAAGCCCGAGAGCAAGGTGGTGGTGTACGTCTACCGCGACAAGATCACGGGACGTGCCGTCGCCAGCATGGCACTGCGCGAGGTGGTTTCGAACGTCGAATTGTCGCTTAAACGCAGCCAGAAAGTGGATATCATTGTCGCACTGGAACTTGAACAGGGCTACCGCGTCGTGATAAACGGCAAGCACTGGGGCATGATCTACAAAAACCAGCTCTATCGCCCTGTTTCGATCGGCGACAGTATGGAGGCCTATGTGCGCCGCATTACGGAGGACAACCGCGTCGACCTGAGCCTGCAACAGGAAGGTTATGACGAGGTTAAGGCCTCGGCCGACAAGCTGCTCGACCTGATGCGCAAGAAAGGCGGCAAGCTCCCGGTCAACGACGACAGCGCACCCGAAAAGGTCACAGCCGTTACCGGCATGAGCAAGAAAGTGTTCAAGCGCACGGTCGGCTACCTGATGAAGCGCGGCGATATCACACAGACCGACAACGGGATAGAACTTTCGAAGTAATGGCTAAGATACACACGGCTGAGAGGGTTTCGCAAACGGACGCGTCGGATAATTTCGTTTATCAGCGCTCGCTGTTAGCATATCATTACGCCGCCGGGATGGTGTCGGGCGACGTGCTGGAGATCGGCACAGGAAGCGGGTACGGAGTCGAAACCATTTCACCCAAAGCCAAGTCGTTTACCACCATCGATAAGCATGAACCTCCGGTTGACATAACACCGTACAATAACGTAACATTCAGGAGCATGACGGTTCCGCCGCTCACTGGATTCGCGCCGGACAGTTTCGATTATGTCATCACATTTCAGGTCATAGAACACATCAAAAACGACCGCCTGATGCTCGAAGAGATTCGCCGCGTGCTGAAGCCAGGCGGACGGCTTATCATCAGTACTCCCAACAAAAAAATGTCGATCACGCGCAACCCGTGGCACGTCAGGGAATATACGGTCGACGAATTCAAACGCCTGTTAGGCCACTCACTTACAGTCGAAAAAGCGGAGGGTGTTTTCGGAAAGCAGAACGTCAACGATTATTACGAAGAGAACAAACGCTCGACCGCAAAAGTGACCCGTTTCGACATATTCAATATGCAGTGGTGGCTTCCGCGCTGGATGCTGCAAATCCCCTACGATATCCTTAACCGCCGCAACCGCCGCAAACTCCTCACACAAAACAGCGACCTGACGGCAGGAATCCGGATGTCAGACTATTACGTGGCCCCTGCCGACGACGCTTGCTATGACCTGCTGTTCACGGCGATCAAAAAATAACGAAGGCTACCGAATGTCGCCGCCTCCCATTATTAAAAATGCCGAACAATTCTGCCCGGCATTTTCCGTAAATATAAGCGATTCTAATACTGCTCCTTCCCGTTCGGGAAATCCCCGCTCTTCACATCCTTGATATAGTTCGAGAAGGCGTCTTTCATAATGTCGTGCAGCTCGGCGTAACGGCGCAGGAAGCGCGGCGAGAATTCGTTCGTTATCCCCAGCATGTCGTGGATCACCAGCACCTGGCCATCGACACCGCCGCCCGCCCCGATACCTATAATAGGTATATGCAGTTCTTTGGCCACCTTTTCGGCCAGCTTCGCAGGAACCTTTTCGAGTACTATCGCGAAACACCCGGCATCTTCAAGCAATTTGGCGTCGTGCATCAGTTTTTTCGCCTCTGCCTCCTCTTTAGCGCGAACAGTATATGTGCCGAATTTATGTATCGACTGCGGCGTAAGCCCCAGGTGCCCCATCACAGGTATCCCGGCACTCAGTATGCGGTTGACCGATTCGAGTATCTCTTCCCCTCCCTCTATCTTAACTGCGTCTACTTCAGCCTCTTTCATCACACGCACGGCAGATGCTACGGCCTCCAGCGGATTCCCCTGATATGTGCCGAACGGAAGGTCGGCAACGACAAGCGCCCTCTTTATGGCACGCGTAACAGCCTGGGCGTGGTATATCATATTGTCGAGCGTGATCGGCACTGTGGTTTCGAAACCGGCCATCACGTTCGCCGCTGAATCGCCCACAAGCACCACGTCTATATCGGACTCGTCGAGTATGCTGGCCATCGAGTAGTCATAAGCCGTCAGCATCGATATCTTCTCGCCTTTCTGCTTCATTTCCAGCAAGCGGTAAGTAGTTACCGCCCTGAGATTTGCAATTTGTGTAGACATATTTCCAGTATTTAACGACGAGGTAAAGGTAGCGAGTTTTTGGTATAAAGCAAATTTAAAATTTAACGTTTATCCGCAATAACGCCATTCGCAGAGCAAAAGCATCATCCATATAAAACCGGTTCCGCGTTGCGGAACCCGCCAACGGCCCGGGCATATCCAGTACGTCAACGCAACCCGATCCGTTCGAAGAAGTGCCAAAGTACGACACCTCCGCTAACAGACACGTTGAGTGAATGTTTCGTACCGGCCTGTGGAATCTCGACAGCCGCGTCACAGGCCGATACGACATCCTGCGCTACCCCATCGACTTCGTTGCCAAAAACAAGGGCATATTTTTCGCCAGGTACACATTCGAAATCCTGAAGCATCGCCGCACCTTCGACCTGTTCCACGGCCACAGCCTTATACCCCTGCGCCTTGAGTGCGGCGACGGCGGAAATCGTATCTTTTTCGTAGCCCCATTCCACAGTATTCTCCGCGCCGAGGGCGGTCTTGTGTATCTCCCTGTCGGGCGGCGTACCCGTGATCCCGCACAGGACGATGCGCTCCACCGGGAACGCGTCGCAGGTGCGAAAGAACGAACCCACGTTATTCATGCTCCTCACGTTATCCAGCACCACGACCACCGGCATTTTCTCTTTCACGGCATATTCCTCGGCGCTGATCCTGCTTAAAGCGCTGTTTGGAGTTTTTTTCATATTTTATTATTTTCAATCGACAAAAATAACCATTTTCGGCATAGTTTCGTGCGGCGAATCAAATAAGAATGATATCTTTGCTTTATTGTACGCCCGGCTTCCGACTGCCCCAGCATACAGCAACTCAACCTAATTAAATTACTAACATAAAAACTGTATCGATTATGGGTTATACACCTACTATTTTTTGGCTCATTCCTGCGGCTTCACTTCTGGCGCTCGGGTTCGCGGCGTACTTCTTCCGCCAGATGAAGAAACAAAGCGAAGGCACGGACAGGATGAAAGAGATCGCGGCCTACGTGCGCCAGGGTGCCATGGCATACCTGAAACAGCAGTACAAGGTCGTGATCCTCATTTTTATCGTACTGGCCGCGTTCTTCGCATTCCTTGCCTACGGCCTTGGCGTGCAGAACGAATGGGTGCCGTTCGCGTTCCTTACCGGAGGGTTCTTTTCGGGGCTCGCTGGCTTCATCGGGATGAAAACCGCCACTTACGCCTCGGCGCGTACGGCAAACGCGGCTTCGCAATCGCTTAACAAGGGCCTGAGGGTCGCTTTCCGAAGCGGCGCGGTTATGGGCCTTGTAGTTGTCGGCCTCGGACTTTTCGACATCTCGGCATGGTACCTCGTGCTCAACTATTTCGTCGACGCGACAGGCACGGAGAAACTCGTTATCATGACCACGACCATGCTTACGTTCGGTATGGGTGCGTCGACACAGGCGCTGTTCGCGCGCGTGGGCGGAGGTATCTACACCAAAGCTGCCGACGTGGGCGCCGACCTCGTGGGTAAGGTCGAAGCCGGCATCCCTGAAGACGACCCCCGCAACCCGGCCACCATCGCCGACAACGTGGGCGACAACGTGGGCGACGTTGCCGGTATGGGCGCCGACCTCTATGAAAGCTACTGCGGATCTATCCTCGCCACGGCGGCGTTAGGCGCTGCGGCGTTCGTCATCGCCGGCGACACCGACTCGCAGATGAAAGCGGTTATGGCTCCTATGCTCATAGCGGCTGTCGGTATCCTGCTCTCTATTATAGGTATCTTCCTCGTGCGCACAAAAGAGGGCGCGAATATGAAACAGCTCCTCGGTGCACTCGGGCGCGGCACGAACGTCAGCTCTATCCTGATCGCCGCCGCAACGTTCGGCATTCTATACTGGCTCAAAATGGAGAACTGGATCGGAGTTTCGTTCTCGGTGATCACAGGCCTCGTGGCCGGCGTCATCATCGGCCAGATTACCGAATACTACACATCGCACTCTTATAAACCTACGCAACGGATTGCGGAAAGCTCCGAAACAGGCCCCGCGACGGTTATCATCTCAGGTATCGGCACGGGCATGATCTCGACAGCCATCCCGGTTATCACTATCGCCGTGGCTATCATCCTCGCCTACCTCTGCGCCATCAATTTCGACATGGCCAACATGCTGTCGGCCTCTAACCTCAGCATGGGGCTTTACGGCATAGGTATCGCGGCTGTGGGCATGCTCTCGACCCTCGGAATCACGCTCGCAACCGACGCCTACGGCCCCATCGCCGACAACGCCGGCGGCAACGCCGAAATGAGCGGCCTCGGCCCGGAAGTGCGCAAACGCACGGACGCACTCGACGCCCTGGGCAACACAACTGCCGCTACGGGTAAAGGTTTCGCCATCGGCTCGGCCGCGCTTACAGCCCTCGCCCTGCTCGCGTCGTATATCGAAGAGATCAAGATCGGCCTCACGCATATCGGTCAAACGACGCTCGAACTCGCCGACGGCACACAAAAAGCCGTTGCCGAATCGGGTATCCTCGACTTCATAGACGCCTACCAGATCCACCTGATGAACCCGAAAGTCCTCATAGGCGTATTTATAGGCGCGATGATGGCGTTCCTGTTCTGCGGCCTCACAATGAACGCTGTTGGACGCGCGGCCCAAAGCATGGTTAACGAGGTTCGCCGCCAATTCCGCGAAATCAAGGGCATTCTGGAAGGCAAGGCAACGCCGGACTACGCACGCTGCGTCGAGATATCGACCAAAGGCGCCCAGCGCGAGATGCTCTTCCCGTCAATCCTCGCCATCCTCGCCCCTGTCGTGACCGGCCTCATATTCGGCGTATCGGGCGTTATGGGCCTGCTGGTAGGAGCGCTCGGCGCGGGTTTCGTACTCGCCATCTTCATGGCCAACTCGGGCGGCGCGTGGGACAACGCCAAGAAGTATATCGAAGAAGGCAACTTCGGCGGCAAAGGCTCGGCCAACCACAAGGCGACCGTTGTCGGCGACACAGTGGGCGACCCGTTCAAGGATACTTCAGGCCCGTCACTCAACATCCTCATCCAGCTCATGAGCATGGTGGCGATAGTTATGGCAGGTCTCACGGTGACCTTCAGCCTGTTCTAACGGCCTGACGGCCAGACAAGGAAGCCGCCCCGATTCTGGGCGGCTTCTTTTATTCCGGGCCGGAGCCAGACATTGGCACGAATTTTATATTATATTTGTAGAATAACAGGATGCACCACGGGTGCCTTCCGGCACACGGACAGAATTTTGAAGATTACAGGATGCGCCCCGGCAATCTTCCGAAAGCAAGCTTTCGCGATTGCTCTCGATTTTCACTACATTTGTGCACTATGGTAGACATACTGGTAAGGATACACGATAAATTCTCGGTGGAGATGAAGATCGGTTTTGCCGTCAAGCGCCAAACCGTTATCAACGACTTCGCCGTAAACACATGGTTGTTCGTACCCAACAGCCTCGATATCAACGCAGAAACATACAGCAAGTCGCAGTTCTACCGTGACGTGAAATCGAACGTGAGGCTCATCACACCCATCTTCCTGTTGCGCGAAATAGCGGACGGACAGGCCATACCGCTCAACAACATCAGGCAGGCGTTCCTGAACCTGGCCTCGCCCATCACTCAAACCGATACGGCCGACTATGAATACCAGATCAAGATGTTCATGGCCATATTCAAAAGCTCGCTGCGCGCCCAAAGGGAACATATCGTATGTACGCCGCTGTCGGGCGACGCAGAATACCTGTGCAACGAGTACCTCACGCAGATCGATAAGATAAAGGAAGCGTACCGCGGCCTGCGGCATATAATCAACGTTCCGACGGTCAGCCCCGAGGAGATGAACTACTACCTTTTCGGCGACGAGTTCCTGAGCAGCGTCATACTGCGCCACACGTTCAGGCTGATAAAGAACGTCGAGAAGCGGCCGGGCAAAAATTACGAGGAAATAGCCGGACGTATGGTGAAACTCGCCGTGGACGAAACCGCCTACGCACGCGCGGCCGGCTATCCGGTGGTCGATCCCGACAGCCCAACCAAGAACAGGGAGGTCATTTTCCGCAACGGCGTACTCAAGAAATACATCGAGAGCGACCTCTTCCTGCAGGCCAAGCAAAAGGTGGACGGCGTTGTGGTGCGGCAGATATACTACAGCCTGGCGGCCGGGATCGCCATGATATTCGCCACGGCCATAGCCTTTTGGGGACAGATGAGGTATGGCAACATTACCACGCCGTTCTTTTTCGCGCTGGTAGTAAGCTACATGTTCAAGGACCGCATCAAAGACACCATGAGGTTCTATTTCGCCCACCGCCTCAAAGACAAATATTTCGACAACAAGACCACCGTCAGCATAAAAGGCACACAGATAGGCTGGATCAAAGAGGGGGTCGACTTCATTACCGAGGACAAAGTGCCGCAGGAAGTGATGGAACTGCGCAGCCGTTCGCCTCTTCTGCAGGCCGAGACCCGCATCAACGACGAGAAAATAATCCTCTACCGCAAGATGGTGCGCATCGACGCCGGAGCACTGAAAAGCCAGGACAAATACTCGCTCGTCGGGATAAACGACATCCTGCGCCTGCACCTGATGAACTTCATAGAGAAGATGGATAACCCCGAAGTGCCGCTCTACACCATAGACGAGAACGAGAAGATAGGGCTGATATACGGCGACAAGATCTATTACCTTAACATGCTGATGCAACTCCAGGCCGAGGGGCAGGCCCAATATAAACGCTTCCGCCTGGTTTTCAACCGCTCCGGGATATTGAAGATAGAAGACCTCAGCCAATAATTATCTTTGGCGCAGAAATTGCTATATATTTAAGATAAGACCAAACACACTAACTTAAAAACAGAGAGATTATGGCAGATTACAACGAGAAAAGCTGCGAATTGCTCAATAAAGCAATCGGCGAGGAGCTTACGGGCCTGCATCAGTACATGTATTTCCACTTCCGCCTCGAAGATGCCGGGTTCAAACCGCTGGCCGACTATTTCCACAGGATATCCATCGTCGAGATGCGCCACGTCGAAATGCTGGCCGAGCGTGTAATGTTCCTCAAAGGCGATCCGGTTATACGTATGGCTAAGGCTGTTAAGCAGATACACGACGTAAAAGAAATGCTGGCATACTCGGCGGAACTCGAAAGGGAAACCGTGGAACACTATAACGCCTACGCGCGTGAAGCGGCCCAGATGGGCGACGCGGCTACCAAGAAGATGTTCGAGGATCTCGTAGTGGTCGAAGAACACCATCAGGACATGTTCGAAACCGAACGCGACAACCTCGGCGATTTCGGCGACACTTTCCTTGCGCTTCAGGCCATCGAACACAGCAAGGACATCGCCGCCAACGGCGAATAAACCAATCGGTGACTGAGAAGGGCTGTGATCTGCCCGAGCCTCCATTTATAAACGAAGCCCGCCTTTCCGGCGGGCTTCGTTGTTTTTTCAGGCTACTGACGCATAATTTAAGGAATGATGTTAAACCTCCTCGATATTATCCCACCATTCGGGCAGGTCTTCAGATTGCTTCTCGATTTTTGACTGCGTTTGCAGGTAATAAATAGTAGTAAGGAGCGGCATCTTGCATTTCGGTATTTTGCTTCACCTTTCTTACCTTAATAACATATTCATAGCCCTCTTCATAGTCAAAATCTATGATCGGCCAAAGGGTTTGCCATGTATTGCTACTTCCAATTTTCACAATAAACATATCAAAGACTTGCCCATATTCTTCAATTGTCATACGTTCAGAAGCTACAGTCATAGTTAGTATTATTTCATTCTCCTTTTTGTTATCACAGGCAATAACGGCAAGAGGCAACATTATAAGCAAAATCAACCTTTTCATAGTATTTGCAGATTAAAAGTTTATAATATAAAGATAGATAAATAAATAAATAAATATTCCAAGTGATAGTTTCTATATACGTAAATACGCACGAACATAATTGGAGTCACAACATATTATTCGTAATTTAAAGACGATATGGAATTATGTGCTATTTACCAATAGATAAAAGCTTATCCGCAGAAATACCCCTAACCTTTAAATAAGTCATTATTAATCTGCCGCCACCCCACATAGCCAGATGTCCTATAACCAATTATGGTTCACTGGTAATACACAAAACGCCGCTCCGAAGAGCGGCGTTTTGTGTATTACGGATAGGCTTGCCCCTACTCTTCTTACAACTTCGCAAGAAAACGGCCGCAGTCAACGATAAAGCGCTCGTGCACGCCCTTCCCTATCTCGCCTTTCGAGTCCGAGGCCGTGACGCTGAAGACCAGCCTGCGGCCATCAACCTCTTCGAGTACAGCTTCCGCCTTCACGATATCCCCCATACCCGTAGCGCGGGAATGCACGATGTTTACGAGCGTCCCGACCGTTGCCGAGCCTTCCGGCAACATTGCGGCGACCGCTTCGAGCGCCGCATTCTCCATAAGGGCCACCATCGCCGGGGTCGCGAAAACCTCCAGGTTGCCCGAACCGAGCGCCGCCGCGGTATTCGTCTTGTCCACGCGCGTGCTCACCGAATGTTTCAATCCTTTCTCTATCATATATCTACCTGTTTAATATCCTGTCCGCCATCGCTTTTCCGAGCGGGTCGCAGATGCCGTATTTCGTTTCGTCGGGGCGTCCTATTATCTCGGCCGGTTCCCCCACCTGCTCCCATCCGCAGTTTTCCGCAAACACCTTCAGGGTACGTACCCCGCCGCCAACCCAGCTTCCAGTACCGAAGATGCCCAATAATCTGTCTTTAAGGCCGTAACGCAGCATTTCGTCGCACAGGTGCTGCATCAGCGGGAACATCCCGGTGTTGTAGGAGCAGCTACCCAGCATGACACCCTTGCATCGCCATATCTCGCTGATAAGAAACGAGATATGCGTTTTCGAAACGTCGTATACGCGGATGTCCTTCACGCCGTTGCGCGAAACCACGTTGGCCATGTAATCGGCCATGTGCGCCGTGTTCCCGTACATCGAGGCGTAGATGACCACCACCGCGTCGTCGGCCTCGCACCTGCTCCATTTGTCGTACAGCGAAACGACCTTCGCGGCATTCTCCTGCCATACCGGCCCGTGCAGCGAGCAAATTGTAGCACACTCTATGTCAGCGAGTTTCACCAGCGCCTTTTGCACCATCCCTCCGTATTTCCCAACGATGTTCGAGTAATACCTCCGCATATCGTCCTCGTAATATTCGAACTTCAGGTCTTTGTCGAGCACGCCGCCGTCCACAGTGCCGAACGTTCCGAAAGCGTCGCCCGAAAACAGCACCTTTTCCGTCTCCTCGTATGTCATCATCGTTTCCGGCCAATGCACCCACGGGGTCAGGTAGAACCGCAGTTTGTGCTTCCCGAGGTCGAGCGTGTCGCCGTCCTTTATCTCCTGAAGATTGTTTTCCAGACCGCTGAAATAGGATTTGAGTATCTGGAACGTTTTCGAGTTGCCGATGATCTTGATTTGCGGATAAGCCCTGACGATGGTTTCGATCTCGCCCGAGTGGTCGGGCTCCATATGGTTAATAACCAGATAATCAAGCTCTCGTCCGCCCAGCAGCGAATTAATCCTTTCGATATACGAACCGTCAGTCCCAAGTTCTATGCTATCGATCAGCGCCGTTTTTTCGTCGTCAATCAGGTATGAATTATACGACACCCCGTTCGGGATGGGCCAGATGTTCTCGAACAGGTGCTTGCGGCGGTCGTTTATCCCCAGCCAATGGATGCTTTTTGTAATTTCCACACTATACTGCATGTCTTTTTCACTTTAAAACGTCGTGCGGCAACCCTGCCGCAGATTTCGTAAAAGTACAAAAAAATCCGCTTCCTGCTTAAATAATATCCATTCCGCCCATACGTTTTACTTATAGCGGCACGCGGCCGCCTTATAACTGAACATATTTGCGCCAGAACTAACCACATTTCGATCTTTTTTATATTTTTGCTCTATGCGTTTTTGTTTTAGAATGTTTGCGGTATGCCTCTTATTCGCTTCTGTCGCTTCGGCACAGGGGAATGACGCGGTGTCTTCCGCATTCAGCAAGGCACGGGTCGATATCGAAAACGGGGAACGGATCTACACTTTCCAAATGCCTGCGGCGCGGTGCTACAGCCGTCCCAAAGACATGAGCATGTATTACAGGACGGTCAATAACGTCAAGAAAGTCTACCCCATCGCCAAAGAAGCGGAACGCCTGCTCGCCGAGATCGAGAAAAATATCGGCAATATGGACAAAAACAAGGACCAGCGGGCTTTCATAAAGAAAAAGGAGGATGAACTGCTGGCCGAATACACGCCCATAATCAAGGAGATGACGTTCTCGCAGGGCAAGATATTGATAAAACTTCTCGACCGCCAGACCGACCGCACGGGATATTCCATAGTGAAAGAACTTCGCGGCGGCTTCCGGGCCGGGATCTACCAGGGCATAGGCCGCATTTTCGGCATGAACCTGAAAGACCGGTACGATAAGGAGGGCGACGACCAGCTCATAGAAGAGATAATCGAGATGTACGAACTCGGGCTTTTGTAGCCAGGCCGCAGCCGGTGTCTGGAAACCACATAAAAATATGACGCCGCTCCTGAAAGGGGCGGCGTCATATTTTTGCACGCATATACGCTGGATTTATTTCTTCTTTTTGGCGTTCTGCTGGGCTTGGCGCTGCTGCTCTTTCACCATATTTTCGTAACGCTCCTGCCATTTCGATTTCTTTTTGGCGGGCTTGGCGCTCTTTTTCGCGGCGTTCTGCTTCATCTTCGCATGGAGCTTATCGTCGTTCACGATATAGCGGAACGCGAACGTCTGCCCCATCGTAATAAGGTTCGAAAGCAGGTAGTAGTAACTCAAACCGCTGGCGTAGTTGTTAAACCACAACAAAAGCATGATAGGCATAACCCAAAGCATCATGCCCTTCATCATGCCCATACCTGGCTGGCCCGGTGTGGTGGGCTGTGTCGCGGAGGTCATCCTCGCCGTGAGGTGCATCGACACCGCCATCAGCAATGTGAAAAGGCTCACGTGGTCGCCATAGAACGGGATATTGAACGGCAGATTGAAGATGCTGTCGTAAGACGACAGGTCGTCCGCCCAAAGGAACGATTCCCCGCGCAACTCGATCGAAGCCGGGAAGAACCGGAACATGGCTATCAGGATCGGGAACTGTATCAACAGCGGGAGGCACCCCCCCATCGGGTTCACGCCGGCCTGCTTGTACAGTGCCATCGTGGCCTGCTGGCGCTTCATGGCGTCCTCCTGCTTCGGGAATTTCGCCGCCAGCGCGTCCATTTCCGGCTTCAGCAGCCTCATTTTAGCCGTCGACAGATATGACTTATAGGTAAGCGGGAATATCAAAAGCTTGATTATTATCGTGAGGATCAAGATGATAATCCCATAGCTCATGCCCGTTTTTTCGAGCCAGTCGAACACCGGGATCACGACCGCGCGGTTCACGACGCCTATAATACTACCACCTAACGGAATGATCCTCTGGAGGCTGATATCGTACTTTTTAAGTATAGAGTACTTGTTGGGCCCGTAATAGAAATGGAAGTTGTATTCCGGCGTTTCCCGGTTGAATTCCGAGGTCAGCGAGGCGTTGAACTTTTTGATGTTGGCGTTCCCCTCTTCGTAGGTGTCGTACTTCAGCTCCCCGTTCTGGAAATTGTTCTCGGCGATGAAAATCGAGGAGAAGAACTGCTGTTTGAATGCCACCCACTGCATGCGGCTGTCCACTGTTTCCTCTTTCGTGCCTGTGGATATGCCTATGTCCTCGACGCTTTTTTCCGTAGGGAATTTATAGTTTATCGTCGTGTAGTTGTTCTCGTTTTTGAAGCCTTTTTCGTTCTGCGGGGCTATGCCGCTCCACGCGAAAGCCACGTCAGACTGGTTCGACAGTATGTTCTCCATATTAACGAAGCGCACGTCGAAATCGATCATGTAGTCGCTTTTATGGATCGTGTAGAGGTATTCCACATACGCCGTCGAGTCCACATGCAGTTTCATCGACACATGCTGCTGTGTTTCGGTTTCGGAGAACGTCAGGTTTTCCGGCGCGTCGGTCGTGAAATAATAGTCGTTGGTGTGTATCCTGCCGACCCCGCGGTTTATAAAGAATTCCAGGTCGAAGGCCGCTGAATTAGGGGCGTAAATCTGGATGTTTTGCCCCGGATTCTTTTTATTATGAGTTGAACGTTTGTAATCTTTTAGTTCAACTCCGACCACCTTACCGCCTTTGTTCGAGAATGTTACGATTAACAAATCGTTTTCAACCTTGTATGTCTGCTCCGGCCTGTCGAGCGCTGCGGCGAGCGACTCACCGAACTGCTGAATACGGACAGAATCCTGCCCCTGTTGGTATGCCGCCTCTTCCCCGGCTGTCCTTTCGGTTATTTCGACCGGTTCTACCTGCGCCTTTGCCCGTGCGATTGAATCCGCAACATGTTTTTCGGCCTCCAGTTTCTTATTCTGGTTCGTGGTGTACCACGAAAACCCGAACAGCATTAATGCGACTACGACCAGCCCTGCTATCTGATTTTTATCCATTCTCAATTATTTACGAACTTTCATTTGATCTTTTACTTCAATTTGCAATACTTTTTAGCGGCTTCCACGAACGCCACGAAAAGCGGATGAGGATTCATTACCGTACTCTTGTATTCCGGGTGGTACTGCACACCCACAAACCACGGATGGTTCTCTATTTCAACCACTTCCACAAGGTTGGTCTCGGGATTTATGCCCACCGGTTTCATCCCCGCCTTTTCGAACTGCTTGATATAGTTGTTGTTGAACTCGTAGCGGTGGCGATGGCGCTCTTCAATAAGCGTTTTGTCGTAAGCCTTGTAGGCGTTCGACCCCTTCGCCAAACGACACGGATACGCTCCCAGCCTCATTGTACCGCCTTTTTCAGTAACGCCTTTTTGTTCTTCCATCAGGTCGATGACCGGGTGCTGAGTGCCGCCCATCTCGGCTGAATTCGCATCGGCAAGGCCGAGTACGTTGCGGGCGAACTCGATAACGCAGCACTGCATCCCGAGGCATATTCCAAAGAACGGCACGTTATTCTCGCGTGCGTACCTTACCGCCTCTATCTTGCCTTCGATGCCCCTGTGGCCGAACCCGGGGGCAACCAGCACGCCGCACATATCCTTGAGCTGCGCCGCCACGTTGTCCGGCGTTATCTTTTCAGAATTAACATATTGAAGCTTGACTTTCACGCCGTTAACCGCACCTGCATGAATAAAAGATTCAACAATGCTTTTGTACGCGTCGGGCAGTTCGGTGTATTTCCCGACCAGCGCGATATTCAGTTTATCCTTGGGGTTTTTCAACTTGTCAACAAACTCCGTCCACTGGGTCAGGTCGGGTTTGCCTTCGGTCGGAAGGCCGAGTTTTTTGAGTACCACCTCGTCGAATTTCTGGGCGCGAAGCTTGAGCGGCACTTCGTAAATCGTTGACACGTCGATAGATTCGGCCACCGCATCCGGATCGACGTTGCAAAACAGCGCCACTTTTTTACGAAGGTCGCTTGAAAGGTGTTTTTCGGTGCGCAGCACGAGCATGTCAGGCTGCAATCCGTTCTCCAGCATCGTTTTAACGGAGTGCTGAGTGGGCTTTGTCTTCAACTCACCCGATGCCGAAAGGTACGGGATCAACGTTAAGTGGACTATCGCAGTATTCTGATAGCCAAGTTCATAGCGCAACTGACGCACCGACTCGATGAACGGCAGCGACTCGATGTCCCCTACCGTACCTCCGATCTCGGTTATGATGACGTCATATATCTTCTTGGTGCTGAGCATTTTGATGCGGCGCTTGATCTCGTCCGTGATATGTGGGACTACCTGCACCGTCTTGCCGAGGAATTCTCCTCGGCGCTCTTTATCGATGACGCTTTGGTATATTTTACCGGTGGTCACATTGTTTGCCTTTGTGGTCGGGATCGAGGTAAAGCGCTCGTAATGACCAAGATCGAGGTCTGTTTCAGCGCCATCCTCGGTCACATAGCACTCCCCGTGTTCATACGGGTTGAGCGTCCCCGGGTCGATGTTTATGTATGGGTCGAGTTTCTGTATGGCTACCGAATAGCCCCTCGCCTGGAGCAGTTTGGCCAACGACGCCGAGATTATGCCTTTTCCCAAAGAAGAGGCCACACCCCCCGTAACGAAAATATACTTCGGGGATTTAAGTTTGTTTGCGGACATATATATAATTTATTTACTCTTGACTGTCAATAAGTTTGATCTTTTCAATGGCGGCTTCGCGCTCCTGTTTCGCCTTTTCCGTTTTGCGCAGCACGTCGGCGATCATGGCTTCGGCGTTCTTCGAATTTGCGAAGAACCCGATGTTGTTTTCGAGCAGGGCTATCTCGGCTTCGAGTTGTTTCACCCTGTTATACAGGCGTTCGCGTTCGCCGCGCATGCTGCGGTTCTCGCCTTTCATGCCTTCGATCTTGCTCTTGAAACGGTTCATCTGGTTGGCCTGACCTGTTGCCCGAAGCGTCGAGAACGCCTTGTCCATCACGGCTTTATATTCTTTCTGGATGGCGTCTTTCTGCTTGATCGGCACGAAACCTATCTCGCTCCAGCGGCGCTGGAAATCCTTTATCATGTCGAACCCGCCGGCTTCTATGTCGGCCGCGGCAATCTCAGCGAGCAAAGCGCGTTTCTTGGCCAGATTGTCATCGTACTCGTTGTCTTTCGTCGAGAAGTGCTTCGACTTGCGCTCGAAAAACTTGTCGCAGGCGGCGCGGAAACGCTTCCATACGGCATCCGAATGGCGGCGCGGCACGGGGCCGACCTCTTTCCAGCGTTTCTGCAACGAGATAAGTTCGTCGGTCGCTTTCTTCCAGTCCTCGCTGTCGGCCATGGCTTCGGCGGCCTCGCATATCTCGTTCTTCAGCAGCAGGTTCTGGTCCATTTCCGACTTTATGTTCTGGTAGAACATGCGCTTGTTCTCGAAAAACTTGTCGCAGGCGTTGCGGAACTGCTCATAAACCCTCGTGTTGTCTTTCTTGGGTGCGAACCCGATGGTTTTCCATACTTTCTGTATCTCGACGATGCCGTCCGATGCTTTGTTCCACTCCTTGCGCGTCGACCACATTCCGCCGGCCAGCTCTTCAACCTTGGCGCAAAGCCCTTCCTTCATGTCGAGGTTGCGTTTCTGCTCGTCTTTCAGGCCTTCGAAATGCTCCTGGTGCTGTTTGTTTACGCGGGCGCTGGCTTCCTTGAACCTCTCCCACAGCGTTTCCTTGTACTCCCTCGCCACCGGGCCCGTTTCGCGCCACTGGTCGTGGAGCTTCTGCAGTTTATGGAACGCCGAAACTATCGACGGATCGAGTATAAGCACCTCAGCTTCCTCGCACAGGGCGATCTTGGCCTCGTAATTGCGCTTGAGGTCGAGGTCGCGCAGCTCGTTGTTTATCTTTATATAGTTGTAGAAAACCTCCACATGGTGGTTGTACGTCTCCCAGAGGTCCTTGACGTTCTCCTGCGGCACAGGCCCTGCGTCGCGCCAGCGCTGTTGCAGCTCGCGGAACTGGTTGAAAGTGCTGTTGAGCGTTTCGCCGCTTTCGATCAGGGCTTTGAGTTCATCTATGATCTGGAGCTTGGTCTTCAGGTTGTCCTGCTTCGAACGGTCGAGCGTCGAGATATATTCGTCGCGGCGCTTGCGGTACTCGGCGAAAAGGTCTTTGAGCCTCTGCTCGGCTGCGTCCGTTGCCGGGGCGAAATCCTCCGTCGCGCCACCCGATTCGAGGAACGCTTTTCTCTGCGCTTCCACTTCTGCACGGTGCAGTTTATAGAACGCCACTTTTATCGCCTCCACGTCCTTGCGGAGCGATTGTATGGGTTTATCGGCAAGCAACTGCGCGAACAGGTCGAGCAGCTGTCGTTTGTTCATCCCCGCGAGATCCATGCCTTCCCCGGCCTCTTCATGCTCTTCGTCGCCTTCGAGCCTGAATTCGGGGGCTTCCGCGGCGAGCGCCGCTTCCTCATCCGAAAAATCGACCTGTTCCCCTGCTGTTTCATCCTCGTCCTCAGCGCTTTCTTCGACGGCAACCTTCTCCGGCAACTCGTCCGAAGGCACGGGACACGTCCCTTTCTCTCCGTTCTCCATAGTCTGGTTTTTGGTCATTTCCATATCCCCGGCGTCGCCGGCCTGCCCCATCGGAGCGTCAGTAGTTGTTTTCTCGGTAGACATCTTGCCCGGTTTTTAGGTTCTCTTGCCACAAAGCATTCGTAAGCTACAAATGTATTGTATTTTTATGAATTCCCCTAAAAAAGGGGACGACTAATTGCAGTTTTTTTGACGACATTTTCCGTAATGTACGTTTATTTTGCTACTTTAGGGCCATGAAACCCAACCCGCCAAAATTATGACATACCGCGTACTTATAGTGGACGACGAGCCGGACATCCTCGAATTCGTCGGATATAACCTCCGCAAAGAGGGCTACGAGGTCTACACGGCCGCCAACGGGCGCGACGGCGTGGAGAAAGCCCTCGAAATGTCGCCGCACCTCATATTGCTCGACGTGATGATGCCCGAGATGGACGGAATAGAAACCTGCCGCGAGATCCGCAAGCACAGCGGCCTGGCGAACACCATAATCGCGTTCCTCTCGGCACGTGGCGAGGACTATTCGCAAATAGCAGGGTTTGAAGCCGGCGCGGACGACTACATCACTAAACCCATCCGCATGAACCTGCTGTTGAGCCGTATAAAAGCCATACTCAAGCGCACCGAACAGCCATCGGACAACACCCCGGCGCCCGACCAGGGCAAGTCGATCACGATGGACAGGGAACGCTTCCTGATCGTCAAGGACGGGACGGAAATCATCATGCCGCGCAAAGAATTCAACCTGCTCGAACTGCTATATTCAAAGCCGCAGAAGGTATTCACGCGCGAGGAAATATTCTCGCAGGTCTGGGGCAACGACGTGATAGTGGGCGACCGCACGATAGATGTCCATATCCGCAAACTGCGCGAAAAAATCGGCGACGAACACATCGTCACCGTCAAGGGCGTCGGATATAAGTACGAGGATTAAACAATATGCTTATCCGCAAGAATACCACCATGTTGCAGTCTGCCGCCGGCGACGGGTGTAGTTTCGCAGTACAGCGTTTCGGGTGTGCGTCGACGATCCCGCTCTGTCGGAGAAAGCCGAAGCGACCAGCCCGCCGCGTGGGGCGGCGACAGACTGCTGGTGTCGCAGGAGCGACACCGAGAGATTAATAACGACCTAATTCAAATATTGAGGGCATTTTTGCGAATAAGTTTTTTGAATAATCCAGCGCCGGGTATTACAAGTGTATAGTTGCCTGCGACAACTGTCGCATCACGCAGCCCAACGCAATGGCTATAAGGCCGCGCTCTACGCGCGGCCTTATAGATCACTTCTTTTGCCATACAATGCGTTATTGCAGATAAGCATATGAAAAAAGGCCGCCAAACGCGGTCCTTTTCGTTTTTTAGGGCGGCGCGACATTGAAAAACGCGTTTTTTTGCATACCTTTATATCCGATTTAAGAATACAGGAATGATAAGGGAAGTCTTACTGGTCGGAGCAGGCGGTTTCGCGGGAAGCGTATGCCGCTACCTCGTTTCGGTCGGTTTGGCGGCGTTGCCGTTCTCGACGGCGTTCCCCGTATCGACCCTGACGGTAAATATCGCCGGGTCGCTGCTGATAGGCTTTTTCATGTCGCTCACTTCGCACAACTGGCTCATATTCATTGGAATGGTCGGCTTCTGCGGAGGGTTCACGACGTTCTCCACTTTCTCGGCGGAGATACTCGCCATGGCGAAGGCGTCGCAGTGGATGATGGCGGCAGGGTACGCTTTGTTGAGCGTCGTGGCCTGCGTAGCGGCGACAGCCCTCGGGCTTTGGTTAGGCAAAACTTTAATATAGATAAAAATGGATTTCATTCAGAGGATCAAGGACAACGCGCGCAGTTTCTGCAAGGCTATCGTGTTGCCGGAAGGAACGGAGGAGCGGACACTGAAAGCCGCCGACGCTATTATAGAACAGGGACTGGCCAGGGTCATTCTCATAGGCAACCCGGACGAGATACGCCATCTCGCTTCGGAATATTACCTTGAGAATATCGACAAGGCCACGATAGTGGATCCGATGGATAATCCCAAAAAAGAGGAATATATCGACCTGATGGTCAAACTGCGCGGCTCGAAAGGGGTTACGCGCGAGGTGGCGGCGGAACAGCTCAAGAACCCGCTCTACCTCGGCGCTATCATGGTCAAGGCAGGCGATGCCGACGGCGAGGTAGCAGGAGCAGGCAACACCACCGGCGATGTACTGCGCCCCGCGCTACAGTATGTTAAGACCGCACCTGGGATCAGCGTCATATCCGGCACGTTCATCATGCGCATACCCGACACCATGTTCGGCGTCAACGGGCTTATGCTGTTCGCCGACTGCGCCGTACACCCCGACCCCTCGGCCGAGGAACTCGCCGAGATAGCGGTCGCTACCGGCCACACAGCCCGTACGCTCGTGGGGATAGAACCCAAAATAGCGATGCTGAGTTTCTCTACAAAGGGATCGGCATCGCATCCGATGGTGGACAAGGTGGTGCAGGCCACGGCTTTGGCAAAACAACTCGACCCTACCCTCATGATCGACGGCGAACTCCAGGCTGACACGGCCACCGTACCGGGTATCGCGGCCAAGAAGGCCCCCGACAGCCCCATCGGCGGCCGCGCCAACGTACTCGTGTTCCCGACGCTCAACGTTGGCAACATAGCATACAAACTCGTGCAGCGCATGGCCCACGCGCAGGCCATAGGCCCTGTATTGCAGGGTATGGCATCGCCTGTGAACGACCTTTCGAGGGGTTGCTCGGTACAGGACATAGTAGACCTCGTGGCGATCACGGCCTGCCAGGCGGCGGCTAAAGACAATAAATAAACGCAATAAACATAACCCTTACCTTTACTTAACACATGACTATTCTTGTATTGAACTGCGGAAGTTCGTCGATCAAATACCAGGTCATCGACATGACCTCGCAAAACCACAAATTGCTCGCCAAGGGCATCGTAGAGCGCATCGGACAGCCGGAAGGCATACTCAAACACAAACCGACCGGCAAAGACGCTTTCGAACTGACCCACGAGGTCCCCGACCATACGGCCGGTATAAACCTGATCCTCGACGCGCTGACCGACCGCAGGCACGGGGTGCTGGAAACGCTGGCCGAACTCAACGCCGTAGGCCACCGCGTGGCGCACGGCGGCGAATATTTCAGCGACAGCGCCATAGTGAACGCCGACGTTAAAAAGAAGATCGAAAGCTGCTTCGAACTGGCCCCGCTGCACAACCCGGCCCACATGAAGGGCATCCTCGCCATCGAAAACATTCTTCCGACAATACCGCAGGTGGTTACGTTCGACACCTCGTTCCACCAATCCATCCCGGCACACAACTACCTGTACGCCATACCTTACAAATATTACACCGACTACGGCGTCCGCAAATACGGTTTCCACGGCACGAGCCACAGGTTCGTGGGCATGCGCGGATGCGAAATGGTCGGGCTGGACTTCGCCAAATCGAAGGTCATAACCTGCCACATAGGCAACGGCGCCTCGATAACCGCCATCCTGAACGGCAAATCGTATGACACGTCGATGGGCTTCACCCCGGCCGACGGCCTTATCATGGGCACGCGCTGCGGCGAGATAGACCCGGGCGCGATTATCTACATCGGCGAAAAATGCAACAAGAACTTCAGCCACCTCAATGCGTTCATCAACAAGGAATCGGGCGTCGAAGGCTTCACGGAGATCTCTTCCGACATGCGCGACATAGAAGACGCCGCCGCCAACGGCAACGAACGCGCACGGCTCATCCTCGACATGTACTTCGAACGCATCAAGCGCTTCATCGGCGGATACGCCGCCCAGATGGGCGGTGTGGACCTTGTCGTCTTCACGGGCGGCGTCGGCGAGAACCAGTGGCCCATGAGGGAGGCGGTTTGCCAGGGGCTGGAATTCATGGGCATAGAGTTCGACAAAGCGGCGAACGACAGGGTCAAGGGACAGGATAAAATACTCTCCACCGCCGGTTCGAAAGTGAAAGTTGTCGTAGCCGCCACCGACGAGGAGTTCGTCATCGCGTCGGACACTTTCCGACTGATCAAAAAACGTTCGGAATAACCGAACCTGCAAAAACATGCCTGACGCGCGGGCATCGGGGCGCCACGCATTTTGTAATAACCAAAAACAAAACCGCATGAAAGGAATAGTATTGGCCGGAGGCAGCGGCACACGGCTCTATCCGCTTACAAAAGCGATATCGAAACAACTGCTGCCGGTGTACGACAAACCGATGGTCTACTACCCCATCTCGATACTTATGCTCGCGGGAATCAGGGAGATACTCATCATCTCGACCCCAGAGGACCTGCCGCTGTTCCGCAAATTGCTGGGCGACGGTTCGCAGCTGGGGGTGCGGTTCGAGTATGCCGAGCAACCGTCGCCCGACGGCCTTGCGCAGGCATTCATCATTGGCGAAAAGTTCATAGGCGGCGATTCCGTGTGCCTCGTGCTGGGCGACAATATTTTCTACGGGCAGGGATTTACAAAGATGCTGAAAGCATCGGTGGAGAGGGCCGAAAAAGAGTCGCTGGCTACTATTTTCGGTTACCTCGTAGCCGATCCGGAACGTTACGGGGTGGTTGAATACGACGAGAACATGAAGGTACTCAGCATTGAAGAGAAACCCGCGAACCCGAAGTCCGACTACGCCGTGACGGGGCTTTATTTCTACCCAAACAAGGTCGTGGAAGTAGCCAAAACCATAAAGCCGTCGGCACGCGGCGAACTCGAAATAACGAGCGTCAACCAGCGTTTCGCACAGGACGACGAGTTGCACCTGCAAATGCTCAGCCGCGGTTTCGCATGGCTCGACACCGGTACGCACGATTCGCTCAGCGAGGCCGGTTCGTTCATCGAAGCCATAGAAAAACGGCAGGGGTTCAAGGTGGCGTGCCTCGAAGAGATCGCTTTCCGCAACGGCTGGATAACCCGCGAACAGATGCACGCGCTCGCGTCCCCGATGAAAAACAACGGCTACGGCAAATATTTATTGAAACTATAGCAGTGAAAATCACATCGACAGAAATAGATGGCGTGGCCATACTCGAACCGAAGGTCTTCCCGGACGAACGCGGATACTTTTCGGTAACGTTCACCGCCAAAGAATTTGCAGAACAGGTCTGCGACACCGTATTCGTGCAGGACAACCAGTCCGTGTCCAAATACGGGGTTATCAGGGGGTTGCACTACCAGCTGCCGCCATTCGCCCAGGCCAAACTCGTGAGGGTAATCGTCGGGAAAGTGATAGACGTGGCGGTGGATATCCGCAAGGGGTCGCCCACATTCGGGAAACATGTCGCCGTGGAGTTGTCCGAAGACAACCACAGGCAGCTGTTCATCCCGCGCGGTTTCGCGCACGGCTTCTCGGTACTCAGCGAAACGGCCGTCCTGCAATACAAGTGCGACGCCTACTACGCGCCGTCGCATGAAGGAAGCATAGCTTTCGACGACCCGGCGCTCGGCATCGACTGGGGAGTCCCGGCCGAGAAAGTGATCGCATCCGGGAAAGACCGGCAGGCGCCGCGGTTCAACACCGCCCCGCTATTCGAATACGACACCAAAAACATCGGGTAATGAAGAATATACTCGTAACCGGAGGTAACGGACAACTCGGGCAGTCGCTTCAAAAGATCGCGAAAGAGTTTCCCATGCACCGTTTCGTTTTCACGGATATGCCGGGCACGGATATTACCGACCGTGCGATCATAGACACCAAGATAAAAACTTACGATGTCGACTGTATAGTGAACTGCGCGGCGTTCACAGCGGTCGACCTCGCAGAAACCGAGCGGGACGCGGCCATACATATCAACGTTACGGGCTCGAAGGTATTGGCCGAAACGGCCCTCGCGCACGGCATAAAACTCATCCATATCTCAACCGACTACGTCTATGACGGGCAGGGCAAGGAACCGTACAGGGAAACAGACCCCACAGGCCCCATAAACGTGTACGGGGAAACGAAACTCGCCGGCGAGGAAGCCATAAGGGAAAGCGGATGCGACGCGGCCGTGATACGGACCTCGTGGCTCTTTTCCGAGTTCGGGAACAACTTCGTAAAGACCATGCTGAAGCTTGCGCAGGAACGCCCGCGACTGAACATCGTCGACGACCAATACGGCTGCCCGACATATGCCACCGACCTCGCCCGGGCTATACTGCAACTCACGGACACGGAAATACGAGGGTTCGAAATATACAATTACTGCAACGCCGAGGCCACGAACTGGTACGGTTTCGCGCGGGAGATTTTCCGCCAGGCCGGCGTCGTGGTTGAAACCAATCCCGTACCGCACACCGCCTACGTAACAGCGGCCCGCAGGCCGGCATACAGCGTTATGGACACATCCAAGATCCGCTCGTTGGGGGTGGTTACCCCGAACTGGAAGGACGCGCTTTCGGAATGCCTCGCCAGACTGTGATTGTGACAGGGCTGCGGCGCATGCCCCATCAAATAAAACGCGGGAAGCCTTTAAGGGCTTCCCGCGTTTTATTTGCAGAGACCCTGATTAAGGGTAGACTTCGTTATACCATGCGGTCCGCATGTAATTCGTGTTGAGCGACGTATAGTGAACGTTCTCCAGCATTATGTATGTGCTTATGCCGCTGAACTTTGCCGGGTCGATACTCATGCTGAACACCCTTCCGGTCGTGAGCTTGTACAGCACGATATCGTCCATATATTCCCTGAACATGACCCTGTTGGCCGCCGAAACGTTAGGATGATATATGTAATCGACAAAGTCGCCGAGATCGAAGTATTTATATGGATATTGCTGGCCGGATCTGTAGCTGTAAGTCTGTATGCCGATGGATTTCCCGTTGGTAGCGGAACTTATCGCCGTCAAAGCGCTTATGGCGTCGGCATACTCCTGCGATGAGAATATCCCGCCCATCAGGTTCACGAAACCATCGTCGAAAGCCGCGCAGTCGAACACCGCTATGCTGCCTCCCGCATCGTCCCAGTAGGGGTCGTTTTTGTAGAAGTCGTAATACGCGTCGCAATACCCTTCGTAATCGAACTTCGGGGCGAAGATGCTGGCCATGACCTTGTTGTACGGTATCCCATACGCACCCATCTCCGGGGCCGAACCGATCACCATATCCGTCTCGTTCCTAAGCAGATAAAGCATTTCGACGCTCGCGCCGTAACACTGGGCAAACACGACGGCATCGAAACGGACACCTGACGAGGCCTTAAACTTCCCTATCTCATCGACAAAATCTTCGAGTTCCAAGAACGACCCGTTTGGCCCGTCGTCATCGTTGGCCACCGACCTGGGCATCATCATTGGCGAGCTTGGTGGCGTGTGCTGTTCCCATGCGTCGCCGTGCGACCACATATCGAGTATGTAGCTGTCCACGCGGCGGCCGCCGGCGGTCGCATACTGCTTCATCAACCCCAAGGCCAAAGCGAAGACTTCGGGCGACGCCGTATTAAGGTCCTTCGCGTTAGGTTCTTCCCACAATATTTTTTTCATGCCTCTGCCGTCGGTCCCGGCGCTGAACTCCAGCAACTGGGTGGGCATGCCGCGCCTGTCGTAGAAAACTATCACGCGCCCCATACCCATGTTTTTCAGAGTTGCGCTCTGCATGATGTCGTTAATGTTATCTATAGAATTGCCATACAGGCTGTTATCCGAAGCCATGTAGATAAAATAGACCCGGTTGTCGGCCCTTTGGTCGTAGATGATCCTGCCGGTAATATAGTCGTCGTCCTGGCACGCGGTGAACAGCGCCGCGACAAATACGATCGACAGTAACCTGAGTATGGTTTTATTCATATTTTTTAAAGTTTTATTCCGTTTAACAAAAAGCCGTTCCCCGTATTAACCTCGGGCTTATTTTCCGGCTTCTTCCAGTATATCCTGCTGTAATCCACATAGAAGCCTTCCGTCTCGTCCTCATTCATGGCGACGCGCACGTACTCCACCGAACGCGACACGACACTCCTTTTGACGGCCTCGTACCCCTTCATTGTCATCAGGTCGGCGGCGTGGCTGAACCACAGGACATGCCACGGCGATTTCTCCGTAAGCCCTGTCCCCGAAGCCTCTATCGTCCCGCATATTTTGGAGAAACGGTCGGCGTTTATCTTTTCGTTTATCGTGTCGCCTATCATGCCGTAGGCATATGTCATATAGTTTATGTTGCTGGGGCTGAACGGGTCCTGCTCCATAACGCGTTTCGCAAGGCTTATGATTTCCACCGCGCCGTCACGACCGAGGCTGTCGATCTGTTCGAAGACGGCGTATATCCTGTCCGTCCAGGTTATCGGTTCGAGCGGCTGGTATTTGTCCTGAAACGCGTATCCGTAATAGAGATAATGGTAGTCCTGCGCCGTTAGTGTCGTGTCGCCGCCCTGGTAGCGAAGCATCAGCGACGGGTAGTAGTAGGGCGAGGCGGCATCGTTCGTAACGGCGCTTATCTTGTCGTTGTCGGGGACATTCAACTGCCCGTATGCCACCGGCAGGCAGAACGATAACGCCGCAATAAACGACAGTAAATATCTATAGCCCGTTGTTTTTCTCATATCTACAATACAAACGCTAAAAATACAAAAAAATTGGCTGCGTCAAAACAAACGCAGCCAACTTTATTTTATTACAAGGTCGCCCTACAATTTCTCACGGGTAACTATGTCCTTTATTTTTGCCTGCAAACCGGCGCTACAGCACACCAGGGGCAGCCTTACGGCATCTTCCATCATGCCTTTCACAGCGAGTACGCTCTTGATGCCAGCCGGATTGCCCTCCTCGAAAATAGCTTGGAAAAGGTCCGACATGCGGGCGAATTCTTCGGTAGCGCCCTTGCAGTCGCCGCCTTGCGCTTTTCTGAGCATGGCCGTCATGTTGGCCGGGCAGGCGTTGGCTATCACCGAGATAACCCCGTCGCCGCCCATCGAGGCCAGGGGAAGAGTCATGCTGTCGTCGCCCGAGATCACGAGGAAGCCTTCCGGGCGGTCTTTCAGGAGCTTCGACATGTGCGAAACACAGCCGTTCGCCTCTTTGATACCGAGTATGTTTTTAACTTCGCGGGCCAGTCTGAGCGTGGTTTCTGTTGACATGTTCACGCCTGTGCGGCCGGGAACGTTGTAGAGTATCACCGGCACGGGCGACGCTTTGGCAACCGCCTTATAATGCTGATACAAACCCTCTTGCGAAGGCTTATTATAATACGGGGTCACACTGAGCAGCGCGTCCACACCTGTGAAGTCGGAGGTTTCGAGCTGCTCCACGACGCTGGCCGTGCAGTTCCCGCCTACGCCTACTACTATCGGCAGCCTGCCGGCGTTACGTGCGATGATACGGGCCACGATGGCGTCTTTTTCCGCATGGGTGAGCGTGGGCGTTTCGGCAGTCGTCCCGAGGACTACGAGATAATCCACCCCGCCTTTTATTACATGGTCTACGAGGCGGTCGAGCGCGTCGAAATCCACGGCACCATTCCTGTCGAAAGGCGTCACAAGCGCTACCCCTACTCCCTTGATGTTATTTTTCATACAAATCGTTGAAATATCAACTACAAAGTTATATCTTTTTTTCAGAACAATCGACCTTGTTGCGGCTTATTTTCGGGCTGGGTTAAAATTTCATCATCCGCGCCTGCATTTGTCGGAATATTATCGCTTTCCATGCTTGTACCGCCCATTTCGGAACCACCGCCTATCATCTCCTCGAACTGCGATTCGTTTATTATCACAACGCCTAATTTCTGGGCTTTGGCAAGTTTCGCCGGGCCCATATTGTCGCCGGCCAGCAGGTAGTCGGCGTTGCCCGAAACGGCTGCAAGGTTCTTGCCCCCGTGCGATTCGATGAGCGCCTTGAGTTCGTCGCGGCTGTGGCGGGCGAACGTCCCCGAGATAACAATATTCTTCCCTGCGAGAGACTCCGAGGCCAGCACTTTCCCGGCCTCTTCGAATTGCAGCCCTGCCTCGCGCAACATATTGATTATACGCACATTATCCGCATCGGCAAAGTAGGCGATTATGCTGTCGGCAATCTTGCCGCCAACCTCCTCGGCCTGTTCGAGTTCTTCGCGCGGAGCAGCCATCAGCGCGTCCATATTCCCGAAATGCGAAGCAATGTTCTTGGCCGTGGTTTCGCCCACAAAACGTATCCCGATGCCGTACAGCACACGGTGGAACGGCACCTGTTTCGAGCGTTCGATGCTGTTAACGATGTTCTCGGCCGACTTTTCGCCGAGGCGCGGCAGGACGGCAATGTCGGCCGCATGCAGGGCGTACAGATCGGCGACATCCTTGACCAGTCCCTCGTTATAAAGCAGGGCAACCGTTTCCTCGCCCAACCCATCTATATCCATCGCACGGCGCGATATGAAATGCACGATGCGCCCAACGATCTGCGGCGGGCAATGGTTCTGGTTGGGGCAATAATGGCGTGCCTCACCCTCGTACTTCACAAGCGTCGTCCCGCACTCGGGACATCTGGTTATGAACACGACAGGCTTGCTGTCCGCTGGGCGTTTCGACAACTCCACACCGGTTATCTTGGGTATTATTTCGCCGCCCTTTTCGACATACACCATGTCGTTCACGCGGATATCCAACAAGGCGATCTGTTCGGAATTATGCAGCGAGGCGCGCTTGACGGTCGTGCCTGCCAACTGCACCGGATCGAGGTTGGCCACAGGGGTCACGGCCCCGGTACGCCCCACCTGGTAATCGACCGACAGGAGTTTCGTGAGCGCCTGCTCGGCTTTGAATTTATACGCCACGGCCCATCTCGGCGACTTAGCCGTCGAACCCAACTGGCGCTGTAACAAATATTTATTGATTTTTATCACAACCCCGTCGGTATCGTAAGGCAGTGAACGGCGCAGCACATCGGCCCTAGCTATATAATCATCTATGCAGGCCAGGTCGCGGCAAAGTTCCATGTGTTCCGATATCTTGAATCCCCACTCGCGTGCCTTGTTCACGTTGTCCCAATGGTTGTCGAAAGGCAAATTGTCGCCTACTATAAAATATAGGAAACAATCCAAGCCGCGCTCGGCTACCACCCTGGAATTCTGCTGCTTGAGGGTCCCGGCTGCGGCATTTCGGGGATTCGCGAACAGCGGCTCGCCGCTGCGTTCGCGCTCCTCGTTGAGCCTGGAGAAAGAGGCGTGCGGCAGAAATATCTCGCCGCGTATTTCGAACGATTCGGGATAATCATCGCCACGCAAGACTAACGGTATAGACTTGATCGTGCGCACGTTAGCCGTCACATCATCGCCCGTCACACCGTCGCCGCGCGTCACGGCACGCACCAGCCGGCCATGTTCGTAAGTGAGGCTTATGGCCGTGCCGTCGAACTTCAGTTCACAGACATAATCGGCCTGCCCCACCTCGCGTTCGGCGCGGTCGCAGAAATCCCTAACCTCTTCAAGCGAGTAGGTGTTGGCAAGCGACAGCATCGGGTAGCGATGTGCGACGCTCCGGAACTCGCCAGTGAGGTCGCTCCCGACCCTGTTGGTCGGGGAATTGGGATCGGCAAATTCGGGATGCGCATCCTCCAGCTCGTGCAACTCACGAAGCAGGCGGTCGTACTCGAAATCGCTGACCGACGGGTCGTTAAGTACGTAATACCTGTAATTATACTGGTTGAGCTTCTCCCTGAGCCCGTCTATTTTTTGCCGTATCATGTGACTGATTTGTGAAGTAAAAATACAAAAAGTTCCGACCCGTACGCCTGCAAAAGCAAAAGAGTTATCAACAGCCCGCAATAAAACAAGGGCGCAAATGCGCCCTCAATATAATTATGTGTCGTGGAATCCTGAGAACTATTCTTTCCCGGCCTCTTCCTCGGCAGGCTGCTCGATCGAGAAGTCGGTCATTCCGGCATCGACCATGATGTTGAACCACCCGATGAGTTTTTTCATGTCGGACACGCGCACACGGTCGCGGTCGTACTGCGGAAGCGCCTGTGCTACAAAGGCTTTCAGTTGTTCGGGCGACGCCTTATGGTCGACTGCCTTAGCGCCTTTGGTGTAGGCGAACATCGTGGCGTATACCTCGTTCAGGGGCATGTCGTCGCCCTCGGTGAATATCGATATCTCGCTCAGGGCGCTGACCTTCGACGTGCCTGTGGCGTTGAACCTGCGGCCATCGGCCAGCGATTCGACGATAAGGCCGTGTGTGCTCTGTGCCACGTATTTGTAAAGTCCCGGCTGGCCGGATATCGCAAGTATTTCTACGAATTTCATAATCTGTCCTGTTAGTTTGGTTGCCGGTGCAAAGATAACACAAGATACGAAAATTCCTCAGCCGTTTTTATTTTTCACATGTTTTCGCAGGCGCGCAGGGCCAAGAATAGGATATTTGTTAAATTTTCGGTAAAATTGCGGATTATTATCATACATAGACAAAGATATGAAGGTTATGAAATTCGGCGGGTCGTCCGTAGGATCCGCCAGCGCGATGAAAAAGGTAGAGGATATCGTATCCGGCAACAAAGGCCAGGTTGTAGTGGTCGTATCCGCCCTCGGGGGGATAACGGATAAGCTGATCCAGACCGCCCAGTTGGCCGCCGACGGCGATCCGCGCTACAAGGCGGAGATGGAAATTATCCGCGAACGCCACATAACGCAGGTGCGCGAGATAGTGCGCGACACAGATAAAACACGTGTAGAAGCCGGCGTAACGGCACTTCTGGAAGAACTTTCCGACATATACCAGGGCGTGTTCCTCATACGCGACCTGTCGCTCAAAACGACCGATACCATAGTAAGCTACGGCGAACGCATGTCGTCGCTCATCGTCAGCGGCGTGATCGAGGGCGCGGAGCTGTACGACTCGCGCGAATTCATTAAGACACACCATCTTTACGGCAAGCACATGGTGGACTTCGCCGTGACCGACAAACTCATCGAGAAAGCATTCGCCAGGATGCCCAAAGTGGCTATCGTGCCGGGCTTTATCTCGTCCGACGCCGAGAGCGGCGACGTGACCAACCTCGGGCGCGGCGGATCGGACTACACGGCCGCAATCCTCGCCGCGACACTTGGGGCCGGGGTGCTTGAAATATGGACCGACGTTGACGGCTTCATGACCGCCGACCCCAGGATGGTCGGCAGCGCCTATGTCATTGAGCGCCTGAGCTATGTGGAAGCCATCGAGCTGAGCAACTTCGGCGCAAAAGTCATCTATCCGCCCACGATTTTCCCGGTTTACCACAAGAACATACCTATAGTTATAAAGAACACATTCAACCCTGCCGCACCCGGGACTTTCATCTCGCGCGAACGGGTTCAGGACAGCCATAAGGCTATCAAGGGCATCTCGTCGGTTGCCGACACCTGCCTCATTACGGTACAGGGTCTCGGTATGGTGGGCGTCATCGGGGTCAACTCACGCATCTTCAACCGCCTGACAGAGGCGCAGATAAGCGTGTTCTTCGTGTCGCAGGCGGCGTCGGAGAACAACATCTCGATAGGCGTCAAATCGAAGGACGCCGACCTCGCCGTGAGCGTGCTTTCGGACGAGTTTAAACGCGAACTCGGACAGGGCGAGATAAACGGCGTGAAAAAAGAGTGCGGCCTCGCGACCATCGCCATTGTGGGCGAAAATATGAAGCATACGCCGGGTATCGCAGGCAAACTGTTCGGGACGCTCGGCCGCAACGGCATCAGCGTCATCGCATGCGCGCAGGGGTCGTCCGAAACCAACATTTCGTTCGTGGTGGAGGAAGCCAGCCTGCGCAAGTCGATGAACGTGCTGCACGACTCGTTCTTCCTCTCGGAGTACCAGACGCTCAATATTTTTATCGCAGGCGCGGGCCTCGTCGGAAGCCACCTTATAGAGCAACTGCGCAAGCAGCAGGAAGTTCTGCTGCGTGACAACTCATTGCAAATAAAAGTTGTCGGCATCACCAATTCGAAGAGGTTCATCACCGACCGCGACGGCATAGACCTCGCCACATACAAGGAAAAACTGGCCGCGTCCGAAAACGTTTCGTCGCCCAAAATATTCATGGACGAGATACTCAGCATGAACATTTTCAACTCGGTGTTCGTGGACTGCACGGCGAGCGAATCGGTGGCGAGCGTCTACCAGGACCTGCTCGGCCACAGCATTTCTGTCGTGACAGCCAACAAGATAGCCGCCTCGTCGGAGTACGAAGTGTACGAATCGCTGAAGCAGGCGGCACGCAAGAGCGGAGCCAAGTTCCTGTTCGAAACGAACGTGGGCGCCGGCCTCCCGATAATCAACACGATAAGCGACCTGCGCAACAGCGGTGACAAGATACTCAAGATCGAAGCCGTGGTTTCGGGGACGCTCAACTACATCTTCAACGAAATGAGCGAAAAGATTTCGTTCAGCAAAGCCATTAAAATGGCGCAGGACGCCGGTTACGCCGAGCCGGACCCCCGCATCGACCTCAGCGGCAAGGACGTGATCCGCAAACTTGTGATCCTCGCCCGCGAAGCCGGGTACAGGATCGAGCAAAGCGACGTCAAGAAGAACCTTTTCATGCCCGACAGCTACTTCGAGGGAAATCTGGAAACGTTCTGGAAAAATGTCCCGAACCTCGACGCCGATTTCGAGAAGCGCCGCAGAGAACTCGAAGCCAAAGGCCTCAGATGGAGGTTTATCGCAACCCTCGATAACGGCAAAGGCGAGGTCGCGCTGCGCGAAGTCGGCCCGTCGAGCCCGTTCTACGAACTGGCCGGCAGCAACAACGTAATTTCGCTCACCACCGAGCGTTACAAGGAATACCCCATGCAGATCAAGGGCTACGGTGCCGGGGCTGCGGTTACGGCGGCAGGCGTCTTCGCCGACATAATAAGCATCGCAAATATCAGGTAGGTCATTACCATGACCCGGGAAGGCGCACCGACCGTTAGCGCATTACAGAAAGTAGCGGGGCTACCATCGGAACGCCGACGGGCAATTTTACTTCCCTTGGCTTGTCTGGGATAAGGAAACAAAACAAACACAAAATGAAATATATTATAATATTAGGCGACGGCATGTCCGACCGGCCGGTGAAATCACTGGGCGGGCTGACCCCGTTGCAAGCCGCAGACACCCCCAACATCGACCGGCTCGCCCGGATGGGGCGCAGCGGCCTGCTCAAAAGCGTGCCCGACGGCTGGAAGCCAGGAAGCGAAATAGCCAACCTCTCGATCCTCGGCTACGACGTGGCCGAAGTATTCGAGGGACGCGGCTCACTCGAAGCCGCCAGCATGGGTATAGACATCGCCGACGACGAGATGGCGATGAGGTGCAACATCCTCACCATCGAGGACGGCAGGATCAAAAACCACTCGGCAGGGCATATCACGACTCCCGAGGCCACGGAACTCATCGAGCATCTGCAAAAAGAGCTTGGCGGCGTGCGGGTGAATTTCTATTCGGGCGTATCGTACCGCCACCTGCTCAAGATGAAAGACGGCGACAAGCGCATCGAATGCACGCCGCCGCACGATGTCCCCGGGGCGCTGTTCCGCGACGTGATGATCAAGCCCCAGGTTCCCGAAGCCGCCGAAACAGCCGAATACCTCAATATGCTGACGCTCCGCTCGCAGGAGGTTCTGGCAGACCATCCCGTAAACAAAAAACGTGTCGCCGAGGGTAAAGACCCGGCGAACTCGATATGGCTGTGGTCGCCGGGCTACCGCCCAAAAATGGAAACGCTCGCCCAAAAATACGGACTTGCGAAAGGCTCGGTCATCTCGGCGGTCGACCTTATAAAGGGCATCGGCACATACGCAGGCCTGAAATCCATCGAGGTCGAGGGCGCTACAGGACTGTACGACACCAATTACGAAGGCAAAACCGCGGCGGCCATCGAAGCGCTGCGCCATGACGATTTCGTATTCCTGCACATCGAGGCGAGCGACGAGGCCGGCCACGAAGGCGACGCCGCGCTCAAAGTGCGCACGATAGAATACCTCGACAAGAGGGCTGTGGGCCCCATAATGGACGAAGTGGCTAAATGGGACGAACCGGTCACCATAGCCGTGCTGCCCGACCACCCCACCCCGGTCGAACTTCGCATACACGTCAACGACCCCGTGCCTTTCATTATCTACACCCCAGGGCATGAACCGGACAACGTGCAGGCATACAACGAGTTCGAAGCACAAAGCGGATATTACGGCACGGTGGAGGCTGCCGATTTTATGGACATTCTGACAGGACGAAAATAACTATGAAATATTACAGCACAAACGGGCAATCGCCCGAAGTATCGCTCAGTGAGGCGGTTATCAAAGGGCTTGCCCCGGACAACGGGTTGTATATGCCCGAACGGATAAACAAACTGCCGCAGGAATTTTTCGACAACATCGATAAAATGTCGTTCCACGAGATCGCATGCGCGGTCGCGGACGCGTTCTTTGGCGAAGATATTCCGGCCGAAGACCTGCACCGTATCGTGGAAGACACGCTCAGTTTCGACATTCCGGTCGTGAAGATCACCGGCACGATCAATTCGCTCGAACTGTTCCACGGCCCCACCGCCGCGTTCAAGGACGTGGGCGCGAGGTTCATGGCCCGAATGCTCTCTTATTTCATATCTAAAAGCGGCCAAAAAGAGGAAGTTACGGTGCTTGTCGCCACATCGGGCGACACGGGAAGCGCGGTAGCGAACGGCTTCTTAGGGGTCGAGGGCATACGAGTGGTAGTGCTTTATCCCAAAGGCAAGGTGAGCGAGCGGCAGGAAAAACAATTCACCACCCTCGGACAGAACATTACCGCCGTCGAGGTTGACGGCACGTTCGATGACTGCCAGCGCCTGGTCAAGGCGGCGTTCCTCGACAAGGAACTGAACGAGAAATTCAAGCTCACGTCGGCCAACTCGATAAACGTAGCGCGTTTCATCCCGCAGGCGTTCTACTATTTCCACGGTTACGCCCAGATGAAACGCGCCGGCAAGGGCGACAACGTGGTCGTATGCGTCCCCAGCGGCAACTTCGGCAACATCACGGCAGGGCTGTTCGGCTTCAAAATGGGTCTGCCGGTCAAGAGGTTCATCGCCGCCAACAACCGCAACGATATCTTCATGAAATACCTCCGGAGCGGCGTGTACGAACCGAAGCCGTCGGTGCAGACCATAGCCAACGCGATGGACGTGGGCGACCCGAGCAATTTCGCGCGCATCCTCGACCTGTACGGCAACAACGTGGAAAAGATACGCGCGGACGTTTCGGCTTACAGCTTCAACGACAGCCAGATAAGGGAGTGCATCGGGCGTGTTTACAATGCGACCGGATACGTCCTCGAACCGCACGGTGCCTGCGCCTACATGGGCCTCGAAGAAGGCCTGCAGGCAAACGAGAACGGCATACTGCTTGAAACGGCCCACCCTGCCAAATTCCCGGAATCGGTAGAACCCATAATCGGGCGCAAGGTCGAGATCCCGGCAACGCTGCAACATTTCCTCTCGGGCAAAAAGCAAAGCATCGGGATGAGTTCCGCGTTCGGCGACTTCAAGGCCTGGCTTGAAAAGACGTTATAACAACAAGGAAAGCATAACAAAAAAGGGGCCCTACGGGTCCCTTTTGCTTTTTTCGTCATTTTTTGCTCCCCCTCAAGACAGCAGCCAATAAATAAGGCCCGGACTGATGTCCGGGCCTATTCATTTTTCGCGTCAAGCAAACTTATTTCTGCTGTGCCGGCAGATCGCTGTTGTCTTTCATTATCATGGTCTTGTCGACGCGGATAGTCGTGTTGCTGTCCACATCCATCAGGACGTAAGTTTCTTTCACTTCTTTGATCGTTCCGTATATACCGCCGGCAGTTATCACCTTCATGCCCTTCTGGAGCGAGTCGCGGAATTTCATGGCTTCTTTCTGGCGTTTCTGCTGCGGACGGATCATGAAGAACCACATCACAACAAAAATAAGCACCATAAACACAATGAACATAGTGTTATTTCCTTTGGCTGCTGCCTGAAGCATAATTGTCATCAAATTCATATTCGTAATTATTAAATTATTTTTGCAAAGTTACCATATTATCCGTGACCGCCAAGTTTTTCGCGCTGTATTCCGCAATATGAAACAACGCACAAGCAAATCGCACCTATAACAACCCGCGGCCGGTCTTATTGACCTTGCCCTCTTCTTTGAGTACCTCGATGGCCTTGTCCAACACACCGTTCACAAAGAGGCTGCTGTTGCGCGTGCTGTAAAATTTGGCGATATCTATGTACTCGTCGAGGGTCACTTTGACCGGGATCGACGGGAAGTTCACGAGTTCCGAGATAGCCACCACCATTATTATATTGTCCATATAGGCAATACGCTCCACGTCCCAGTTCTGCGTAAATCGCTCTATATAAGAAATATACTCACTGTAATTGACCAACGCCTTGCGGAAAAGTTCCTTAACGAATTCCTTGTCGTCGTCGTTTTTGAACTCCGGCAGGAGCGGCAGGTCTTCCTGGCCGCTGCGGCACATGCCGACCGTCCGGTTAACAAGCACCAACGCGAAATCGACGTCGTCGGCCCACAGGATCGATTGCTCCTCAACGGCGGTTTCGACCGCCTCGTTGTCCTCGACCGTGTTCAGAAAAAAGTCTTCGACAAACTTTTTGTCCTGGTTGAACGAGCGTTCCTCCGAGGCCATATACTCTTTGTAGTAATCGCTTTCGATCATCGAGTCATAGAGGCCCTTTATAAGCTCGGGGTACTGCACCCACCCGAGCGATTTCCGTTCGAGATAGGCTATCAGGCTGTCGCTCTGCTCTATCTGGGCGACAATGGCATTGTCTACGAATTTTGTGTTCGGATTGAGGTCTTCATGCGTGGGAAGTTTCTTGTTGCGTGCCAGTTCCTGCCTGTTCCCGGCATAGCGGGCGACTTCCACGACCAGCCAGAGCATTTGGTGGTACAGGTCATACGTCTTGTCGATGGCGTGCATCAGGTTTTTCTCTGACGCCGACAGCGAATCGGCCTCCGATTTGAAGTGTGCGTAGAGTGCCTTGACGGCCTTGATCCTGAGTAATCTCCGGCTTAACATATTTGCATAAACTTGATTTCCGGGTGCAAACGTAAGCATTTTTTCGCAGAAAAAGGAAGAAAAAGCCCCTTAAATAATGCGGTTCGGGCGAACTTGGTTTACAGTCGGTTTTTCTTATCTTTGCGGAAAATTAAAAAACAATGTACGACGTAATTGTCATAGGAGGGGGGGCCGCGGGCCTTATGGCTGCCGGGGTCGCAGCGCGAAACGGGAAGAAAGCCCTGCTGATAGAGAAAATGGAGAAGTGCGGCCGCAAGATACGCATCACGGGCAAAGGCCGCTGCAACCTCACGAATATAAAGCCGCGCGAGGAATTCCTTGCCAAGATCAGGGCCAACGCCGACTTTTTTTCGTATGCCTACGACGCGTTCGACAACCAGGAGCTTATAAACTTCTTCCGCAACGAGGGGGTCAAATTGACCATCGAGCGCGGCGGGCGTGTGTTCCCGGCCAGCGAGAAGGCACACGACATCGCCAACGGGATGATCGACTTCGCGGCCGAATCGGGCGCCGAGATTATGATAAACACGAAAGTTACGGCGGTACGCACACTGGGCGACAAGATATATGGTGTGAAAGTGACTACCAAGCAGGGGTTTGAGCGCACCATAGAAGCGCCTAACGTGATCATATGCACGGGCGGCGTGTCCTACCCCCTCACCGGCTCGACCGGCGACGGATACGGGTTCGCGCACCAACTGGGGCATGAGATCGAGGAGCTGCGGCCTGCATTGGTGCCGCTGGTCAGCGAGTCGGAATTCGCCCGTGCCATCGAAGGCACCATGCTCAAAAACACAGGCGTAAAACTCATTATAGACGGAGAAGTCGCGGCCGACGAATTCGGCGACCTTTCGTTCTCATCGCGCGGCATAGAAGGCCCCATAACGCTCAAACTCAGCCGCATGGCCGTTGACGCGGTCATCGAAGGCAAGGACGTCAGGCTCTCGCTCGACCTGAAAACGGCGCTCGACGAAGAAACGCTTTCGGCCCGCATCGACCGCGAGTTAGCCGAACTGGAACCCGACCTGCCCCTGAGCGACCTTCTGCGCAAACTCATGCCAAAACCGCTCATTGCGCCGTTCATAGCCATGCTCGGAATTGTCCTCACAACCCCGGTCCGCGACATCGACGAAGATCTCAAAACACGCATAATCGCGCTCCTGAAAGCCATCGAGATTCCCATAAACGACTACGGGACATTCGAAGAGGCAGTCGTAACCGCAGGCGGGGTATCGTGCAATGAAGTCGATCCCAAAACAATGCAATCGAAGCTCGTCAAGGGCCTCTATTTCGCCGGCGAAGTACTCGATATCGACGCCGATACCGGCGGCTACAACCTCCAAGTGGCCTTTTCGACAGGCTGGCTGGCCGGGCAACTCAAAAAATAACCGCACGATGAAACGCCCCCACATACTTTACCGCCTGCGCCATTTCCGCGGACACGGGATACATTCCCCGTTTGTCTACGGGCTGAAACGTCAGGTATTCATGGGCAAATGCCGGGGCATTGAAAATAATCAGCAATATAAAACACTGATTGCCAACGGTGTTTCGAGAAAGGTGGCAAAAGAGCTGCAAAAACTGCATAGTTATTGCAACTTTCGCGGCATGGAAATCGTAAATAGTGAGAACTGTCCGGCAAACGTCTCGGAGAGTGTTCTGTATGTCGCCACGAAGAAGTCGCAGGCGGCGGCGATGAGGCTGCTCAACGGCAGGAAAAAAGTCGCTGTAGCGGTCGTGAAAGACAGGGGGCGCAACGCGGGCAGCGACTATGTGACGATATCGCGCAGGAGCTATACGCTGTATGTCAAGGACAATGGGCTGCAACCGCAGGTATTTAAGTTATAGGTAGTTATGAAGGTATACACGAAATGCGGCGATAAGGGTACGACCACGCTCATAGGCGGCGAGAGGGTCTGCAAGGACGACCTGCGCGTCGAGGCCTACGGCACGGTAGACGAACTCAGCGCCGTTCTCGCATACCTGCGCGACTCACTACCTGCCGGCGAATCGGGAATGGAGGTTCTCCGCGCGGACATACTCTTCATTCAGGAAAAGCTGATGTGCGTCGAGGCGTTGCTTTGCGCCTGCGGCGAAACGGCGAAAAAAATACCGGGCATAACCGATGCCGACATCGCGTGGCTCGAAAACAGGATCGACGCCATGGAGAAAACGCTCCGGCCACTGGAAAGGTTTACCATTCCGGGCGGACATCCGCTCGTTTCGTGGGCGCACGTATGCCGCACCGTTTGCCGCAGGGCCGAACGCGCAGCGGTAAAGGTCATGCATCAACACGAAGTTCCGGAAAACGCAATAATATACCTGAACCGGCTCTCTGATTACCTCTACGTGTCGGGACGGAAACTTTCCGGGCAACTCGGTGCGGAAGAGTTGTTTTGGGAACCTGCGAAATGAAAAAAATACTATATTCGCAGTCTGAACGGAACCATAAAGCGTGAAAAATCAATTAAAAACCTAACGATATGTATTGGACACTCGAACTCGCATCGAAACTTGAAGATGCACCATGGCCTGCAACAAAAGACGAGCTTATAGACTTCGCGGTACGCTCCGGCGCCCCGCTCGAAGTGATCGAGAACCTCAACGAAATCGAGGACGAAGGCGAGATCTACGAAACCATAGAAGACATCTGGCCCGACTACCCCAGCAAGGACGATTTCTTCTTCAACGAGGATGAATATTGATCGGAAAAATCGGTAAAAATATTGATAATTACGAAGTTAGCAAGTTAGCCAAACAATCCAAAATGATTGTTTGGCTATTTTTTTGGACTTATCCGGAAGAATAACTCTGAGTAATTTCCTAACTTTTTTTACCCGAGTAAAGGATAATTCGTCTTTACTTAGATAAATTGCCTGCAGATTGGCGTCGCTTGACATCGAAAGACGATATTAGTCACTGGTAAACAGTGCATTAAGCCGTAATGGAGATGTTAATTTTGTATCATAAAAACCTTAAAAATGATTTCAAAATGGGACGTCTGAAAACAACACTACCTGAAGGTTATTTCGGGTTCAGAAGCAAAACAAATTCAAAAGGAGAACGCCGCCTCTACCTTATCTATTTTCTTTCGGGGCGGAGTGTCTGATTACTACCGGAATATCTATTAAACCGGATGATTGGAGCAAATCCAAAAACCAAGTGAGATTAAAAAATCAATTTCATGCTAATCTAAACAGTAAACTCAAAGAACTTAAAGAAGAAATGGATCGTAGGATGGCAGAATATCCATATCCCCTGACCAAAGCCGCTTTTGAAAAAATTAAAGACGAATCTTATCTGCCAAAAGAACAAAAAGAGGAGCTTGCAAGGTCACAGGACTTTATTGAATACGCCCTTACATTCAATAAATCACGCCTTGACCTCGATAAAATCGCCTACTCTACTTACAATAACGACCGTTACAACATCGAGAAGTTTAGAGATTTTGTCAGCCGGACAACTGGCGAAATCATATTACCAATGAATGAATTGTCAATAGTCATATTCGACGATTATAAGAAATACTGCCTCAAAGAAGGCAACCAGAAGCAAAGTATCAATAAAAAACTCAAACCGCTGTTCGTAGCCTTGGAGTATGCAGGAAAATGTCAACTGATAACCCCTAAACTTGCCACTGACATTTGTGATGGCTATTATAATTTACAAGAACGTTCTTATAACGGAGAATTTGAGGAAGAAGAAGTTCATTATCTTTCTCAGGAACAACTAAAGGAATTCCTTAATATGAGGCCGTTTATGCAGCATGATCGGACTCGCGACTATATGGACCTATTCCTTTTCTCATATTACTCTTGTGGATTGAGGTATTCCGATCTGCTTACTCTGGAGTGGTCACATATTGATTGGGCTGGCAGAGCAGTAAAAAAGACCTTGTTCAAAGGGAAGAAACCTCATATTGCTCCTCTTATGGATGGGGCTTTTGAAATCCTGCGGCGCTGGAAAGTAAAGAAATTAAATACAAAATTTGTCTTCGATTTACTACCTGCCGATTTCGACCTAAAAAACCGGGCTGCTCTCGACAATGAACGAAAGAATAAAAACAGGGCTATCCAAACATCCCTACAATCCATCGGCAGAAAGATGAAGGCAAACCTGACTTTCAACCTGTCAATCCATGTAGCAAGGCATAGTTTTGCCGTATATGCACTAAACACCGGTGTTGACGTACACAAAATAAGTCAGCTATTAGGCCATTCGTCTATAATGACAACCGAAAAGGTCTATGCAAAATTCTTACCTTCCACTTTAAAGGATGATGTGATGATATTGCTTAATAAGCCAATTGGTGAAACTGCCTAATGGAATTCAGTGCGGAATTTAGCCAGAAAACTCTCTATATCTTTTTGACTGTAATAGCATTTGTCGTAGACCTGGGAATAGTTTATCAAGCCATCGTCTCGATATTTCTTGAGGGTTTTATGGCTAATGCCCAATTTTTCTGAAAGAGTTTTGTTGTTATATATCAATCCTCCTGTCATTGGAAACCCAGATGAGTTGTTTTTCAAAGTGTATACCCCACTATTATGAAGATTTTCGACACTTTGTTTTTAAGCATGATATGTGGGAGTTTCTTCAGGAGATGGTAGAAAAGGATTGGGATATGAATGCAATTGACAAGGAACCCGGTAGTGCATGGGATAACGCACGGCAGGCGATAAATGGCATTGAGACACGAGTTGAAGACCAATATGGAAATGTTATTAGCTCCAGACAGACGTATGAAGATCCCGGTGACGACCCTACTAAACTCGATCCAAGAAATCTGAAAAAGGCGTGGGAAGATTATAAAGGTATTAAGGATAGCAATAGTAATCCTACCGGTGATTCTTCTGGCGGGCCTGCTGTCGAACCTGATGATGATCCTACTGGTAACTCTGCAGGTGATTCTTCTGGTGAGTCCAGCGATCCCACAAATGATTCTGCCGGCGAGGGTGTCGATCCCGAGTGCACTTGCACCTGTACCTGCCCCGGGTGTATCTGTCATGAAGATGAAGAAGAATAATAAATAAGCAATGAAACATTGTGGAAATCGAATATATTTTTTATATTAGAATATAACAAAACCTTGCTATTATGAAAAAGCTTTTCTTAGTTATTTCCGCAATGTTTCTTTTTTGGATTTCCCAACTTATTCTGCACAAAAAGTTAAGCACTTTTTGCGTTTAGTTTCCAGAACTCGTCGATAGTCATATTGTTCAGCGCTTTATGGCGTCTGATCTTATTATACCAGATTTCGATATATTCAAAGACT
>JAVBMR010000020.1:0-40921 GCA_031552235.1 Tidjanibacter sp. | reverse complement strand
AGCGAAGTGGAGTTATTTACAGAGTACGGGCGCAAAACACTGGACCTGCATATCGAGCAGTTTGTACGCTTACGAAAAATTCTGTTGCAGGAAGCCAGAGCCATCCGACAGATATCACGCACGGAGCCGTTTTCAGAATCTCTGCGGTTACTGATGACGGTTCCCGGCATCGGCATCACGACCGGCATAACATTACTCACGGAGATAGACAATATCGCCAGGTTTAAGAATGCCCTGACCAGTTGGCAGCCTACGTCGGACTCATTCCGATGTGCCATTCAAGTGGAGAGAAAGAGGGTATCGGTGATATTACCATACGCAAACATGCCATATTGCGGTGTTACTTCGTCGAAGCCGCTTGGATAGCCATAAGGAAAGATCCGGCCATGACAATGGCCTATGAGGAGTATCGCAAGAGGATGGCGCCCAATAAAGCTATCGTAAAGATCGCCCGGCGACTGGTAAACAGGATATTCTTCGTACTAAAACGCAAACAGTAATATGTACCATGTGTTGTCCAATAACATACGATCCTATAGTGTAAACAGCTTTTTCACGAGAGAAACCACTATCCATAGCATGCAGCTTTGAAGTCTGCTCAGAATAGAATGTGACTCTCGCCTATGTGAACTTATAAAGGAACTTGCAGCCCTCGATTACGAGTGGTCTGCTATGGAAAGGCTGTTTACCATAGGATTTAGGATTAGGTTTTCTTAGCCATACAACAGTATCAGTAATACAAAAAGAGAGGCGGAATGTCCGCCTCCCAAAGTAGCATTACTGCGTACCGTCAGGATGTTTATTGCTGACAGATTGCTCCTCAGCAGAGCCTGCTTCCCCTTCAACATCCTGACACAAAGATAAAAAACAAAGAAGGGAAGATAAAAATCCCCCCCCTTCTTGTAGCCTCACCTGGACTCGAACCAGAATTTTCAGTTTAGGAAACTAACGTTCTATCCCTTGAACTATGAGGCCATTACAGTGTTTATTTAAATAGTTACCTTAGCTCAGTGCCGTCTAAATATATGCTTACACTAAAAAAGTTTATTTATCTTGCTATTCATCTAGTCTTCAGGTAATTGCCTTGATATTTATCATTAAGTTCCAAAAAGTGTCACAAAGTGTTTCCGTTTAGGAAACTTCCGTTCTATCCCTTGAACTACAAGGCCAGTTTTTTATTCTGTAAGCCTTTGATTGGCTTGGTTTTTTGTGCTTTGGGCCGAGAACCTTGCCCTCTTATTCTACTTCGAGAAATCGCCCCCGTCGTATGCCCATTTGAGGTATCCCGATCCCCATGTATAGCCTCCGCCGAAAGTTGCAAAGAGTATATTGTCGCCCTTCTTGAGCCTGCTTTCGTAATCCCAGAGGCAGAGGGGAAGGGTAGCGGCGGTCGTGTTGCCGTATTTCTCGATGTTGATCATGCATTTTTCCCTGGGCAACCCGATGCGGTTGGCCGTCGCCTCTATGATGCGCATATTGGCCTGGTGCGGTACAAGGAACGTTATATCTTCAGCCGAAAGTTTGTTCCTTTTCATGACGTGTTCCGCGACGTCGGCCATGTTCGACACGGCGGCTTTGAATACCTGCTTGCCGTCCTGATGTACGAAGTGCATCCTTTTGGCCACTGTTTCCGCCGTCGCCGGGTATGCCGAGCCTCCGCCCTGCATGTAGAGGTGTACTGCCCCGCCGCCGTCCGAATGGAGTTCGGCGTCTATCATACCCAACCCTTCCTTGTTGGGTTCAAGGAGTACCGCGCCGGCGCCGTCGCCGAAGATAGGGCATGTGTTGCGGTCTTCGTAGTCGACGATAGACGACATTTTGTCCGCCCCGACCACGACTATCTTTTTGTATGCTCCGCTTTCGATCATTTTCGAGGCGGTGGTAAGCGCGAAAAGGAATCCGCTGCATGCCGCCGCAAGGTCGAAACCGAAAGCGTTCTTCATGCCCGATTTGTACGCGATCAGGTTGGCTGTCGAGGGGAAGAACATGTCGGGCGTAGACGTTGCGCAGATAACCACCTCGACGCTCAAAGGGTCGGTGTCGGTCTTTTCGAGAAGGTCTTTCACGGCGTGCTGTCCCAGGTATGACGTACCGAGGCCTTCGCCTTTTAATATATGGCGTGTTTTGATCCCTATGCGGGTCATAATCCATTCATCGTTGGTGTCTACCATGCGGCTGAGTTCTTCGTTGTCGAGGATATACTCAGGCAGGTACGCGCCTACACCTGTGATTGCGGCCGTGATCTTTCCCATTAGTTAAAAATTTCGCGTAACTTTTCGACCAGTCCTCCGCGTATGGTTTTCTCGGTCTGAAGTATCATATTCTTGATTGCCAGCGGGCTGGAACAGCCGTGTCCGACTACTACCACGTGGTTGATTCCCAATACCGGCGTACCACCCACAATCTCGTAGTTCAGGTTGTCGATATATTTGCTTTTAACGCCCTGCGCTTTGGCTATTTCATAGAAACCTTCGGCTTCCTTGAGGATCACGTTGCCCACGAACCCGTCGCAAACGACCACATCTGCGAGTTCGCCGGTGAATATCTGTTTCGATTCGATATTGCCGACGAAATTGAACGCGCCCGCCTCTTCCATCAGTTCATAGGCGGCTTTGGAGGCTATGTTGCCTTTTTCCTTTTCCTCTCCGATACTGAGCAGAGCCACGCGCGGTTCCTTTATCTTCATGACGGTCTGCGCATATGCGTTGCCAATGACGCCGTACTGGTACAGGACGTCGGGTTTTGTGTCTACGTTAAGCCCCACATCGAGGAGCAGGAATGATTTGCCGTTGAGCGTTGCGATATTCGCCGAAATAGCAGGGCGGATAATGCCTTCTATCTGCTTGGCTATCTGCATGCTTCCGACCATCATCGCGCCTGTACTCCCGGCGCTCGCAAATCCGTCGACGAGTTTTTCCTGAAGGTGCCGGAAACCGACGCTGATGCTCGAATCGTTCTTTTTGATAAATGCCTGGGCCGGATGGTCGCCCATCCCGATCACTTCGGTGGTGTGTACGATCTCGAAACGCGATTTGTCCGCCCTCTCTGCCGAGAGTTCGTTCTCAATCTGTTCCTGGTCGCCGAACAATACTAATTTGCTGCCATCGGCGAGTTCCGGCAGGGCCAGTATCGCGCCTTTTATGACAGCTGAGGGAGCATAGTCCCCGCCCATCGCATCTATTCCGATTTTAAGCATATTCCGGTTTCTGGGTTGACCTTAGCCGCGGCCTTTACAGAATTACTCCGCTTTTTTCTCGATTGCGAGTTTACCGCGGTAGAATCCGCACTCCGGACATACCCTGTGGTAGAGTACTGCTGTTCCGCAGTTCGAGCAAGCCGCGATAGTGGGTGCTACTGCTTTGTCGTGCGTCCTTCTTTTGTCCCTTCTGGTCGATGAGACCTTGTGTTTAGGATGTGCCATTTTTGTTCGTTATTATAATGTACTTAGTTGTCTTATATTCGTTTGCTTGCGGCTTGCGTGGACTTAACCTTTCCCTGCCGCCGCGGTTATAGCTGTTCTTTCAGTTTTCTGAGTTTTTCCCATTCGGGGTTGTCGGCCATTTTCTGCATTTCCGACGCCGCGGCCATTTCCTCGAACTCGTCTTCGCTCACGATGCTGAACCTTTCGAGCATCTCCGGGTCGCATTTTCCATCCGGGTGTACCCTCTGGTAGGGCAGGCTTAAAACGATGCTCTCGTATATATATTGCGCGACGTTCAGCGTGCTTTCGCCCGTGTTTATCCACATCACTTCCCCGTCGAACTCGCTTTGCTCTGCCGCTATTTTGTCCGAGAACCTCACGCTCAGCGTTTCGCGGAAATCTACAGGCAGTTCGCAGTCGCCCAGGCACCTGTCGCATTCTACCGTAACCGTGCCTTTTATCGTGAAGTCCAGCGTCATCAGGCTCCCGCTTTTGTGCAGGACGACGTCCGCTGTTGCGTTGCCCTTTTTGACTTCCGAGCCTTCGAATGCGGCGAAAAATTCATCGTCGACGCCGAAGCTGAAACGGTGTTCGCCCGCCCCAAGTCCCTTAAAATGTATATCGTATCGTTTATGGGCGTCCATTACACTCTGAAAAGTCGTGCACAAAGGTATACAATAATAACAAAATTGCAAAGTTTTCCATTTAATTATGGTTGTCCGATATACCAAAATTAGTTATACATTTGTGAGTGAATAATATTGTATGCTGTCGGACAAAATCAAATACGAAGTCGGGTTCTCGTGTTCCGACCCCGATTTCTGGCGTTTCAACGTGTTTATGATAGTTGTCGGATATGACGGTGCCGGAGGGCGCGTGTCGTTCGACGACTTTACCGAGCGTGTCTACGAACTGGAGTACGGGGGCGAGGCGCGTACGCTGCCGCCAGGGTATGACAATAACCGTACCGCGAGCCTTGTGAGCGGCCGGTGCGCTTATGTCGAGATCTATGTCTACGCGGTGGCCAACACGCTTCCGGCGTCGGAACTTATCAGGGACACTCCCTCTTTCCCGGCGAGGCTGAAGGTCATGGCCGGGAATACTGTTGTGTTCGACAGGGAGTATACGGTAAACCCTTATGGCGGCCTTACCATAGTGGCCCAGAGGGCCGATGCCCGCGGTTTGGAATAGTGGATTTAATAAATAATCAGGTTCCGCAAAGCGGAACCGGCAGCCCGAAGCCGCGCCACGCGGAGGGCTGCGACATAAATGTTTTGCCTCTCCGCCGTCTTCGGACTGCTATTCGAGGAGCTTTAGTAGTTGTTTTTTCCTTGAACGGACACAATGACCCGCAACGAACTTTTTCAGATTTTTCATAGCGCGGCCGCGGAGGCGTACGACGGGCGCGAGGCCATGTCGGTGGCCTGGCTTATGCTCGAAGGCGCGGCCGGGGTCACGCGCAGCGACCTGTTGGTGTCTCCCGATGCCGGGGTCGCAGTCCCTGTACGCCTGCCCGAAATGTTGGGCGAACTGCGTTCGGGCCGCCCTGTGCAGTATATTCTTGGCCGGTGCGAATTCTGCGGATTGGAATTCAGGGTACGCGAGGGTGTGCTGATACCCCGCCCGGAAACCGAAGAACTGGTGGTGTGGGTGGTTCGGGAGAACCGGGCTGACACAAATGTTTCGACCGCCAACGCCGCCAGAATTCTGGATATCGGAACAGGCAGCGGGGCGATAGCGGTGACGTTGGCTGCTGCCGGAACAGCCGGAGTAACCGGGGTAAAGCGGATGCCCGGCGATGTGGCCGTCACGGCTGTCGACATATCCGACGAGGCGCTTGCCGTCGCGCGCGAGAATGCTGCGTTGAACGGCGTGGCGGTGGAGTTCCGGAAGGCCGACGCGCTCTCCGAACCCGGGAAGTGGGAGGGGGCGTGGAGTGAGGGCATGTTCGATGTGATAGTGTCCAATCCGCCTTATATTCCCCTGCACGATCTTCCGTCCATGGACCGCAATGTCAAAGAGTACGAACCTCACTTGGCTCTTTTTGTTCCGGATGGCGATCCTTTGGTTTTCTACCGTGCCATTGCCTGCCACGCCCTGTGGCTGCTTCGGTCGGGTGGGCGGCTCTATTTCGAGATATACGAGGATTTCGCTGCCGAAATGCGTGAACTGCTTGAGGGGCTTGAATTTGCGGATGTTGAGGTAAGGCAGGATATTAACGGTAAAAACAGGATGGTGCGATGCCGGAAAAGATAGAGCGTGATTTCAGCCGGCGCGAGCGCAAGGTAAAGACGCCCGAGCAGGCGATGGCGTCGCTTATGCGGCTGTGTGCCCGTAGCGAGAAATCGAGCGGCGACGCCCTGCGCCTTATGGCGGGGTGGGGCGTCGAGCCTGCCGAAGCCCGTAAAGTGCTTGCCCGGCTCGAAAAGGAGAAATTCATAGACGACCGCCGCTACGCCGAGGCTTATGTGCGCGAAAAGACCAACCTTAACGGATGGGGTACATATAAAATAAAGCGTATGCTCTCGACCAAGGGCGTGTCGCGCGAGATAATCGAGTCGGTGGTCGGAAGCCTCGACCGTTCGGCGTCGCAGGACCGGCTGGCAGATATGCTCGCGCGGAAAAAGCAGCGGCTAAAGGCGGCCGACAACTATGATATGAAAGGCAAGCTGATGCGCTACGGTATGAGCCTCGGATACGAATACGACGCGGTTATGGCGGCGGTGGAACGTGTGATGAGAAAATAGGAAATGCGTATATGCGATAACTTCCGGTGTTATCCAGTCCGGGCTTGAAATTATAGTTTCGGCCTTGCTTGTAAGGCCGTCAGCCCGCAGCCACCCGGCGCGGAGGGCTGATATCTCGTCTGTGGCTCGACACTGAAAGCGTCACTCCCGCAGCCGCGGAATGCGAATTTATCGAGTGTGGTAAGCGGCGGGGAATTGAACTGTTTAAAGATTAAAAGTTAAAAATAACCATGAAACACAGAACCGTAGTCCTGGCCGCGATGGCCGTGTTTACAACTCGGGCGGCCGTTGCCCAACAAAGCATAAGCGTCCCCGAGGGATATTACTCCGCGCCCATGAAGATACCCTTGCTGCCCTCGGCCAATTTCGCCGAAACCAGACCGAACCACCTCCATTCCGGAGTGGATATCAAGACCCAGGGGGTGGAGGGAATACCGGTGTACAGCGTTGCCGACGGCTATGTGGCGCGTATCGGCATCGCGCCGTGGGGCTATGGCCGCGCGCTCTACATCGCCCATCCCAACGGAACGACCTCGGTGTACGCCCACCTCCAGAAGTTCACGCCTGAGATCGAGAAATATATCAATGACGAACGTTACAGGCTTAAAAACCACAATCCCGACGTCTGGCCGGCAGCGGATAAATTCCCGGTTAAGAAGGGCAGTCTGATAGGGTATTCCGGAGATTCGGGGGCGTCGGCAGGCCCGCACCTCCATTTCGAGATCCGCGAAACCGCCGCCCAGCGCCCGGTCAACGTACTCGCACGCGGTTATCTCAAGATGAAGGACGATATCGCCCCGCGCATAGTGAACCTTTATTATATAGAGGTCGATACCGTGGGCGTCGTGCCGGTGTGTTCGAAACCGAGGCTGCTGGGGGTTAAGAATATCTCGGCAGGCAAATACGTACTTAACGGTGTGGAAACTATAACTATAGGGCCGCGCGGGTATTTCGTCCTCGAAGTGACCGACCGCAAGAACGATGTCAGCAACACTATGGGGGTCTACGGGATCGACGTTTTGCTCGACGGGCAGGCCATATACGGCTTCCGCCTCGACGGTTTCACGTTCGACAATACCCGTTATGTCAATTCGCTGATGCAGTTCGACATGCAGAGCGGCAACAGCAACCAGTTGCTCAGGCTCGCCGTGCAGGAGAATAACAGGCTGCCTGTTTTCAAAACGATAAAGAACCGCGGGCTTATAATGCTCGACGACGATCTGGCAAGGCCTGTCGAAATACGTGCGAGCGACGATAACGGCAACGTGTCCACGCTTTCGTTCAACGTCAAAAGGCGCACGGTACAGAGCCAGTTCTACACAGCCAACGATGTCGCCGGAACCGTGTTGGACTGCCGCCGTAATTTCAGGCAGAGCTTTCCCGAAATGGAGATAAATATCCCGGCCGGGGCGCTGTACGAGTCTATATTCTACACGCAGTCGGAAGACCAACCGGCTTTGCCCGTGAGCGGAAACGCCAAAACTATGACACGCTATTCGCCCGTGTACACCCTGCACGACGCCAAAATTCCCCTGCACACCGCGTTCGAACTGTCGGTAAAGCCTTCGGCGGATGTGCCCGAACACCTGCGTCCCAGGCTATGCCTGGCGTCGGTTTCGGCGGACAACTCGAAGTACACTTACGCGGGGGGCAAGTATGCGGCCGGGGTGGTAAAAGCCAGCCTGCGCTCATTCGGGAAATATTGCGTGGTGGCCGACACCATACCGCCCCGCATCAGCCCGTCGTTCGTTGCCGGGGCCGATCTGCGTGCCGCTAAATCGATCTATTTTACCAACACCGACGATTTTTCCGGTGTGGCGTCATACACGGCCACTATCGATGGCCACTGGATAGCGTTCGAACAGGGTAAGAAAGGGCTCGTGACCCACTACTTCGACCCTGCACGCGTCGAGTATAAAGGGGGCAAACATACTTTGATAATGACCGTAACCGATTCGGCCGGCAATTCGACGACGCTCACAAGGGAGTTTTTGAAGTAACGCAGGTGCGGATGCTTTTCCCGCCGCCGGTTTGTGTGAACCTTTCTTCGATGGTTGCATTCCCTGCCGCTTGCATGGTGCTAATTGCAGGGAAGCGGCGCCAAATGCGCCCGGCTGCCGGAAATGGCGACCGCCGGAGAGGCAGTCGAGGTTTTTGGAATTGAATTATCCCTTTGGGGCTTGTTGTTATGGTTTCGGCTTGCTCTGCAAGCCGTCAGCCCGCAGCCACCCCGGGCGGAGGGCTGATGCCTCGCCTATGGCTCGATACAGCCTCCGCTGGCTGCAGGCCGAAAAAGACACAACAAGCCCCAAAGGGATAATCCCGTTTTGTGATAGCGTGCGACTTGTCGAGCGGTTGTTTATTCCACCTGCGGCTGATTTTGCGGCGGACTTTGCCGCACAGGAGGGTGTTGGCGCGTAAAGCGTTAAGGCCTAAACCACCTCGCCGATTATTTTCAGCACATTTTCTGTATCTGAAGTCACACGGTAGGCGTCGTCGATGCGACGGCCGACGAGCCACACGATATGCCCGCCGCTGACAAGCACCAACTGGCGTTTTTTCTCCGGCACCGACACTTTGGCGTCGACGAGGTAGTCGCTCACTTTCTTGCTGCCTTTCATTCCGAACGGCGTGAACGCGTCGCCGTCCTGCCAGCGCCGGGCCTCAAGCGGGAATTCGAGTTTGTCGGCATCCAGCAGCGCGATATTTTCCGGCTGGACAAGGGTGTCGACGTCGCCTATGTCGAGGCGCTGGAACAGCATCATGTAATTGCCGGCATACACCCTGTACGCTTTAGGGCCTATCTCTATCGAACACGGGTCGTCCTCGCCGATAGGCGCGACTATTATCCTGTTCCTGTCGGTGTAGGCCACATGGTCGCGTGCGTAGAACCGTTTCCCGGAAGCCCCGTCATGCAAAGCCCTTACCAGGTCGTCCACGACATCGCCCTTGAACCCGTGCTTGCCGAGCAATTCGTAGATCACGAAATCAATCGGGAACCCTGCGTCTATCTTAGAGGTGTCTATCGTCACATAGCCGTCGTTATGCTCCTCGACGTCCGCGCGGATACGCTCCACAGCGTGCGAAATGAACATCTGGGCGTCTGACAGCCGCTTAAGGTTGCTTACCATGACCCGGAGGAAATTCGGGGAGATCTCCTTTATGCGGGGGATCAGGCCGAGGCGTATCTTGTTGCGCAGGTACTTGGTCGACCTGTTCGACGAATCCTCACGGAAAGGGATATGGTGTGCCGTGGCGTAGTCGAGTATTTCCCTGCGCGAGGCGAACAGCAGCGGGCGCACCACACGGCCGTTCACCATGTTGATCCCGGTCAGACCGCGCAGGCCCGTCCCGCGGAACATGTTTATAAAAAACGTTTCTATGGAGTCGTCGGCGTGGTGGGCGATGGCGATCACGTCATAGCCCTCCTTCCCGCACAGCTCCCTGAACCACGCATACCTAAGCCGCCGCGCGGCTATCTGGACGGACTCGCCTGTGCGCTCCATCTCCCCCGCGGTGTCGAAACGCACATTGTAGACCGGTACGCCATAGCGCGCTGCCTCATTTGCGACCAACACCTCGTCCTCGTCCGATTCCTCGCCCCGCAGCCCGAAGTTGCAGTGAGCGATCCCGACATTGTATCCGGCGCTGCAAAACAGCGACATCATAACCATCGAGTCCACACCCCCGCTGACTGCCAACAGGATACGCTCCGACTTGTCGAAAAGCGAGTAAGACCCTATGTAATCCTGAAAACGGTTGCCAAGTTCCATATCGGCCTTGTTTTTACATTATTCGTGGAACATCCTCACGGCACTGACGCCTATCGTTTCTTTCCCCGCATTGGCCACGAAGCGGCCTTCTTCGAGGTTCTTCCTGGATATCTCGAAATTCATATCCATTATTTTCTGCTTCTCGGCCGCTACCGAGGCAGGATCGCCCTCGAAAACACCGAGCGCCCTTTCATTGGGGATGGCCTTGACATATTCGTCGTCCTTGCCTTTGGGAAGATATGTGATCCCCAAGCCTTGCAGCCTGTAAATAAGGTCCCTGTCCTGATGCCAGAATGGCCCCATTGCCTCGTCGTATCCGCCGGCTTTCATGAAATTTTCTTTCGTCAGCGCTATACGGCCGCACGTCCCGAGTCCCCTTTCCATCTGGAGGACCATTTCTTTACATCCATACCGCCACATGACGCCGCTCACATAGTTTCCGCCGTTCCTCCCTGTGAAATTATCGCAGTCGAGGTTGACAACCACATCGTTATTGGCAAGCCTGTGCGATGTGTTCTTGCAAATGGAGGCATGCCATGAATCCATGGCGTCCGTGTAATAATATTTCAGGTAACCCGATTTCAACTCTTCCCGGAAATTCCCGTGCACCCATTCCTGCAAACCGTCCGTGCTGGCGAAATCCACAAGTATGAACTCCACTTTGTTGCGGTGCTTGTAATTGTCGTCGAGGTTTTTGCGCAGTGTCTGTTCTATTTGCCAAAACCTGTTGCGGCAGGTTATGCAGAACGAAACCGACGGTTTATGAGTGGAAAGCATGTTCTTGGCTTTCCTGAGAAAACTCATTTTTAATGCCATGATATTATAATCCTTATTCTTGAAACATCCTAACCGCCTGCACGCCTATGGGGCGGCCCTCGTTGGCCACAAGCCGGCCTTCGGCTATATTTTTTCTTGATTCATCGCCGTTCCTGCGGTTGACCTCCATCCATTCGCTCCGGCTCTCTATCACGCCCTCGCCTTTGGCATTTGGAATCGCGTTGAGGTATCGCCTGTTACTGTTTTTTATGCGCTTGAACCCCATGGCCCGCAGCCTGTTGACTATATCCGTATCCTCGTAGGCCGGTTTCCGGAAATCCTCGTAATACCCGCCGACCTTCAGAAAGTTGCGCTTACTCATGGCGATACGCCCGAACGTCCCGTCCATCCATTCCCCCGAGAACATGTGGAGCACTATTTTGTCGGGGCCGAAGATACGCATCTTCCGGCTGACGTAATCGCCGCCGCCGGGGCCGGTGAAATTATCGCAGTCAAGATTGACCACTATTTCACCCCCGGCCATCATATGTGCCGTATTTTTTGCGACGCATACGTTCCACTGCGGCATCTCCTCGGTGTAATAATATTTCAGGTAGCCCGATTTGAGTTCTTCCTCGAAATTTCCGCTCACCCAGTCCCGGAGACCGTCGCAGCTTGCGAAATCCACCAGCACGAAATCGACCCTGTCGCTGTGTCCGTAGTTGTCTTTCAGGTTCTTAGGGAGCGTTTCCCTTATCTGCCACATCCTGTCGCGGCAGGTTATGCAGAACGAAACCGAAGGCTTTTCCCGGAAGAGGTTGAGCGGTTTCATCCGGAATATGTCGAACAGTTTTTTCATTCTCACACTACGTTTACTTCCGTCTCTATCGCGACGCCGAATTTGGCTTCCACGTCGGCCTGCACCAGTGCGGCGAGCTCCATAACGTCCCTGCCCGTGGCGCCGCCGAGGTTGACAAGCACCAACGCCTGTTTCGCGTGTACGCCCACACTGCCGTGCCTTCGGCCTTTCCAGCCGCTTTGGTCGATGAGCCATCCGGCCGCCAACTTGGAGCATCCCTCGACCTGCGCGGGGTAGACCGGCATATCCGGATATCTGCCTTTCAGTTCCAGGGCGAATTTTTCAGGCACGACCGGGTTTTTGAAGAAACTGCCGGCGTTGCCCGTCACTTTCGGGTTGGGGAGCTTCGAGTCGCGTATGCCGATAACCGCCCTGCGGATGTTCTCCAGAGTCGGCCCTCCAAGCTCACGGGTCTTCTCGTAGAGGTCGCCGTAGCCCAGCATGGGCTTTTCTTTGCGCGAAAGGGCAAAATTTACCGCCGTAACGACCGCTTTACCCTTGAGCGAGCGCTTGAATATGCTGTCGCGGTAGCCGAAATCGCAGTGCGAAGTGGCCAGCGTCAACTCTTTGCCCGTGTCGACCGCGAACAGTTCTACGGATCGGATAATGTCCTTCACCTCGACCCCGTAAGCCCCTATGTTCTGCACCGGCGACGCGCCCGCAAGTCCGGGGATGCCCGAGAGGTTCTCGGCGCCCCACAGTCCGTTTCCGGCACACCATCCCGTGAAAACGTCCCAGTCGGTCCCGGCCGTCGCCCTCGCGTATACCGTGTCGCCGTGTTCGCCCGTGATCTGTATCCCATTTCCCGCGGGGTGCAATATCACACCGTCGAAATCGCCTGTGAAAACCACGTTGCTTCCGCCCGACAGCACCATCCAGCGGCCTTCGAACACGCCGCCGAGGAACAATGCCTGCAGGTCGGCGGCATCCGAATACTCCACCAGCCGCGCGCACCGGGCGTCTATCCCGAACGTGTTCCGTTCCTTCAGGCTTATGTCGATATATTCCCTTATCATAATTACAACGCAAAGGTAATGTTTTAGCGGCAAACGACAAATTATCCGCAGAGGCCTTTATTTTGCTCCTTTTGCCCGAAGAACGTAAAATAGATGAAAACTTTTTTGCTCTTTTGGGTTTTATTGAGTTATTTTGAAGTTTAACATTCCAACTTAACGAACATAATTGCAGCCGATGTTTACAAAGAGTGATTTAGAGAGTATAGCAAACCACGGATTGAGCGTGGAAGAGGTAAACAAGCAAATCGAGAATTTCCGCCGCGGCTTCGGGTTCCTGCCTGTCGTGCGCGCCGCCGTCATCGAGGACGGAATCATGCCCCTCGACAATAAAACCGCCGAGTTCTACGCCGACAATTTCATAAAATCGGCAGCCGGGAAACGCATCGTGAAGTTCGTCCCTGCCTCGGGCGCGGCGACACGCATGTTCAAAGACCTGTTCGAATTCGCCGGGAGCGGCGAGGCCACGCCATATATCGAAAAACTGGTGGCGAATATCGAAAAATTCGCATTCTACGGCCGGGTAAAGGACAATGCCGGCGACGCCATGCAAACCGTTAAGGCGGTGTTGGGCTATGGCGCGGAGCTTCCCAAAGCGCTGATACTGTTCCACAATTATCCCGAAAGCCCGCGCACGGCACTCGAAGAACACCTTGCAGAAGGTGCCATGTACGCCAACAGCGACGGGACAGTGCATATCCATTTCACCATCTCTCCCGAACACGAGGCGGGCTTCCGCACCGTCCTGGCCGAAAAGCAGAAAGACTTCGAGAAAATGTTCGGCGTGAGGTACGACATCTCGTTCTCGCAGCAGGAGAGCGGCACTGACACCATAGCCGTAACGCCCGACAACGAACCATTCCGCGAGGAGGACGGCAGCCTGCTGTTCCGCCCGGCTGGCCATGGGGCGCTCATCGAGAACCTCAACCGCATAGAGGCCGATGTGGTGTATATAAAGACGGTGGACAACGTCACGCCCGACCACCTCAAAAGCGACACGATATTATATAAGAAGGCGCTGGGCGGGATACTCCTTTCGATCCGGCAGAAGGTATTCAACTATCTGGAAATGCTCGACAGGGGCGCTGACGAGGTTATGATGGGGCATCTGCGCCAGTTTGTAGCTTCGGAGTTATGCGTGGAGCTGCCTGCCGGCTTCGACACTCTCGGCGACGGCGAAAAGGCAGCGGTACTGCGCAGGGTACTCGACAGGCCGCTCCGCGTCTGCGGCATGGTCAGGAACGAGGGCGAACCGGGCGGAGGCCCGTTCTGGGCCGATAATCCTGACGGCACGATGTCGCTCCAGATAGCCGAACCCTCGCAGCTCGCGCCTGACAAGGCGGGCCTGCTCAAAGACGGAACCCACTTCAACCCGGTCGATCTGGTGTGCGGGATCGTGAACTACAAGGGCGAGAAATTCGACCTAACGAAGTACACCGACCCCTCGACAGGCTTCATATCCGAAAAATCGAAGAGCGGCCGCAAACTAAAGGCACAGGAATTGCCTGGACTTTGGAACGGCGCGATGTCGAACTGGAACACCGTTTTCGTGGAAGTCCCCGTATCGACATTCACCCCGGTCAAGGTCGTGAACGACCTGCTCAGGCCGCAGCACCAGTAACGAGAGATAAAACAAAAAATATAAAACAGCAAGTCTATGGAAAACAAGCTTCAGGAACTGACCAGGAAACTCTACGACGAAGGTTTGTCGAAAGGGCGCAAGGAGGCGGACACACTGCTCGCCGAGGCAAACACCAAAGCTAAAAAGATCGTGGCGGAAGCCGAAGCCGAAGCCGCGCGCATCCGCAAAAAAGCCCAGTCCGATGCCGAAGACCTGCGCAAGAACACCCTCACGGAACTCAAACTGGCCGGTAAACAGGTCATAGAAACGATCAAGGGCGACGTGCAGAACATGGTAGTGGCCAAAGCTGTGGACGGACCGGTCAGGAACGCGGCGCTCGACCCGAAATTCGTGGAAGAGCTGCTTATAGCCGTGGCGAAGAACTGGTCGGGGTCGTCGGCTGAAAAGGTGTCGCTCAGGGCCATGCTCCCCGCGGACATGGAGACGAAGCTCGGCAAGTCGTTCGCGGCCAGCACACAGGCCGCCCTCGGGCAGGAAACCGAGATAGTTTTCTCGAGCGGCATAAAAAGCGGGTTCAAAATAGGCCCGAAAAAAGGCGGTTACTACATCAGCTTCACGGAAGACAGTTTCCATGCCCTGCTAGGCGAGTACCTGCGCCCGAAAGTGAGCGAAATGTTGTACGGCAAAGAGGACTGACGGCCTATGGCAAAGCAATACTACACCCTTGTCGCAGGGCTTCGCGAGTATACGCTCGGGGCGGACCACAAAGGTTTCGACGCCCGGGCCGTGATCGACGACATCCGCGAGCAGCTTTCGGCCGGCGACGTGAGGTGCCTCGAACTGTTCTATAACTATTACGATATCGAGAATATCGTGAACCTGAAGGCCGGCCGGAAGCAGTTTTCCGCACTGGGCAACTTCACGCGTGAACAGTTGGAGGACGAATTCAAAGAACAGGCGAATCTGCCGGCCTATATCGGCAACGTCCTGGCGGCCTATTCCGACCCGGAAAACTCGGACTTCGAGGACGTGGACCTCGAAAAGGCATTCGAAAGATCGCTTTTCGAGGCATATTATAAGGAACTGGCCAAATCGAAATGCGAATTCCTGCGCAAATGGGGCGAGTTCGACCGCAACCTGCGGAACCTCTCGGCAGCCTTCACGGCTCGCAGGCTGGGCCGCACGGTTTCCGAAGCGCTTGTTGGCGACGGCTATGTGGTCGACGTCATATCGCGCAGCTCGGCGGCCGACTTTGGCCTGAAAGGCGAGTTGGACTACATCGACCAGGTCGTGGCGGCCATAGCCGAGGAGGGCAACCTGCTCGACAAGGAGAGCAGGATTGACCACATCCGCTGGGAGATGGCCGACGAACTTACCGCGTTCGACTATTTTAATATAAACACGATACTCGCCTACCTCGTGAAGGTCGATATCGTATACCGCTGGATGTCACTCGACCCGAAAACGGGACGGGAAATGTTCGAGCGGCTGTTAGGCTCGCTCAGCAGCGAGGAGGAGCTAATAAAAACGGAACAGGGTTAAAAACAGCAGTTTAAATTCGCCGAAAGCTAAGGCCCCGCACTCTTCAGCGGAGCCGTTAAAAGTTTCGAAGCAAGATCGCCCGAGCTATCGTTTAGCGAGGGAAGCTTGCGGGAGAAACTTAGGCGACGGTGAGGGCGGCGGGTTTTACTCCACTTTTACCGGTGGTTTCCTCGCACGCGACTCGGCAAAGTCCGCGAGCGGTCTCTGCCCTCGCCGCCCGCTCGGTTGCCCGCCCAAAAGTGGATGAAAAATAATTCTAAAATACACAACATATGAACACGACAGGTCAAGTAACGGGAATCATTTCCAATATCGTCACAGTGAGGGCCGACGGCCCGGTGTCTCAGAACGAGATTTGCCACGTACACTATGGCGACCTGAGGCTGATGGCCGAGGTTATCAAGGTCGTGGGGGACGACGCCTATGTGCAGGTATTCGACTCCACGCGCGGGCTCAAGATCGGTGACAAGGTCGAATTCCAGGGGCATATGCTCGAAGTTACGCTGGCGCCGGGCATACTCTCGCGCAGCTACGACGGCCTTCAGAACGACCTCGAAAAACTCGACGGGCTTTTCATACAGCGCGGATCGCGTACCGAACCCATGGATTTCAAGGCCAAGTGGGAATTCACTCCGCTGGCGAAAGAGGGAGACACGGTCGAGGCCGGAAGCTGGCTTGGCGAAGTGAAGGAGCAGTGGGTGATGCACAAGATCATGGTCCCGTTCTCGTTCGCGGGCAAGTACACCGTGAAAAGCGTCGCCAAGGCTGGCGAATACACCATCGAGGAAACGATGGCCGTGCTGGTCGATGCCGACGGCAAGGAGCATAACGTTACGATGGTGCAGAAATGGCCTGTGAAGGTGCCGATCAAAGCATACGCCGAGAAGCCGCGCCCGAGCCGCGTCATGGAAACCGGCGTGCGCCCCATCGACACGTTCAATCCGCTCGCCGAGGGCGGCACAGGATTCATCCCCGGCCCGTTCGGCGCAGGCAAGACCGTACTTCAGCATGCCATTTCGAAACAGGCCGAGGCCGACGTCATCATCTTCGTGGCGTGCGGCGAACGTGCCAACGAGGTGGTCGAGGTGTTCAAAGAGTTTCCCGAATTGGAAGATCCCCGCACCGGCCACAAGCTGATGGAGCGCACCACTATTATATGCAACACATCGAATATGCCCGTTGCCGCGCGTGAAGCGTCGGTCTACACAGGCATGACCATCGGCGAGTACTACCGCGCGATGGGCCTCAAGGTGCTGATCCTCGCCGACTCCACCTCGCGCTGGGCGCAGGCGCTTCGCGAGATGTCCAACCGCCTCGAGGAGCTTCCCGGGCAGGACGCCTTCCCGATGGACCTTTCGGCGATCATCTCGAACTTCTACGCCCGTGCGGGCCTCGTATATCTCCATAACGGCGAAAAAGGCTCGGTAACGTTCCTAGGAACCGTATCCCCCGCCGGCGGGAACCTCAAGGAGCCGGTTACGGAATCGACCAAGAAGGCGGCCCGCTGTTTCTACGCCCTCGCGCAGAGCCGCGCCGACAGCAAGCGCTACCCAGCCATCGACCCCGTGGACAGCTACTCGAAATACCTGGAATACCCCGAGATCGTGGATTACCTCGACGAGCGCGTGGAAAAAGGGTGGGTTGAAAAAGTCAACATGGCCAAGACGCTGATCCTCAGGGGTAAGGAGGCGCAGGAGCAGATCAATATACTGGGCGATGACGGAGTGCCGATCGAATATCACGACCGTTTCTGGAAGAGCGAACTCATCGACTTCGTGATCCTCCAGCAGGACGCATTCGACAGCATCGACTGCAACACACCGCTCGAACGGCAGAAATTCATGCTCGGCACGATCCTCGACATCTGCGGCAAGTCGTTCGAATACACAGGCTTCGAAGACTGCCACAGTTTCTTCAAGAACCTTATAAACGTCTTCAAGCAGCTCAACTACTCGAAGTGGGGAAGCGACGACTTCAAAAAATATTGCGGCGAGATAACAAGGGTAGTCGAGGAAAAGCAAGCCGTTTCGAAAACCAACGCCGCCTAAAAAGCTAAAGTGACAAGATTATGAATACCAAAGCATTCCAGAAGATATACACAAGGATAGACCATATCACGAAAGCTACCGTGAGCCTCCGGGCGCCGGGTGTGGGCAATGACGAGCTGGCGACGGTGGGCGGGAAGCTCGCGCAGGTCGTGAAAGTGAACGGCGAGCAGGTAACGCTCCAGATATTCTCCGGCACGGAAGGCATCGCCACCGACTCGGAAGTGACATTCCACGGCGAGCCCCCGAAACTCAATGTCGGCGATAACCTCGCCGGCCGCTTCTTCAACGCCTACGGTGAACCATTGGAGGGCGGTAAGCAGGTCGCCGGCGAACCCCGCGAGATCGGCGGCCCTACGGTTAACCCGTTCAAGAGGCTCCAGCCCTCGGAACTCATCGCTACCGGTATAGCCGGTATCGACCTGAACAACACCATCGTGACCGGCCAGAAGATACCGTTCTTCGCCGACCCCGACCAGCCCTACAACGAGGTCATGGCAATGGTGGCACTGAGGGCAAAGGCCGACAAGATCATCCTCGGCGGCATGGGTATGTCGAACGACGACTTCCTGTATTTCAAACATGTGTTCGAGAACGCGGGTGCGCTCGATCGCATCGTCAGCTTCGTGAACACCACCGAGAACCCGCCCGTGGAACGCCTCCTCGTGCCGGACATGGCACTGACGGCTGCCGAGTACTTCGCCGCCGACAAGGGCGAAAAGGTGCTTGTCCTGCTCACCGACATGACCCAGTATGCCGACGCGCTGGCCATCGTGTCGAACCGCATGGACCAGATCCCGTCGAAGGACTCGATGCCGGGGTCGCTATACTCCGACCTGGCCAAGATATACGAAAAAGCGGTGCAGCTCCCGAACGGCGGCTCAATAACCATCATAGCCGTGACGACTCTTTCAGGCGGCGACATCACCCACGCCGTGCCGGACAACACAGGGTACATCACTGAGGGGCAGCTCTTCCTGCGCAACGACTCCGACACGGGTAAGGTTATCGTCGACCCGTTCCGAAGCCTCTCTCGCCTGAAACAGCTGGTTATCGGCAAGAAAACGCGCGAAGACCACCCGCAGGCGATGAACGCCGCCGTGCGCCTCTACGCCGACGCCGCCAACGCCAAGACCAAGCTCGAAAACGGTTTCGACCTGTCGGACTACGACGAACGAACGCTCAAATTCGCGCACGACTACTCGAAGAAACTGCTTGCGATAGACGTCAACATAGACATCGACACAATGCTCGATACCGCGTGGGGACTTTTCGCCAAATACTTCACTCAGACCGAGGTCGCCATAAAACAAGACCTTATGGACAAGTACTGGCCGGCAAATTAATAATGCATCGCTCGGCGATGCTCATTTCTGCGGCTCGCCCTTTGGGCGACCCCCACAGCCGCAGAAATGAAAATATGCAATGAAAAGGAATTAAAATTATGGCTATAAAATTCCAATATAACAAGACTTCGCTGGGCGACATGGGCAAGCAGCTCAAGATGCGCACGAATGCTCTCCCTACACTGAAAAGTAAGGAAGCCGCCCTGCGTGCCGAGGTGCAGAAGTCGAAAGACATGGCCGGGGACTTCGAGGAAAAACAGCGTAAGCTTATCGGCTCGTACGAATACATGACGGCCCTTTGGGGGGAATTCGACCCCGACCTCGTGAAAATAGCCGACGTCGGGCTTGGGATACACAAGATCGCCGGCGTGAGGATACCGGTGCTGAAAGAGGTAATGTTCGACGAGAAGAAATACGACCTTTTCAGCAGCCCGATATGGTTTGCCGACGGGGTGGAGCTGCTTAAAAAAATCGCCCGCCTGAAGATAGAGTACGAGTTCTACGCCCGCAAAACGGCGCTCCTGGACTACGCCCGCAAGAAAACGACCCAGAAAGTGAACCTTTATGAGAAGGTGCAGATCCCGGGTTACGAGGCCGCGATACTGAAGATCAGGCGCTTCCTCGAAGACGAGGAAAACCTCAGCAAAAGCGCCCAGAAGATAGTCAAGAACAGGCAGGACCAGGCAGCAAAACAAAGAACGGAGGAAGCGGTATGATAGTTCCGATGACAAAATACGACATCGTGCTGTTCGCGCGGCAGAAGGAGGATTTCCTGAGCCGCCTGCAGGACCTCGGCCTGGTGGACATCACGACCACCGGCTGGGAACCCGACGAGCACGAACGCGACCTGATGCTCTCCATCGAGCGCCACAACACGGCCGTGGAACGCCTCAGGGCCCTGGCCAAAGAGGACGGTTTCGAGCCGGGCGAACCCTACAAGAACGGCGACGAGGCATTCGAGAAATACGTTGAGGCTTCACGCAACCTGGACGAGCTGAACGCGGCGATAGCTCAGGCGCAAAAAGAGGCTGCCGACCTCAGGGCTTGGGGATCTTTCGATCCCCAACAGTTGCAGGAGCTGCATGACAACGGCATAATCCTGCGTTTCTTCTCGGTTTTCACACGTGAGTACGAGGCGAATATTGCCGACTGGGGCAGCCGCTACAACATCCGGCAGATAAGCGCGGACGGCGCAAACACCTATTTCGTGGCGATTGTGGGCCCCGGCGAAGAGGTTGCCATAAACGCACAGGAGGTCAAAATGCCCGCGGTCACGGCCAAGGACAAAGAGACGGAGATATATTTCATGGAAAAAGGGCGCGAGCCGTGGCTGAAACAGATGGCCCGCGCGGCGGCGTCGGTCGAACTGATCGCACGGCACGCGGATGGCGAGAAAGACCACCTGCACCTGAGGCAGGCCGCGTCGAGCGCCACGGAAGAGGCGGAAGGCTCGCTCGTGGTCATGGAGGGCTGGGCGCCGGCGAAAGACGCCGCGAAAGTGGACAGGATGCTCGCGGAATATCCCAATGTGTTGTGTATAAAATCTATGCCAACGCCTGAAGACGACATCCCGACCCTGCTGAAGAACAAAAAAGGGAGCAGGATGTTCGAGATAATCGGCGGGTTCTACTCCCAACCCAAATACGGCACGATGGACCTGACACGGTTTTTCGGGCCTTTCTACGCGCTGTTCTTCGGGCTGTGCCTCGCCGACGCGGGATACGGGCTGATATATTTTATCCTCGGCCTCGTGATGCGGTTCAAGCTGCCCAAGATGCGCGACATGGCGAACCTCGTGACCATACTCGGTCTCTCGACAATAGTGTGCGGCGCGCTGATGGACTCGTTCTTCGGGATGAAACTCACGGGATGGGCGCCGTTCGCATGGATGAAGGACTACCTCATCGGCCCGCACATGTTCTACATCGCCCTCGCCATAGGCGTAGTGCAGACACTCTTCGCGATGATACTCAAGATAGTGACGTACGCGCGCAGGTTCGGGTTCAAATACGCCCTCGCGACCATCGGCTGGATGATGATGCTCGTAACGTTCCTGCCCGATCTTGCCAAACTGCTGGACGTGGAAGTCCCGGCATCCATCCTGGCATGGTCGCCTGCCAAGATTGCGGTATTCGGCGTCGGCACCTTCCTGATGCTGTTCATGAACAAGCCCGGCAAGAACCCGTTCATCAATTTCGGCAGCGGGCTTTGGGATCTGTACAATAATGTAACCGGGTTCATCAGCGACTTCCTGAGCTATATCCGACTGTTCGCCATAGGGCTTTCGGGCGGCATCCTCGCGGCAGTGTTCAACGACCTCGCGGTGGGCCTCAGCGGAGATATACCGGGACTGAAACAGGTATTCATGATCGTAATCCTGCTGTTCGGGCATATACTCACGCTGTTCATGTCCACCATCAGCGCGTTCGTACACCCGATGCGTCTGACGTTCGTGGAATTCTACAAAAACGCCGGGTTCGAGGATACCATGAGGCTGTTCACACCACTGAAACGCAGTAAGAAAAAAGAATAAACCAAAATAAGTCAAACTAAAAAAAGAAAAGTATGAATCCTATTACAGTCGCAACATTAGGGATGGGCATAATGGCCGGGATGAGCTTCCTCGCCAGTTCGATAGGCACGTCCATCGCCGGTATGGCAGCCGTGGGGGCAATGAAAAAGAACAAGGGCGCGTTCGGTAACTACATGGTACTCGCGGCGATACCCGGCAGCCAGGGGCTTTACGGCCTCGTGGGTTATTTCCTGCTCCAGGGCTATTTCATACCCGAGATAACCGAGTTCCAGGCATGGATGATATTCGCGCTCGGGATCATCGTGGGGGTAACCGGCTTCTTCAGTTCGCTCATGCAGTCGAAGGTTTGCGCCAACGGCATCGCCGCCATCGGCAACGGACACAACGTGCTGGGTAACACACTTATCCTCGCGGCGTTCCCCGAGCTTTACGCTATCCTCGGCGTCGCCATGGTGTTCATGTTCACAGGCCTTATGGGCGATCCCGGCCCTGCCGTAACCGAAGCGGTACAGGCGGTTGCGGGCAATCAGGCGGTGACGGAAACGGTACAGGCGGTTGTTGACAGCACAAACATGATCGTCGGAATGTAAGTGTCCGGATATTTCAACGGAGCGGATAGGCATTCGGTGTTTATCCGCTTTGTTTTTGAACGCTTGTCAGCAAGAATACCTCTTTGTGGTGCGGTCTGCCGCCGCGAGGCGCGCGCGAATGAGCCAACGGGGAATAAGGCAGCCCTCCGCCCCAATGGGCGGCGATGCGAGTCGCAAAGCGACTCGGGGAGGGGAATTTATTCTTCTCTTCAAACCCATGTGTTTTTAGTGCATGGCGGCCAGCGTTCCGGCGTCGGCCGTTGGCTTTCGGGGAAGGCAGAAAAAGACATAAAGGGATAATCCCGAATTTATTTGGCTTGCCGCCGGGCTTTTCCTATATTTGCAAGACCATGGCCAAAAGTATTAGTTTCCGCGACAGCGTTGCCCAATATGCGGCGATCTCGAAAGATATCGCCGCGCGTCGGTTCGCGCCCGTCTACCTGCTGATGGGCGACGAGGGATACTTCATCGACCAGCTCGGCGATCAGCTCGCAGGCGGCGTGCTGACCGAAGCGGAAAAGGCTTTCAACCAGATAATCGCATACGGCAAGGACAGCGATGCGGGCTCCATCATAAACGCCGCCCGCCAGATGCCAATGATGGGCAACCTTCAGGTCGTGATAGTGAAGGAGGCCCAGCAGTTGCGCAAGATCGAGCAACTGTCGCTCTACACCCAGTCGCCTTCGCCCAGTACTATCCTCGTCATCTGCCACAAGGAGAAGAACGTGGACAAGCGTTCGCAGCTATACAAACATGTGTCGGCCGGCGGCGTGGTGTTCGAGTCGGTGCGGCCGCGCGACTACGAGATCGGCCCGTGGCTCGGGGAGTTCATCCGCACGAAAGGCTGCGGGATAGAGCCGAAAGCCCTCCAGATGCTGGTCGACCACTTGGGGGTGGACATAGCGAAGATCTCGAACGAGCTGTCGAAACTGCTGACCTACCTGCCCGAAGGCACGAAGACCATCACGGCCGACCATATCGAGCAGAACATCGGGATCAGCAAGGATTTCAACAACTACGAGCTGACAAAAGCCATGAGCGACCGCAATATGGAAAAGGCGCTGCTCATCGCCGATCATTTCTCGCACAACCCGAAGGAAAACCCGCTGCTGGTCACGATCAGCACGCTTTTCACGCATTTCCAACGTATCTTCATACTGAATTACCAGCGCTGGCTGGCGGCGAACAAGCACACACCACTGCCAGGCGACGCCGAACTGTGCAAAATGCTCAAAGTCCCCGCGCCTTTCTTCCTCAACGAGTACAAACAGGCTGCCGCCATATACCCCAACAAAAAAGTGTTCGTGATCCTCGGGCTTCTGCGCGAGTACGATATGAAAAGTAAGGGGATGGACAACGGCGGCGCGGACGACGGCGAGCTTCTGCGCGAACTTTTGCTTAAAATTTCCCTGCTATAACCCACATGACGCTATTCATCATATTCATCACGGCCGCCATCTCGGTGGTGTGCTTCAGTAACAGGGCGGCGTTCGACAGGCTCAGCCTCAAACCGTATAATGTGGTGAGGCGCGGCCAGTGGTACCGTGTGGTCACGCACGGATTCGTCCACGCCGACTGGACACACCTGCTGGTAAACATGTTGGTGTTCTGGTCGTTCGCGCGTGTCGTGATGGCCACGTTCGCAGGGCAGTTCCATGCCGGGATATCGATGGAGCCGAACCTCAAGTTCTCGCTGCTCTACTTCGGGGGGCTCATATTCGCTTCGATATATGACCTGTCCAAGCGCCGCGACGATCCGTATTACACATCGGTCGGGGCGTCGGGGGCGGTGTCGGCAGTGGTATTCACCTCGATATTCTACTCGCCGCTCAGCAAAATATACCTCATGGGCGTGCTACCCATGCCCGCCGTTGTTTTCGGGATACTCTATATCGGCTACGAAGCCTACTCGGCACGCCGCGGCGGAGGCCACGTGAACCATCATGCGCATATCTTCGGGGCGATGTACGGGTTCATATTCCCGATGCTCACCGGCGGCGGGTCGCAGATCAATTTCTTCTTAAACGGCCTTGGGCTGTGACGGCATGAAAGGCGACTTGGTAATCTGTGACGGGAAACCCGTTAGGCCCGGGGAGATCGGTCTGTCGCCGGATTACATGTCCGCGGCCAATTTTGTCTACCAGAAAATGCACGTTTCGGCGCACAAACCCCTGCACGCCGCAGTCCACGCCGAGCTGTTAGGAACCGCATATTCGACCCTATACGGCGGCCGGTGCGGCATCACGGCGGCACTGCTGGAGAAAGAAGTCGCCCTGCTGTCGGAAGTTAACAGGTATCCGGCAGGCAGTGGCCAGGTGGCCGTTTACGTGTTTCCCGCCGAACACGGCGGCGAACCGGTAAGGATTCTCAGTTGCGAGAAACTGCTGCTTTACAAAGGATACACACTCTGGCATAAAGCCGAAAACGCCATTGTTTTGCCTTACGAATACCCTTTCCCGCACTTCAAAACCGCCGTTTCGCTCGCCGCCAACACATACGCGGCGGCCTACGCGGCACGCAAAAACGCCGGATGCGCCATTGCCGAAACCCGCGAAGGGGTGCTGTATGGCGTCGGAGAGAACCCCCTGTTCGCCGTCGCGGAGAACACCGTTTTCACGACACCGGTCGGGGACGGTGCATGCGACAGCGTCGAAAGGCGGCTGGGTATCGCCGCGGCGGAAATGTCGGGGTTCGAAGTGACGGAAATACCCGTCGCGCACGCACAGCTCGGCGAGTTCCGCGAACTTTTCGCCGTAACGACGGCAGGGACAACAAGCATCCGCGAATGTGAGGGGCATATCTATTCCCACTCCACCGCAGGCAAGATAGCCGAGCAGATGCGCACCATCACCGGCGGGATGCTGTAACGTATAGGATAATTACGATATTGAACTGGATGACCCGTTAAAATAATCGAGGCCGGATGCTCCGGCCTCGATTTATGTGTAAATTTTTCCGCGTTTTGCGCGACTTTCGTAGGCGGATGCCATTGGCCGTCCGCTCAAAGCGGCCATCTGCAATGCCCTAAACCATCGCTTTTATGTCGGCGACTATCTGCCCGGCGAGCGCGTCGGCCGAGGCTTTGTCGCGGTTTTCGCTGTATATGCGGATAATGGGTTCGGTGTTCGATTTGCGCAGGTGGACCCAGCCGTCGGCGAAGTCTATCTTCACGCCGTCGATGTCGTTCACACGCTCGCTGCGGTATTTTTCCTTTACGCGCGCAAGAATGCCATCCACGTCGATATCCGGCGTCAGGTCTATGCGGTTTTTCGAGATGTAGTATTCCGGATAAGTGGCGCGCAGTTGCGTCATGGTCTTGCCTGTTTTGGCCAGATGGGTCAGGAACAGGGCGACGCCCACGAGCGCGTCGCGGCCGTAATGCGAGGCAGGGTAGATGACGCCGCCGTTGCCTTCGCCGCCTATTATTGCGTTGGTTTCCTTCATCTTTGCGACCACGTTCACCTCGCCGACAGCGGCGGCGGCATATGCGCCTCCATGACGCTCGGTGACGTCTTTCAGCGCGCGGGTCGAGCTGAGGTTCGACACGGTGTTGCCGGGCGTTTTTGAAAGCACATAATCCGCCACGGCGACGAGCGTGTATTCCTCGCCGAACATCGAGCCGTCCTCGTTGACGAACGCGAGGCGGTCTACGTCTGGGTCGACAACAATTCCGAGATCGGCGCCCTGCGCCACGACCGCGGCGGATATCTCGGTGAGGTTTTCAGGGAGCGGTTCCGGGTTGTGGGCGAACTCGCCGTTCGCCACGCAGTTGATGCATGTCGTTTCGACCCCTAATTCAGCCAAAAGCCTGGGGATGACGATGCCGCCCACAGAATTCACGGCGTCGACCACCACCTTGAATTTACGCTTTTTAATAGCGTCTATATCGACCGGCGGCAACGATAGAACGTTTCTTATATGCTGGTTGTCAAACGGTTCGCGGCTCAGAACTTTCCCTATGCCGTCCACGCCCGGGTATTCCATATCTGTCCTTGCGGCCGTTTCGAGGATCTCTTTCCCTGCCTCGGCGCTGAGGAATTCGCCTTTCGAGTTGAGCATTTTCAGGGCGTTCCATTGGCGGGGGTTGTGGCTGGCCGTGATGATTATCCCGCCGTCGGCACCGTGGTGCGTCACCGCCATCTCGACGCCAGGCGTAGTGCAAAGCCCCACGTTTATCACGTCGACCCCGCAGCCCAGGAGTGTGCCTTCGATGATGCTGTTGACCATCTCGCCCGAGATACGCGCGTCGCGCCCTATGACCACTTTCGCCCGCTTGCCGCCAGTCTGTTTGTCGAGCCAGGCCGCGTATGCCGATGCGAAGCGGAGGATGTCGGGAGGGGTGAGGTTTTCGCCCTCGGGGCCGCCTATCGTGCCGCGTATGCCCGAAATGGATTTTATGAGTGTCATTTTTGCTGTTTTTTCTTAAAATATCGTGCAAAGTACTTACTTTTATGGCAATATCCAAAGTGAAAAAGCAAAAATCCGCACCATGAGAAAGATAGCCCCGTCGGAGCTGATCATTAACAGCGACGGCTCGATTTTCCACCTCCATCTGAAACCCGGACAGGTCGCCGAAACGATTATCCTGGTCGGCGACCCCGGCCGAGTAGAGGCCGTCGCGTCATATTTCGACGTGGTCGAAACCCGTTCGGCAAACCGTGAATTTGTCTCTGTAACAGGGAGTTACAAGGGTAAGTGGGTGACCGTGCTGTCGACAGGCATAGGGACGGACAACATCGACATAGTCGTGACGGAACTGGATGCGCTTTTCAATGTGGATTTCGAGAGCCGGACAGAGCGCGAGCAGAAAACGAGCCTGACCCTGTTGCGCCTCGGGACGTCCGGGGCTTTGCAGCCCGATATCGAGATCGGCGAGTTCGTCTTTTCCCGCACTTCGGTGGGGTTCGACGGACTGCTGAATTTCTACAAGGGGCGTAATGAGGTGTGCGATCTCGCTATGGAACAGGCTTTTATGGAGCATGCGGGGTGGGGAGGGCTGCTGCCGAAGCCATATTTTGTCGATGCCGATGAGGGGCTGCGCGAGCTTTTCTCCGACACCACGACCGAGGGCGTGACCATTTCCGCGCCGGGCTTCTACGCCCCGCAGGGCCGCTGGGTTCGGTTAGAGCCAGCGGATTCGGGACTTAACGCGAAGATCGAATCATTCGCATATAACGGCCGCAGGATCACCAACTTCGAAATGGAAGGTTCCGCCCTCGCGGGACTGGCCCGGCTGATGGGCCACCGTGCCGCCACAATCTGCACCATAATCGCCCAAAGGGTCGATAAAGGCATGAATACGGATTATAAGCCTTTTGTTGATAAAATGATAAAAATGTCGCTTGATAAGTTGGCGGCGGTTCGGGATTAATCGTTATCTTTGACCTGTATGTGGTGGATTTTGCGATTGGGCATGAGCCATATTGAATATGTAAACATTTAAAAATTAAACATATGAAGTTTGTTATTTCAAGTTCGGCTTTACTTTCGGTACTTCAGACCACGGGCAAGGTGGTAAGCAGCAAAAACACCCTTCCTATCCTCGATTATTTCCTTCTGGAGGCTAAGGACGGCAATCTTAAAGTGACCGCGTCCGACCTTGAAACCACGCTGACGGCCATGTTGCCTGTGGATAATATTGAAAAAGAGGGCGTTATCGCCGCTCCGGTCAAGCTGATGCTCGACCTGCTGAAGGAATTCTCGGAACAGCCGCTTACGATAGAGGCCAACGAATCGACATGGGAAATAACCGTGAGCTGGAAGACCGGTTCGCTGAACATTCCGGGGACTTCGGGCATGAGCTATCCCTCCCTCCCCGAGATGAGTGCCGACTCGCGCGAACTGGAATTCGACCCGGACGTACTTCTGAACGGCATCAACAAGACTATATTCGCCACCGCCGACGACGAACTCCGTCCGGTAATGAACGGCGTTTACGTCGATATGAAGCCAGGGGTGACTACTTTTGTCGCTACGGACGCCCACAAGCTCGTGAGAGTGGCGTCGGAAACTGCCGGCGTTAGGGACGAAGCCGCTTTCATCCTGCCCAAAAAGCCGGTGAACCTGCTTCGCAGTGTCCTTCCGAAAGAAAACGACAACATAAAGGTTCAATTCGACGCCAAGAACGTGGTGTTCTCGCTCACGAACGCAACGCTCATCTGCCGCCAGATAGAGGGCAACTATCCGAATTACAACGCAGTGATACCCACCGCCAACCCAAATAAGGTCATGGCCGACAGGGTGGAGCTTCTGAACGGCGTTAAGCGCGTGGCGGTTTGCTCGAACCAGTCGACGAACCTCATCAAGTTCGACATCAGCCCTAACAAGATCAAGCTCACGGCACAGGACCTCGACTTTTCGGTTTCGGCGCACGAAACTCTTGCGTGCAGCTACGAAGGTGCCCCGATAGCCATCGGGTTCAAGTCGACGTTCCTTATCGAAATACTCAGCAACCTCGAAACTCCCAGCATCCTCATCGAGCTGGCGGACTCTACGCGCGCAGGAGTTTACAAACCCGTTTACGACGACAAGCAGGCAAGCGAAGTGCTGATGCTCCTCATGCCGATGATGATAAACGCTTAATTAAGATTAAAACAACTAACCCGACTTAAAATATTATGAAAAAAATAACCTATATCGCAGTCGTGCTTATATCGGCACTCTGCCTTACCTCGTGCGAGGGATGCGTTAAGAAAATGGCCAAGAAGGCCACGAATGTGGGTCTCAGCGCCGTGGAAGGCGTTGCCGAGGCGCTTAACGAACATGGAGACGTGGTTGCCGAACAGGCCGCCGACGCGCTGGGTACGGTTGCCGAGGGCGCGGGCCGCAGCTTAGACAGGCAGCTGAACGAACACGCCGAAAAAGTGGCGCAGGTTGCCGGGCGTACGCTCGTGCAGGGAGTGGAAGGCATCGACAAGGGCGTTACGGCAGAGTATTATGACGCGATACCTTGCGTCACTGACCTGACGGAGGGCGTGAACCTCGATTTCTTCGGCAAGATCAAGTCGAAAGCCGTTATCGACGCCTATTTCATAATCCTCGAAGAGGCGACCTACGAATCCAGGTTCGAGTTCAGGGGGCAGGACGAAAAAGTGCTGATGACCAAAGAAACCGAAATGGTTGTGGACGGGTCGAGGAAATATACGCTCGTGAGCTTCGCGCTTAATGAGGGTGAACTCGCGACGCTCGGAAACTCGAAAGACGTCAAGGTCACGGTAACGAAAAAGTAACCCGAGAATTTAACCTTTAAAAAACCGTCTTGCTTTGTCTGCGGACGGTTTTGTTTGTAAATATGGAACTCAAGCTCAAAAATCCGATGATCTTCATCGACCTCGAAACCACAGGGGTCGATCCGGCGGTAGACCGCATCGTGGAAATATCCATGGTCAAGGTGCATCCCGACGGCAGGGAGGAGATCAAAACGCGCAGGATAAACCCCGAAATGCCGATACCTGCCGGGGCTACGGCCGTGCATGGCATAAGCGACGAGGACGTGAAGGACTGCCCCAAATTCAGGGAAGTGGCCAAATCGCTTGCCGCGTGGGTCGAGGGCGCCGACTTTGCGGGGTATAACTCGAACAAGTTCGATATTCCCGTGCTGGCCGAGGAATTCCTCAGGGCCGGCGTCGATATAAACCTCAAGAAACGCAAATTCGTCGACGTGCAGAACATATTCCACCGTATGGAGCAGAGGACACTCGTTGCGGCATATAAGTTCTACTGCGGCAAGGAGTTGGTGGATGCACACTCGGCGGAGGCCGACACAATCGCAACGTACGAAGTACTAAAATCGCAATTGGATCGTTATCCTGAAGATTTGCAGAATGATGTTGACTTCCTCGCCGAGTTTTCGCAGCGGGACAGCAACGTCGATTTTGCCGGCCGCATAGTGTACGACGATAAAGGCGTGGAATGCTTCAGTTTCGGCAAGCATAAGGGCCGCCCGGTGGCCGATGTTTTCCGCGAGGAGCCGAGTTACTACTCGTGGATGATGAACGGCGATTTCCCGGCATACACCAAAAAAGTCATTACTGAAATACGCCTGCGCGAGGGCGCGCTAAAGAAATAGGCGCTATATTAAAGAAATAATAAAGACCCAGATGAGAAGATACCTGCTTACGATATTATCCGTGCTGGCTGTGAGCGCTTCGGTGTGCAGCGCGCAGCTTTTCCAGGCGCAGACACGAGCCAGAGGCGAAAAATCGTCGAGCGTCGTTACGATAGACGGGGAGAGCTACTATGTGCATACGGTGGCCCAAAGCGAAACTTTCTATTCGCTCTCGCAACTTTACGAGGTGCCCATCACAGCCATTACGGAAAACAACCCGCACGTTGTCGACGGACTGCAGGAGGGGCATGTTGTCAAAATCCCGCTGGTAAACAAGGAGCTTGACAAGATGAGCAAACGCAAGCAAGCCCGTACGTTCGATGTCCATACGGTATCGCAGGGCGAAACTCTGTCCGCTATATCGCGCAGGTATGAAATACCACTAAGTACGCTTATCGAGGACAACGAAGGCCTCGACCCCGCGCACCTTTCGATAGGTCAGAAGATAAATATACGCAAAAAGAGCGTCGGCGACGCTACGCCGGCAGAGATAGCCAACCAGATGGAGGAATACAAGGAGGCAATCAACAGTGTGTCTGACGATTACGAGTATCATCTTGTGCAGCCCGGCGAGGCCCTCTATTCGCTCAGCCGCTTTTACGGGGTAACGGAGCAGTCGCTCATAGACCTTAATAATATGAAGGACGGCCTGAAGGCCGGGGCGCTTATAAAGGTACGGCGCAAAAGCGCGGCGGCAGACCCGGGTACACCCGGATCACCCGACGTTTTCGATCCTGAAGCCGATCGCGCGGCCCGTGACTCTATTCGCAGGATGACGCTGACGGTCAGGGATTTTCCCGGTTCGAAGCCTGTCGAGATCGCCATGCTGTTGCCGCTGGAGGGCGAGCAGACCGCCGGACATAACTTCCTTGAATTCTACCAGGGGGCGCTGCTCGGACTGGAAGACCTGAAAAGCCAGGGGATAGCTACAAAAGTGTCGCTGTATAATTCGGCACGCTCCACCGATGCCGTGCAGGGCATAGTCGGTTCGTCCGACTTCGGACAGCCAGACATCATAATAGGGCCTGTGTATGAGGAAAATATACGTCCGGCGCTGGATTACGCCCAGGAGAACAGGGCTGTGATAGTGTCGCCGCTCGCTACGCTCGAAAAGACGCAAAGCCCGGTGCTTTACCAGATGTCGCCCGACCCCTCGGCCAAGTACGAAAAGATGAAGCAGTTCTTCACGCCCGATAAGAAAGTGATCTTCGTGACAACGGCGAACCGTGACCTCGAATTCGAACAGGCCGTTAAGCCGCTGCTCCCGACCGGGTGCAGGCAAGTGGATTACAGCGCCACCCTCAGGATGGAGAAGGGCGTGTTCGGAAGCCTGATCGACCCTGGTGCGAATAACCTGATAGTGATCTCGTGTACTAACGAACTCGTGGCAGACCAGATACTTGCGGCGATAAGTTCGGTGCAGTCGAACCTTGTGGCGCGGAGCCAGATGTCGGGAAATATCACGGTACTCGCCGGGGCTGGCTGGAGCAGGTTCGGCGACAAGGCCGACAAGTCGCTGTTCTTCAAGCTCCAGGTGTGTTTCCCCTCGATGTACCATTTCGACAGGGGCGACGCGCGTGTTGCCGACTTCGACCGCAGGTTCGTGAGCGCGTTCGGGACGCTGCCCACGCCGTATGCCTACAGGGGATATGACGCCGTGAAATTATTCGTAGGTGCGGTCAGGACCGAGGGCTGGACGTTTGCCGACAAGGTCAACGGATCGCGCCAAACGCTGCTGCAAATGCCTTACAGGTTTACCCAGAAGGCTATGGGCGGAACATACCGCAACATGGAATGGGGGCTGGTGTGCTACGGCAATGACTTCACGATAACCGTGAAATAGCGTAAAACGACATCGGGCCGGAAATTCCGGCCCGATGTCGTTTTACTGGCTGCTCTTCCGGGCATATGGGATTACAGGTTCGCTATCTTCCGGTAGGAGAGGTGTGTGAAGTCAGGGACTATCATCTCCACTTTCGCTTTCGAGAGCGCCTCTTCCGTGTTCGTGGTGGCGAGCGCGACTACCTTTACCGCCGCCCCGTTGGCCGACTCGATGCCGGCGAAAGAATCCTCCATGACGAGGCATTCCGAGGCCGGAAGCCCCAGTTTTTCGAGCGAAAGCAGGTAGATTGCCGGGTCGGGTTTCGCCCTGATGACCATGTCGCCGTTGACGAATGCCGAGAAGAATCCGCGTATCCCCAGCCCGTCGAGCACAAAATCCACATTCTCAACCGGGGCTGACGAGCCTACGGCGATTTTGACGTCGTTGGCCCGGAGGTCTTCGAGGAATTCGACAAGTCCCGGGACGGGTTTCATCGTCGACGCGTACACATCGCGGTAGACCGCTTCTTTCTCGTCGCTGAGCGCCTTGATGCCGCACTCCTTTATGACCGATTCCGGCAGCAGGCGCGGGATGATCTCGTCGTTGCCCTTGCCGTACATCCAGCTCAAGTCGACGCCCTCGATGTCGGTGCCGTGGCGCCGGCAGAAAATCACGAATGCCTCGACGTGCGCCTCCTTGTTGTCCACCAGCACGCCGTCCATGTCGAATATAACCCCTTTTACCATTTTTATTGTTTGCTGTTAATTGTTAAAACCCCGCAATTTTATTGCGGCTACTTTAGTTTCTATAAATTTTTGTTTTTTCTGGCGATTTGTCCGTTCTTCATCGCCGCCCTCCGCCCCAATGGGCGGCGATGCGGGTTGCAAGGCAACCCGGAAAGAGGAATTTATTCCTCTGACTAAACCCATGTACTTTAGTGCATGGTGGTTTAGTTTCGCTTTGCTCGATTTAGACAGGATGCGCCTCGGGTGCCTTCCGGCACACGTACAGAATTTTTCATCAATAAAATAATTCCTTGTCACGGAAGCGACCGGCTTTCACTGTCTTCGTTCGAATTTTGCCCAAAGGTAATCTTTCATTCGTACAAACACAAACAGGGCACTGAAATCAGTGCCCTGCCGTTGCGGGAAACGTGCTTTATACCGGGGTTACCGCAGTGTAATCCTGGAGGTTGTCGTAGAGCGCCGGTTTGATCCTGTTGAAACACGGGTGCTGAAAACCCGGGGCCGGGATCCTGATAATGTTGCTCAGTGACGAGCCATTGAAGTTGCCGACAACGATCTTTCCGGCGCCTTGATCCATGAAAGCGATCTTGTCACCTTTGAGGTTGCCGCTCGGCGAGTCCGCAATACCTTCGAAGAGGTCGATCTCGCCTGTGCCGTCGGCGTTCGATATGCATATAAAGGTGTTGCTGGTATTATCCCGGTCGTCGTATTCATTTTTTACATATACTATCTTCCGGGTGTTCCAGACAGTCGCAGGATGCATGTAGTAAACGCCCCACCAGTTGCCGTTGCCGTCTTCTTCTTCAAAACATTCTTTGATAATGCCGAAGCCTGTGCCGTCGGTTTTTATGCTGGCGATGTCTTCATCGCCGTAATTGCATACCATCGTATTGTCGTTCAGGAAAGACGGGTAGCTAAGATCATCATGGTCGGCCTCGTTCGCGTCATATATCACCGTAATGGCTCCGGTAGCGACGTCGATAGAGCAAAAATGGAGATTGTTATTATCGTAAGCGAAGATCTTCTTCATGTTTGGCGAGAAGGCCGGGGTTTCGAATATGCGGTCGTCAGCGCTTCCTTCGTTTGTGTATATGGTCGTGGTTATTCCGGTTTCAATGTCGTGGGTGTATATGTTTCCGCTGGAGTTGTCGGTGAATAGCAGAGTCCTGGCATCGGAACCGATAGACGCATATTGAGGTTCGGGGGCTTCATGGGTGGGGAAAAAAAGGACTTTCGCTCCCGTTCCGTCGGGCTTCATGGCGACAATACTACCGGTCGGGCGGTCGATACAGACTATCACGTCCATATTGCCGTCGTCTTTGTAACCGCTGCCGTTGTCGTCGTTGCAGCCTGCGAACAGTGCCGCAGCGAGAATAGCTGATAATAAGTAATGTTTTTTCATAGGTTTTAATATTAAATAGTTTAATAGTTTAAAATATGTCGCGGTGGAAATATGATAGGATTTAAATATACATTAAGTCTGTTTAATATTTAATATTTATTCGAAAAAAGAAAATCGAGCGCCTTACAGGTAAAGTTTGTATATTTGTGAATTAAAAACGATCAGCGATGAGCACCCTGCCGAGCAACATACCAGAAAAAACCATAGAGCGCCTGAGCGAATACCGCCGCACGCTGCTCAACCTCCACGCGCAAGGCATAAGCCATATTTTTTCGCATGTACTTGCCGGCATGCACGGCATAACGGCGGTGCAGGTGCGCCGCGACCTCATGCTGATAGGCTTTTCGAGCGACACGAAGAAAGGCTACGACGTCGAGGTGCTTATCGAGTTCATAGGCTCGATCCTCGACAGCGCCTCGCCGATGAATGTGGCTGTAATAGGTATGGGGCACCTCGGTCAGGCGATTACCAAATACTTTAACCAGAAAGGGTTGAACCTGCGCATTGTGGCCTCTTTCGATATAGACCCCAATAAAGTGGGGACGAAGATAGACGGCATCCCGTGCCTGCACATGGACGACTTCGAAAAGATGGTCGAGGATATGGATATCAACATAATAGTCCTCTCGTCGCCTACGGAGATCGCTTCGGAACTCGTGGTGCCGATAATCAACGCCGGTATCAAGGGCGTGCTGAATTTCACGTCGAAGCCCCTGAACTTCCCGCGCGGTATAGTCGTGGAGAATTACGACATCACGACCCTGCTCGAAAAGGTGGCCTACCTTGTCAAGGAGAGCGAGTAAAACGACAGGAGATGAGGGTGTTCAACGGGATCGACAGCCTGCCTGCGTTCAGGAACCCTGCCGTTACGGTAGGGTCTTACGACGGTGTGCATAAGGGACACCGTGTACTGCTGGACGTGGTGCGCGGGAAGGCCAAGGAGATCGACGGCGAGAGCGTCGTCGTCACTTTCTCGCCGCACCCCCGCGAGGTACTCGACCCCGATGGTGTCAGGCTGCTCAATACTCTGCCTGAAAAAATAAAATTGCTCGAAAGCGCCGGTATCGACAACCTTATAGTCATCCCGTTCGACCGGGATTTCAGCCGCATGCCATATGACGGTTTTATCCGCGACTGCCTTGTGGGCAAGGTCGGGATGAAGGTATACGTCGCAGGTTACAACCATCATTTCGGCGCGGGGAAGCAGGGAGGCCCCGACTCGATGTCGGAGCTGGCTGCGGGACTCGGGTTCGAATATTACCGCGTGCCGCGCTGGGACGCGGGCGATGCCAAGGTCAGCTCGACCGTCGTGCGCGAGCATATAGTGCGCGGCGAAATGGCCGCAGCCGCAGCGCTTTTGGGGTATTATTATTTTATCATGGGTACTTTCGAAGATGGGTGCGCAGTGATGGTCGGGTCGCCGGTCAAGCTCCTGCCGCCTGTTGGCGTCTATGATGTTGCCGTTTCTGTTGGCGGCCGCACGTTCAAAGGGAAGGCCGAAGTTATTGCGGATGGTGGTGAAGGTTCGGATAGTCAGGCCGGCACGCTTGATCCAAATATGGTCTGCACTACGGTTGGCTCGCCGGATATTACCAACCCGGCCAGTCGGGTTAATCAAGTCAGCCAGGCCGCGCCGTCCGGCATAAAACTGCCTGCGCCACTCTGTTCTTCTATCGCTTCGGTTGCCGCACCCGGTGGGCCGGTAACGCTTGAGTTTTTGTAATCGGGGGCTTTTCTCGTTTCAGATTGGATTATACATAAAGAATGTTTCGGTCTTGCGGAGCAAGGCGAAGCCAACCCCGCCGTCAGCAACCGACGCTGCGGAGCGAGTTGTACGGGCCGCGCGTGGAGCGCGGCCTCATGGGCAGCGTGTTGGGAGGCTTGCCTGTAGTCCGCCACATGTGGCGGGCCTTCCGCGCCGGGTGGCTGTGGGCCGACAGCTTTGCAAAGCTGATTTTCATACAAATGAGACTTTAATCTTCACGAGTTAACTCACCACTGCTTGCAGCGCTTGATAAATTCACATTCCGCGGCTGCGGGGGCGGCAATGAAATCGCCGAGCCCCGGAATGTGGCGACTGCCGCAAGCAGTCGCGGCCTTTACAAATACCCAGTAGCTCACTGCGTGGTGGTTTATCTAACCGGTTTTCCCATCCCAACTTATTGCAATGGAAAGCATTGCTAAATAATTGTTAATAATCTCGCCGGGGATGCGGTGGTTTCGGGGAATATGATTATCTTTGTGGGCAAAAGAAATCCTACCTATGTCTTTTGCAGATAAGAAAATCCAATCAGAAGGCCTTACTTTCGACGACGTACTGTTGATCCCGGCCTATTCCGAAGTCCTCCCGAGAACAGTCAGCATTACTTCGCGCTTTTCACGTAACATCGTGATCAACACCCCTGTCGTTTCGGCCGCCATGGACACCGTGACCGAGGCCGACCTCGCTATCGCGCTCGCCCGTGAAGGCGGTATCGGCGTAATCCACAAGAATATGCCTATCGCAGCGCAGGCCGCGCATGTACGCAAGGTGAAGCGTGCCGAGAACGGCATGATCTACGACCCGATCACTATCTCGAAAGACAACACCGTAGGCGACGCCCTGAGGCTCATGAAGGAGCATAAGATAGGCGGAATCCCCGTCGTGTCGCAGGACAATACCCTCATAGGTATCGTCACCAACCGCGACCTGCGTTTCCAGAAAGACATGGGCCGCAAGATCGACGACGTGATGACCAAGGAGGGGCTTATCACTACATATAACCCTGATCTTCAGCATGCATCGGACATTCTGTTGCAGAACAAGATCGAAAAGCTTCCGGTGATCGACAAGGAAGGCAAGCTGGTAGGGCTTCTGACATACAAGGATATCACGAAGGTGCAGACCAATCCCAACGCGTCGAAAGACGACAAGGGCCGCCTGAGGGTTGCCGCCGCCGTAGGCGTGACAGGCGACACCATGGATCGCATCGCGGCGCTTTGCGAAGCAGGGGTGGACGCGGTCGTGATAGACACGGCGCACGGACACCATGTCAACATCGCCGAGATGCTCAAACAGGTTAAGAAAACTTTCACGAGCATAGACGTCGTGGTCGGGAATATCGCCACGGCCGAGGCTGCGCTTCACCTTGCCAAGGCGGGTGCGGACGGCATCAAGGTGGGTATCGGCCCGGGCTCTATCTGCACCACGCGCGTTATCGCCGGGGTGGGGGTTCCGCAGTTGTCGGCCATCTACGACGCTGCCAACGCCGTGAAGGATATGGGCATCCCGATCATCGCCGACGGCGGGATACGCTATACTGGCGACGTGGTGAAGGCCATAGCCGCCGGTGCCGACTGCATCATGGCAGGCTCGATGTTCGCAGGGGTCGAGGAATCGCCCGGCGAAACCATCATCTACAACGGCCGTAAGTTCAAGTCGTACCGCGGTATGGGGTCGCTCGAAGCCATGCAGCACGGATCGAAAGACCGCTACTTCCAGGACATGGAAGACGATATAAAGAAGCTCGTTCCGGAAGGCATTGCAGCCCGCGTTCCGTATAAAGGTTCGCTCAAAGAGGTTGTGTACCAGATAATAGGCGGCTTGCGTGCCGGTATGGGTTACTGTGGTGCCAAGGATATTGCTGCGCTCAAGAAGGCAAAATTCGTGCGCATCACCAACTCGGGTATGCTCGAAAGCCATCCGCACGATGTTGCGATAACGAGCGAATCGCCCAACTATTCAAGGGGTGAGTAGCCGGTTGCTTCGGCGACTCCGGGATAGCCTTGAGATCATTTCACTCCCTGGCGTTCTTTTGCGAACAGGCACGTTATAAGTATTTGGAACGATTATGCTCGAAAAAGAGTTCAAAATAAGGGTGCGCTATAAGGATACCGACGCCATGGGGGTCGTGCATCACTCCAACTATGTGAACTTCTACGAGAGCGCCCGCACCGAACTCCTGCGTGAGATGGGGACGACCTACCGCCTGCTCGAAGAGAGCGGAGTGATGCTTCCGGTGAAAACGGTGGCGATGGAATTCTTCGTTCCGGCACGTTACGACGACCTTTTGACGGTCAGGATCATCCTGCGCGAGCTGCCCGCGGCCAAAATGACGTTCGACCATGAGATATACAACGAGGCCGGTGAGCTGGTAAACAAAGGGACGGTCGTGCTGGCCTACATGAGCGCCGAAACCCGCCGGGCTGTCCGAGCGCCGGGGTGGTTTCTCGATATTTTCAGGCCTCACTTTTAGGCTCCCGAAATTATAGGGGTTCACCGCCAACCCACATACGAATGCTGACAAAAACGCGTTTTTTGTCAGCATTTTTTATGTCCCGGCCTGTCTATTTCTGCCGAAATGTCATTCCGTGGGGGCTGGCACATAAATTGGACATACACAAGCCACAAAAACAAATCATAAAACATACGGCATATGCAAAACGGCAAGATCGGGGTAACGACTGAGAATATTTTCCCCATCATCAAGAAATTCCTTTATTCCGACCATGAAATTTTCCTCCGCGAGTTGGTGTCGAACGCTGTGGACGCCACCCAGAAGGTGAAGGCGATGGAGGCCAAAGGCGACTTCAAAGGCGAGTTGGGCGATTTGACCGTCCGTGTTTCGCTCGACCCGGAAAAACGCACCCTCACGATCTCCGACCACGGGATAGGTATGACGGCCGAAGAGGTCGACAAGTACATCAACCAGATCGCGTTCTCGGGCGCCGAGGAGTTCATGAAGAAATACCAGAACCAGGCCATTATCGGCCATTTCGGGCTGGGTTTCTACTCGTCGTTCATGGTGGCCGACAAGGTCGAGGTGCGCACGCAGTCGCATAGGGACGATGCGAAAACGGTGGTGTGGAGTTGCGAGGGTACGCCCGACTACACCCTCGAAGAGGTCGATGAAAAGCGGGAGCGCGGAACCGACATCATACTGCACATCTCGGACGATAACGCCGAGTTCGCCGGCTATGACCGCATCATGGGCCTGCTCAAGAAATACTGCGCGTTCCTGCCCGTGCCCATTGCTTTCGGCAAGGAAAAAGAGTGGAAGGAAGGCAAGCAGGTCGATACGGATAATGATCTGATTATCAACGATACCAACCCGCTGTGGGCACGCAAACCGGGTGACATTGCCGAAGAGGAATACACGGAGTTCTACCGCAAGCTCTACCCGATGGGCGACGACCCGTTGTTCCACATCCACCTCAATATCGACTACCCGTTCAACCTGACCGGCATCCTCTATTTCCCGAAGATCCGCAACAACTTCGAGATGCAGAAGAACAAGATACAACTGTATAGCAATCAGGTGTATGTGGCCGATTCGGTCGAGGGTATCGTTCCCGAATTCCTGACGCTGTTGCATGGGGTCATCGACTCGCCGGACATCCCGCTGAACGTATCGCGCAGCTACCTCCAGAGCGACAGCAACGTCAAGAAAATCAGCTCGTATATCACGCGCAAGGTCGCCGACCGTTTGCACGAACTATTCACCAATTCGCGAGAGGATTTCGAGAAAAAATGGGACGACCTGAAAGTCTTCATACAGTACGGCATTATCACCGACGAGAAGTTCGCCGAAAAGGCCAGCGGTTTCACGCTCGTGAAAGATGTCGAAGGCAAATATTACACACTCGAAGAGTACAACGCGCTCGTAAAGGATAGCCAGACCGACAAACATGGCACGCTTATATATTTGTATGCCAAAGACGTGACGGCCAATTACACGTTCATCGATTCGGCCAAAGCCAAAGGGTACAACGTACTTGTGCTGGACGGCCAGTTGGACAACCATTTCATAAATTGGTTCGAACATAAGAACCAGGGTGTGCGCTTCGTGCGCGTGGACTCGGATGTGGCCGACAAGCTGATCCAGAAAGACACGGACGCATCGATGGCCCTTAGCCCGTTGCAGCAGGAGATAATGCGTCCGGTGTTCGAGTCGCAGCTGCCGAGCGAGGAGAAGGTGCATTACAACATAGCTTTCGAGGCGCTCGACGCCAAGGATGCCCCGGTGGTCATCACCCAGAACGAGTACACGCGCCGCATGAAGGACATGGCCTCGATGGGAGGCGACATGATGAGCCGTTTCTATGCCGAGATGCCGGACAACTTCACGATAACTGTGAATGGCAACCATCCGTTGGTAATTGATATTCTGGGTGGTGTGGAGAAAGAATATGGCGCCAGCCTCGCCGATGTCAATGGCAGGATCGATGCCGCCCGCTCCGAAGAGAAAGCGCTCGACGATGTGCTGAAAGACAAAAAAGAAGACGACCTGTCCACCGAAGAGAAGGACAAACGCTCGGAACTGATGCAAAAAGTCACCGACCTCACAGCCGAACGCGACGGTAAGTTGCGTGAGATAGGTTCGGCGAATTCATTCGTGAAGCAGCTCGTCGACCTTGCCCTGCTTTCGAACGGAATGCTCAAAGGCGAAAACCTCAACAACTTCATCCGCCGCAGCGTAGAGCTTATAGGTAAACAATAGAGAATATTGTATTCTGATTATTTTGTTCTCTTTTGCAAAAGAGAACCAGAAAACTCTTCTGAGATACTGCGTATCTCTTGATTTCTCAACAAGTTAAAAAGGAGACCCAGAATTTGGGTCTCCTTTTTAACTTGTAAAGTAGCAGGAAACGAAGTTTC
>JAVBMR010000023.1:0-21632 GCA_031552235.1 Tidjanibacter sp. | reverse complement strand
TGCGGCCGATAATGGCACGAACAGGAACACTGCCAACTGCTACGTTATCAACGCGCCGGGCTACTACAAGCTGCCGTTGGTGTATGGCAATGCCATCAAGGCTGGTGCAACAAACACAAGCGCCTACTCGACCACGACGGGGACCAACAAGTTGACCGCATTCGTGCGCCACGACAACGCCGCCATTACCAACCCGTACCTTTATAATAACAGCGGAGTAGTTCCTCTCACCGCCACGCTTGTGTGGATGGATGCGCCGGATCTTATAACCAACATAGAGTTGGACACCGACAAAAAATATCTGGAATTCGACGTTCCTGCGGCGAATATCAAGCAGGGCAACGCCATCGTGGCGGTGCGCAATTCGGACAATGTCATCCTCTGGAGCTGGCACATTTGGGTGACTCCATCTGAGATTTTCGACGCGGCAAACCCGCAAACCGATGCTACGGCGAACCGCACGTCCCCGAACACGACTTTCAACTTTATGAAGTACAACCTGGGGTGGTGCAGCTTGGGGGCGACGCAATACGGGACAGAGCCCCGCAGTATTCAGGTGCGTATCAGCCAGACAGGTATCGAAGGCCCGCTGACCGAAACCTTTACCATCACGCAGAACAACTTCGCGATATCGCTTGGCGGTAATAATCCCTACTGGCAGTTTGGCCGCAAGGACCCGATGCCGCCCGCGGCCGGACCCACGACAACAGCCGAGAAGACGCTCTACTATGGCACAGGAGGCTATACATATGTCAATGCGCCCAATGGGGCAACTACGATAGGGACTGCCATAGCGAATCCCAATAAGTTCTATACGGTTGGTGCTGGCAACTGGTGCTCGACAACATACAACAACATTTGGAGCATAGCGAATACCGTAGCGACCATCAATACCACCAAGCCGGTGAAGACCGTTTACGACCCCAGCCCTGTGGGGTTCGTTATGCCTCCGCAAGGCGCATGGTCAGGGTTTACGTCGGATGGGAATAATGTTACATCCGGCGTTCCTACCAATTGCAATGTAAGCGGTTCGTTCGACAAAGGCTGGACTTTCTATCTGGGCCTGAACGGAACCGGCGGAACGGCATTCTATCCTATTACGGGCTACCGTAACTACCAGTCGGGGACTCTCAGCAACGTTGGCAACTACGGCTACTACTGGTCTGATATCCCTGGCTCGGCTAATGGCTGTTACGACTTGAGCTTCGGCGGCACTGCTATCTACCCGCAGCATACCGCCTACCGCGCCTTCGGTTACGCCGCCCGCAGCGTCGCAGAATAATAGAAGGGCGCTTGTCGCCCGCGTCACAACCCCGCGGAGCCTGACCCCTCCGCCCGTACAAGCGCAAAAAGCACACGGCTTTTTGCGCTTGCCGGCTTCCGGGCCTCCTCGGGGCCGAAAGTTTATATCGATCATTTTTTAACAGGATTATCCCTTTCAGTCTTGTTGTTATAGTCTCGGCTTGCGTCGCAAGCCGTCAGCCCGACGCCACCCGGCGCGGAGGGCTGATATCTCGCCTGTGGCTCGAATCATACTCCGCTGGCATCGAACTGAAAAAGACAGAACAAAACAGAACAAGACAGAACAAGACAGAACAAGACTAAAAGGGAGTAACCTTACGTCCCGACTTATTTTCGTTCCGCCGCCACCCCTGGAGGAGGATCGAAAAGGAGCATAACGTTGTGAATAAAATATACCACTCCGCAGCAAGCTACGGGGTATTGTAAAGGCTGCGACTGCCAACGGCAGTCGCCACATCCCTGCGGCTCGACGCTGAAAGCGTCGCCCCCGCAGCCGCGGGATGTGAATTCATCAAGCGCTGCAAGCAGCGGGGAATTGAACCCGTAGAGATTAAAAATCAGCTTATTTTTTGCCAACATGGAAAAATACAATATATTTGCACAGACCGGATTTTATTATATAATAAAAAATTGCCAGACACGTCCCCGCCGGGCCTGCGAGGGCAGTATATAAAGTGAAGACAAGATTCAGCATATCTGTGGCATCGACAGCATTACTGCTCTCGCTGCTGTCATTGCGGGCCGTGGGCGCAACGCCGCTTGTTTCACACGACCCGGTCATAACGTTCCGCCAGGGCAGCGACATACTCTATCCCGACTACCGGTCGAACAGCGTCAGCCTCGGACAACTCGAAACATCGATCGCAGCACATATAAGCGCAATCGCGGCAGGCGAAGGATACATCCGCCTCGTGGCATACGTGGCCCCGGAAGAGAAAAACGACCCGGAAGCGATCAACTCCGCCGCCACCAGGGCTGCAGTCGTCCGCACGCACCTGCGGAGCAAATTCCGAACTATCGGCAAAAACGACTTCGCATTCTACATAAGCACCGACATCGCCGCCGCAAACTCAATACGCGCGGCATACTGTCCGGGGCGGATCCCGCCCGAAGCCTCGGACGAGATATACTACACCACAGCCAAAGACGACATCGCCGCCATACGCGCCGTATTTGCAAAGTACCGCGGCATACCGCTCATATCAGCCGCCGCGGTCAAGCCGCAAATACCAGACGGCAAGGCCGGCCTTGCCATATATTACCGCTGGGACAAATGGGCCCTCGACTCGCTATACCTCTCGAACCGCACCAGCCTGCGCATGCTCGACATGATCATTCCAAGGTCTGCCGCCGTTCGCATCAACACGATCACGGTCGCCGCGTTCGCATCGCCCGAGGGCGACTCGCTCCACAACAGGCGCCTCTCGGAACGCCGCGCGGAAACGATCCGCGACTATATCGTGAACCGATATCCATGGATCGACCCCTCGCAGGTGGTAACGCAGGCGCGCGGCGAAAACTGGGAAGGGATGGAGGACCTCGCCGCCAACGACCCGAACCTGCCCTCGAAAGAGAAGGTGCTCGGCATCCTGCGCTCGCCAATGGACGAGCGGCAGAAACAGCAAGCCATCGCCCGGCTCGACGGAGGGGAAACGTATTACCGGTATATCCTGCCCAATTATTATACATACCTGCGCGTCGGGGCCATGATCTTTACGGACTTCAAACCGGAGGATCCGCAGATAGGGCCGCCGCAGGTCTGCCCGGGTCCCGTTGCCGACACCCTGCCTATATATGTGGACATCAGGCAGCCCTCCGGAGGTACAATGCCCGGCGTGACGCCGCATTCAGACGGGACACAGCAGCCCGCAGGCGGAACGGCTTCGGGTGGTGCGCAGCCGTCCGCAACCGGCACGCCCTCGGACAGAACACAACAGCAACCAATAGATGGTACAACCTCGGGTGGAACACAGCCTTCGGATAAGGCGCAACCTACAGATGGAACGCTGCAAAGTGGGGCGCAACCGTCCGGCGGAACGACATCTGAGGGAACTCAGCCTTCCGCGACCGGCACGCCCTCGGACAGAACACAACAACAACCCTCAGATGGAACGCCGTCAAGCGGAACTCAGCAACAGCCCGCAACAGGTACAACCTCGGGTGGAACACAGCCTTCGGATAAGACGCAACCTACAGATGGAGCGCTGCAAAGTGGGACGCAACCGTCCGGCGGAACACAACAACAACCCTCAGATGGAACGCCGTCAAGCGGAACTCAGCAACAGCCCGCAACAGGTACAACCTCGGGTGGAACACAGCCTTCGGATAAGGCGCAACCTACAGATGGAACGCTGCAAAGTGGGGCGCAACCGTCCGGCGGAACGACATCTGAGGGAACTCAGCAACAGCCCGCAACAGGTACAACCTCGGGTGGAACACAGCCTTCGGATAAGACGCAACCTACGGATGGAGCGCTGCAAAGTGGGACGCAACCGTCCGGCGGAACACAGCAACCGTCAGATGGAACGACATCCGAGGGATCACAACAGTCCGGGCTCGGGCAATCGGAATCTTCGGCCTCCGGATATCGATTCGCACTGAAGACCAACCTGCTTTATGACCTGGTGGGTGCGGCCAACCTTGGCGTGGAAGTCCCCATAGGCGACCGATGGTCGGTGGTGGGCGATGCCGCGTTCGCTTACTGGCGCACGGGCAACAACCTTTATGCCCTGCAAACGTTGGAGTACGGCGTTTCGGGCCGTTATTGGCTGCCCGTAAGCGAGCAACGAAAACTCCGCAATCCGGAGTGGGGCAAATCACTGCGCGGATGGAACTTCGGCGTTTACGGACGCTATTGGCAACGGTACGACGTGCAGGCAGTCAACGGCTGTCAGGGCGACGGATCGTGGTCGGCCGGGGTCACGGCAGGATACGCTTTCCCCGTGGGCCGCAACCTTTCGATGGAAGCCGGGCTCGGCGCCGGGTATTTCTCCACATCGGAATACCGCACCTACGACAGGCCGCTATATGACGATCTGGGCAACTACCATCTCATGTGGCGCGAAACCGGGAAATGGAGAGGGGTTTCCATTACGAAGCTCAGCCTCTCGCTCGTATGGCTGATCGAAACAGGAAAGGGAAGAACGGAATGAGGACTCGGAACGGCATATTTTTAGTTATTTCACTTGTCGCGGCGCTTTGGGGCTGCACCAAGCAGCGCGACCTGTACGTGATTTCGAGCCCGCTGGTCGAAGTAAGGTGCGATTGGAGCCGTGCGCGCCTGGAACCGGACATATGGACGATCATATTCTATGGCGACAATGCCGCTGCATCCAAATCCTTCGTGACCGACCGCACTGTGGATACCTTGCAGCTTTCGCCCGACAGTTACAAGACGCTTTTGGTGAACGGCGTGCTGAGCAACGGGATCGACTATGTGCGTTTCCGCGGCACGAACAGCTACGATACGTTCGAGGCCTACGCCACCACAGCCCGCATCAAGCCCAACGGCGACATCGTGGTAAACGAGCCGGACACGCTGGCCGGTACCGCCCTGATGAAAACCATTACCGGCGAGAATAAATTCACGGTCAAATACGTCGACGGAGAGTTGCAGCCCGGAGACCACCGCAGTTATGTCGAGAACACTATAGAGTATATCCCATGCCGTTTGGTGTACCGTCTGAAAGTGATCGTGACGGTCAATAATATCAATTACCTGATGCCTTCGCGCACGGTCACCGGCGAGGCGCAGGGGCTTTCGGGCGGGGTATTCGTGGCTTCGCGAATGCCGACGCACGCGCCTGTCATCTATTCCCTGTCGTTTACTAACGAAAATCCGCCTGACGAGACCGTCGCCGATGTCGAAACCGTACTCGCGACGTTCGGCCCGCCGCTGGACCTGGCGGAGCCGCGGACCTATAACGTGAGGCTCTCGTTCCCTCTCACGAACGGCAGGGTATATAGTGTGTCGACCGACGTGTCCGACCAGGTCGGGGATATAGCGGCGCTGATCAAGGAGCGCATCGACCTCGGGGTTTGCGACGCGGGGCTTGACCTTGTGATTAGAATCGAGGTTACGCTGCCCGAACCGTTGCCGGATACCGGTGATATCGAACTCGATCCGTGGACCGATGACGAAGAACAAGATATTTATTTATAAAAATTTTGGAAATCGCAAAATATTTTTTATAGAATATCCGTTTTTTGAAAAAAAGCAATATATTTGCACCGGGAGAATTAAATATTAAAAATCAGGCAATTATCTAAATCGATTCCAAACAATGAAAAAATTATTTTTCGCTTTCGCTGCGTTGTCCATGGTTTTCATGGCATCGAGCTGTTCCAAAGAAGAAATCGCCGGCCAGAACGCCGGCCGTACCCCGCTTAATTTCCGCGTAAAAATGGGTAAAATGACCCGTGCATTTACAAAGGATGCTGAAGTGAACACCTTCTTCAACAAAAAAATTACGGTCTTTTCGGTAGATGCAAGCGGCGGTCCTATTGATTTGTCATATGACGGTGGCACTACCAATGTTTTCTATCTGATTCCTATCGATAAAAACACTGACGGTGATAATATAGATAATAAGATAGACTCAGTTGCGATTCTTCTTACTTATAATGCTACGGAAGCTACTAATCTTTATCTTCCTGAAACCGCCGACGAGGCTGGTTCCGGTGTGTATTTCGCAGCGTTCGCAAACTCTGCAGACGCAGCTATAGACCGTCCGAACTTTACATTAAATGGCTCAGGGGCATTAGTCCTCACTAATTTTACCAATACCCCGCAGAGTGAACTGCTCGGCGCCGTTTCTGGTGAGATTTTATTAAGTACGCCTACAATATCACTCTACTTTTTCCGCACCGTGTCTGAATTGCTGTTTAGTGTGGATCGCAGCGCTGGCGGCTTGGAAGATATAACAATCAACTCCTTGAAGTTAACTGTTCCTTCTCAAAGTACATGGACTGTTGGAAGTGGCGAGGATGAAAGTACTTATAGTGGTGGCTACGCTACGCCTGTTACTTACGGTGATAGCGATCAGGACGAAGTGGCATATGACGATACATACGCTACCTCGAGTGCAACAGCAAGTACCAATCCTTTCGCTTCGCTTTTCGTACTGCACGGTACGCCGTTGGCTGACGCGTCTGTTACGGTTAACTATACTATTTCTTATGCTGGTGAGTCTGTTGCGGGAGCAACAAATGTTGAAAAAACGATTGGCTTGGGAGACTTCAATGGCGCTGTAACCGCATGGAATGAAGGCGTAAGGTATAAATATATCTTCAAACCCACTATTGGTGGTGGTTCTTTGAACCAGAGGACTTGGACTGTAGATGTAACCGGAGCTGCATGGACCAATGATTCTTCCTTTGATGATGGCTCTGAGCCTTGGATCGAACCCGATGTTCAGCCGTAACAAAACCACAACAAAATAAGCGTTGCCGGGAATCTCCCGGAACGGTGTAACATTACCTATGCGAGGCCGATAACCTCGCATAGGTTCTATTAAATTATGGGGTTTATGCCGGAACTGATCGTTTACATTATTGTTGCCGCGGGCATGGCGGCAGCATCATACCTGCTCGGACACTTCGCGATGCTGTTCGGCCAAAATGCCGAGGGGCAGAATGCCGACGCAAAAACCGTCGACGCAAAAACCGCTGGCTGCCAAATTGTTGCCGGCCAAACTGCAGGCAGGCAAAACACTGCCGGGCAAAGCCCGTTCGCATCCGCATTCCGCCGCCTGTCGCTCGGGGCGTTGCTGATAGTCGTGATGTATGCCGTCGTCATCTGCGCGGGAGTCACGATCCTCGCGGCAGTACTGCCTCTGCTGCTCTTCGCCGTCCGCTTCCGGATGCCGCGCTGGCGCAGGATCACAGTCGGGTTAGCCCCTGTCCTGCTGTTCTGCGGCGTGTTTGTCCTGCTCGCGGCATTGAAGTTCTTCGGCGGGCACGACCTCGCAGGCAATCTATACAACCTGCATTACGACCATTCGTACTATGCCGCCCTGGCCGATTATGTGGCCGGCAGCGGCATCGAGTCGACGAATGTGGAGTTGATGTATCCCGGCCTGCAAAGCCCCTCGGTCTACCACTGGTTCGACGTGCATTTTACCGCTTTGGTCGGCAGTGTGACCGGGAATTTCTTCAACGCGAGGCTGTTTGTCGCGCTGCCGCTGACCGCGGCCGCGGCCGTTTTGGGTATCGCCGCCGTTATCGAAAAATACTGCCCCCGCGCCGGATGCAAAACCCCCTGGCTCGCGTGCCTTGTTTTCTTACTGCCCATCCTGCTGTTGAGCCTCAAGGCCGCCGAGTATACTTTCGCCGCCCTGCCGTTCCATGACGTGGTATCCGAAAAGATATTCGTGATGATATGCCTGGCCGCGTGGGTTATCCTCTCGAAAAATAAAATCCTGCCGCTCGTAATCGGCGGACTGCTCGTTTCTTCGGCCGCGCCCGCGCTGTTCGGCGGCGCGTTCATAGTCCTGGCGGCCCGGCTTTGGCGGGGACGGCGCAGCGGCGCGTATTGGAAAGACGTTGCCGCGCTGGCCTTCGGCGGGCTTTGGTGCGTGGCGTTCTATGTGCTGACGGCCAAAGAGAACCCCTATTTCATCCACTTCATGCCGATCCAGAAGCAGATAGTTGGCGCGCTCAACGAATTCAGCCTGCCGCTTGCGAAGAAAACCGTCGAGGTGTTCGTGTTGCGTACGGCGCTCAATCTGGCCCCATGCGTGCTGATGTTCGCCATGCTCGGCAGGGAAGACCGTCGGAATTTCGCGGCTATGGTCAAAGAAAACGCGGCGCTGCTGCTGGCGGTCGTTGTCGGGATAGCTTTCGCCGGCCCGGTTTGGTTCATGCGCGACGCGATGCAGCTGGCCACCGAGGTGAGCGTTCCGGTGGCGTTCGCAGGACAGACGATACTTATCGCCATGCTGCTTACCGACCGCCGGATAGCGGGAAAGATCGCCACTTTTGTGCTGATCGTCGCCGGGGCCGTAATCGTATGGTTCTACGGCGACACGTTCAGGGGGGGCCTGCTGGACGGCGACTTTACCCGCAAAGTGGCTGCCGCCGACGGGCCAGTAGTCTGGGTAGATACCGCTGAACGCAGGGAAACGGACAACCAATACGCGCGCGATGCCAATTACGTCGTCCCGTTCTCGGTGATCAGGCGCCTGCGCAACGACTATTTCCCCATAAGGCTCGACGTTTACGATATCGCCTACGACCCCGACGATATGCGCGACTATGCCGTACTCGCCTCGATAGAGAATTCGACGTTCTACCGCTGGGTGGAATCGAACAATATCCCGATGAAAGAGCTGCGCGCGGCCCAGACGAGGTTTATAAAAGAAAACGGCATACATTATGTGATTACCCCGAGCGGCGATATGTGGATAAACGGCAGGGGATTCACGATCGAAGAAAGAACCGAATTGAAATCCAGGGGATACACCCTGTACAGGATAAGCTACGATGAAAATCCCGTTCAATAAGCCATACGTATCAGGTTTCGAGTACGAGTTCGTTACCGAGGCGGTAAAGCTGGGCAAACTCTCGTCCGACGGCCATTTCACGCGCCTGTGCAACGCTTATTTCGAGCGTGCGCTCGGTTTCAAGAGGGCGCTGATGACCACCAACTGCACGTCGGCGCTGGAAATGGCCGCCATGCTGTGCGGCGTGGGATGCGGCGACCAGGTGATAGTGCCGTCTTACACGTTCGTGTCGACGGCGCTCGCTTTCGCCAAGTTCGGTGCCGGGATACGCTTTGCCGACTCGCTCGCCGACCATCCGAATATGGACGCCTCGCGGATCGAGGCGCTCATAACACCCAGGACGAAAGCCATAGTTGCGGTGCATTACAACGGCGTGAGGTGCGACATGGAGCGCATCAGCTCGCTCGCCCGCAAGCATGGCCTTTATGTTGTGGAGGATGCGGCGCATGGCGTGACCTCGCCGGAATTGGGACATGACGGCGACCTGGCATGCTACTCGTTCCACGAAACCAAGAACATACATTGCGGCGAAGGCGGGCTTCTGGGGGTCAACAACCCCGGCATGGCCTCCCGGGCCGAACACCTGTGGCTGAAAGGGACGAACCGCCTCGATTTCGAACGCGGGGAAGTGCCTCGCTACGAATGGATTGATACCGGTGGCGCGTATGCCATCCCCGAATCAGGCGCGGCGTTCCTTTGGGGGCAGCTTCAGGCTTCCGAAAGCATCGTGTCGAGACGCCGCGCCCAGTGGTGCCGCTACCTTAATAATTTGCAGGGGATAGCCCCCGAAATTCCTCTGGGCCAGGGCAGCAGCCATATTTTCTACCTCGTATGCCGAAACCGCGACGAAAGGGACAGCCTCATCGCCCATTTGTCGGACAACGGCGTCCATGCCCCTTTCCACTACCATCCCCTGCACCTTAGCCCTTACGGCAGCAGGTTCGCCGATGGACGGGAGTTGCCCAACGCGGTGCGCTTCTCGGAGTGCCTGTTGCGCCTGCCGCTGTTCCACGAACTTACGGACGACCAAATCGACCGCGTGTCGGAATTGATAATCGAATGGGATACATCTATATAGCAGGTATTCTGGCCTTCTCCGCCTACGCCCAGGTGGTGGGCAAATGGCGGATCAACGCCTTGGGCTGGAGCCTGGCCGAGGGGAGCGTGTGGGCCAAAGCGTGGTCGTATATCTGCCTGCTCTTCGATCCCGTGATGCTGACATGCGCGGCAGCGGCCACCGGCGCGTCGTTCTGCTGGAACATGGCGGTCAGCAAAATGAACCTTACGACGGTACTCCCTTTTTCAGCCTCGCTCCCCGTGATTGTATTTTTTTTAGGTATTTTTGTACTTGGCGAAACTTTTACCCCCGGCAAGCTGATCGGACTTCTGCTGGTCGTTGCCGGGATGATTGTCGCCATAAAATTATAAACGCGTGATCTCGGTGGTTTCCCCGGTCTACATGGCCGGCAATATAGTCGATGAACTGGTGCGCAGGCTGAAGGCCGTACTTGCACCATTGGGCGAGTATGAGATCATCCTGATCGACGACTATTCCACCGACGATTCGTGGGAGCGGCTCGAAGCCCAGCATGGGATCACGGCGCTGCGCAACGAGCGGAACATAGGCCAGCACGCCACCATCCGGCGCGGCGTGGAACTTGCCCGGGGCGAATGGATCGTGGTTATGGATTGCGACCTGCAGGACGACCCTGCCGACATACCGCGCCTGTATGCGAAGGCGCTCGAAGGCTATGACGTCGTTTACGCCCGCCGCTGCAATATCAGGCAAAGCCGGTTGCGCCGGTTCTTTGCAAAGGCGTTCCATAAGGTGTATGCGCTACGCAGGGGCATCAAAACCGACCCGGCCATCGCCAACTTCGCGATCTGCCGGAAAGGGTGTTACGGCCGGCAGGATTGCCGCACAGCCGTTATCGACGTGGAGCATTGTCCGCGTTTCGCAGGCCGGTCGAGCTACACACCGTGGAAATTGATAAAAGCGACATTCAGATTATTGCGATGACATACAATCCTTTTACCCTCGCGGGCAAAACCGTCCTTGTGACCGGGGCCTCGTCCGGCATTGGCCGCGCGACGGCGGTGGAATGCTCGCGCATGGGCGCGCACTTGTGCATAACCGGCCGTGACGCAGGCCGCCTTGACGAAACCTACCAGGCGCTCGAAGGCGAGGGGCATATTCAGCTCACGGCCGACCTGACCGACGAGGGCCAGATCGTGGATATGGTCGCCCGCCTGCCCATGCTCGACGGTGTGGTGCATTCGGCCGGGGTGACGCATTTTATGCTGGCGAAACATATCGACAAGGGCGATATCAAAGAGATCATGGATATCAATGTCGGTTCGATATTGCTGCTCAACCGCGAACTGCTGTCGGCAAAACGTATAAACCGGGGTGCTTCGTTCGTCTTCATCTCTTCGCTGATGACACGCATCAACCATATAGGCTATACGCTTTATTCCGCTTCCAAGGGCGCTGTCGTGTCGATCGCCGGTGCGTTGGCCCGTGAATTGGCCGATATGAAATGCCGCTCGAACGTGGTGTCGCCGGGCATGGTGAAAACACCGCTTTTCGATGATTCGCTCGACGAAACGCTCAAGAAAGACGAGATGCTCTATCCGCTGGGTTACGGTAAGCCCGAAGATGTGGCGTGGGCATGTGTTTACCTGTTGTCGGACGCCGCACGGTGGGTTACACGCAGCGAATTCTTTATCCACGGAGGATGCGTATGACCAATGTTTCGACTGCCGGCGTAGAACTTATACCTCTTACCGAGGACCGGTTGGAACTTGTCCGCCGGTGGCGCAATTCGGAAGGCGTGCGTAAATTCATGGAATTCCAGGACGAGATAACTCCCGAAATGCAGCGGAAATGGTTCGAATCGGTAAACAACGAGAATAATTATTATTTCGTAATCTTTTGGCAGGGTAAGGAAATCGGCTTGTCACACATAAAGAATATAGACCGCCTGGCCAAAAGCGGCGAAGCGGGGACGTTCATCGCCGATCCGGATTACCTCGATTCGCAAGTCCCGATACAGGTTGCCCTGCTCGGCCTGGATTTTTGTTTCGGTCGGATAGGGCTTGAAACGGTCTATGGCAAAACGGCCGATGACAATACCAGGGCCAGGCGCATGAATGCCGCTTTCGGCTACGAACCTGTCGAGCCGTCCGGAGAGGAAGGCGACGGCGGCCGGTTCAGGTATTACCGGCTGACCAAAAAGTCATATTACCGGCACAGGGAACATTTAATGGATTTATTATATGGAACTGAATGATTTTACCAGCGTCGTGGCCTCAGCGTTCGAGGACCGGCAGAGCATTACGCCTCAAACCTGTTTCAAGTGCCACGACGAGTGGTGTTCGATCGTGGCCATGACACTTATAGCCATGGTGCGCAAAACGTATAAGGTCACGCTCAAACCGGAAGACCTGCGCGGCAGCCGGACAGTGGAAGACCTGTATAATATCGTAAAAAGTAAGTAGTGGCGCTTTTCGAGATACCTTCCGTGCGCATCGACGGCATCGCGGCATGCGTTCCCTCGCATGTGCTCGACTACGGCGGCATGAGCCATCTGATGGACGAGAGGCAGTATGCCCAATTCGTGAAGGCCACAGGCATAGAGCGCGTGAGGAGGCATGGCATGGACCGGACCACGTCGGACCTCTGCTTCGCCGCCGCGGAACGCCTGTTGCGGGATATGGATATACCCAAGGACGGGGTCGACCTGCTGGTGTTCGTTTCGCAGTCGCCCGACTATATCATCCCGATGACCTCCTGCCTGTTGCAGGAAAGGCTGGGGCTGGACAGCCGGTGTGTCGCTTTCGACATAACCTCCGGTTGCTCGGGATATGTTCAGGGCTTGAGCGTTGCCGCCTCGATGCTTTCGGGTGGCAAACTGCGCCGCGCCCTGCTGCTCTCGGGCGACGCCAATTTAGCCCAGCTTTCGGAGAACGACAAAACGACGTGGCCCCTTTTCGGCTTCGCAGGGTCGGCGACGCTGCTCTCCTTCGACGCTTCGGCCCCGCCCATGTTCTTCGAGCAGGGGACCGACGGAAGCGGGGCCGAGGCCATCATGATACGCGACGGCGGTGCCCGCCATCCGGTTACGGAAGAGTCGCTGCGGGAAGTGCGGATAGCCGAGGGAATAGCACGCAGGAACACCCATGTCGCCATGAACGGCGAAGAGGTATTCTCGTTCGCCATCTCCGAGGTTCCCGACAGCGTGGAGCGCCTTTACGGACATTTTGGCCTGAGTATGGAAAATACTGATTATTTCGTGTTCCACCAGGCCAACAGGATGATCCTTGAAACGATAGCGAACATCCTCGATATCCCGCTCGAAAAAGTTCCGATGTCGCTGAAGAATTTCGGCAACACCTCTTCGGCGTCGATCCCGCTGACCGTCGTCACCGAACTTGGCGGGATCGCGAAACCCGCCGGTCTGTGTTTCTGCGGTTTCGGAGTGGGGCTTTCGTGGGCGAGCTGCCACATTGATACTCAGCGGATATGGTGTCCTCCGCTGATCGAGGTCTGACCGCCGTCAGGCCGGGATATTGCGGTGTTTTTCCTCTCATCGCGATGCACGGTTATTTAAAACGAAAATAAATGCGTATCTTTGCCCGGCGTTACTTCTAAGTATAACATGGCATTTCTATGATAACTATGACAGGAAACGACCCGCTTTTGAAAGAATTGGATATCTCGCTCGATAACCTGGATAATAGCAATATTCCGGTATTTTCCGAGAAAGCCGAGATCCCGGAGAGGATAGTCGCAGCGCTCTGTTCGGGCGATCACGACGCGTATACCATTATTTTCAATGCCTACCACGCGCCCGTCAAGCGCTTCCTCATGATGATGCTGCGCTCGGAGGTCGAGGCGCAGGAAATTACACAGGAGGTGTTCATCAACCTGTGGCTGAAACGCGATAAGATCAACCCCGGCAAAAACATAAAGGGTTTTATCTATACCACTGCGAAGTTCTTCATGCTCAACCACCTGAAGCATCAGAAGGTGGTCGACAAGTATCAGCAGTACCAAACCCAGGGGCCCGATTTTGCCGACGACCCCCACGATATCGTGGTCGAGAAAGAAATGAGCCTGCTCATCGATATCGCGATCGCGAAAATGCCGCCCCAGCAGGGAGTAGTCCTAAGGATGAGGTACAACGATGCCAAATCGAACGACGAGATCGCGGCCGTGCTGAACATAAGTCCGGAAACCGTAAAAGTCCACCTGAAGCGCGGACGAAGCGAAATACGGGACATACTCGCTATGTTCATCGCCCTTTTTATGGGGTAAGGGCGCTGGCTCCCTATCATTTAAAATAGAATCTTCATACCGGTCAACGGGGCGCAATCGCGCCCCGTTGCTGGTTTCGTGTGGGCTGTCGTTTAAATGCTTCAGGATTATCCCGTTTCGATTTGTAATCTCTCCGCCGAAGATAATGCCTGCCGTACAAATGCTTTTGTTACCGAATCAAAAAACCGATTCATTTTCCTCCTCCTGGAGTTGATCTTCGGTCTTCTTCCTTGTCGCTCGGGAAAGCTAAAGCAAGTTTCGCTTTTCACTCACTACTGCGTTAGTTGCGGGTCATAGCCTGCAAGCAGTCTCTGTGCCGTTGCAAGCGTCGGTTCAGGCGCCCCTGCCCCCCTCGGGGGCGCTTGACGGTCCTCGAAGAAAGCCGAACAAGACTAAAAGGGATATTCGGTTTTATTGTTTCAATTCATGGTTGAAAAACCGCAATCTGATTGCGGTTGCTTTCAGGTTCTATAAATCTCTGTTTTTCCGTGCCGTGCCTTTCTGTTGTTTTTCATCGCCGCCCTTTAGGGCGGCGATGCGAGTCGCAAAGCGACTTGGGAGGGAAAAATTTATTCCTTTCGCCAAACCAATGCGCTTTGAGTGCATGGTAGTTTATTTTCCCTTTTCAGTACCCCGAATCCGCAGGTTGGTGTTATTTACAAATGAACGACCCGCAAAACGATGGAACGCAGCATAGACATCAGGAACATATTGGAAGGGGAAGCCGGCCGGGCGAAAACCGCGTCCATGGCGGCGGCTTTGGCAGCAGCCATAGATAACTTTGGCCAGCCTGCCGCCGTCCGCCCGGCCGCTAACCCATCCGCCGCCGGGAATGACGGTATGCCGTCGGCTGACGACCTTCCTTTCCTGCTTCGGCCGGAGAACGAGGACCTTCTGTGGGAACTGTTCGACCGAACGGTGATTCCCCGTCCAACGCGGTTGGAACGATTGCTCGCTTCGTTCACGAAATTCCGGATTTTCGTCAGGCAACATGTGTGGAAACGCCGGGCCGGAGCGTCGGGGAATAAAAAATAATCCGGATTAAAATGCAGGTTATCTGTAAATTGGAATAAGGGTAGATGAAAAAATGATTTTTTCCGTACCCCTAAACCGGACTTTCGGATTATTTAAGGTAGGACGCGAGAGCCGGACAAACAAAACCGGCCGGATAATGCTTATGAATAAGAACGACAAAAAAAGGATCGACAAATTACTCGGTGAATATTACAGGGGTAATCTGCCGGAGGGCCTCGATGAAACGTTGAGGGGATGGCTTGTGAGCGACGACCATAGGGACGGGAAGGATTTGTCGTTGTCCGAGATGTTCTTCAGGACCGTGAAAGCCGAAAAGGTCCCTGACCAGAACACCATCGATTCGCTTATTGAGGTGAAGAAGATACTGAAGATGTTCCCGGAAAATCAACGGAACGCCATACTCGACAGTTCGCAGAATAATGCGAAGGCCGCCCGCAAGCGGATGGCTTTGCGCGTTTGCCTGCGTGTGGCCGCCGTGCTGATCCCGGCAATAATGTCGGTCGGCGTGTATATGGCCCTTGACAGGGCGACTTTAGCCACGCCGGAAGAATCGTGGATCACGGTAGCGGCAGGCCCGGATGCGGCGCATGTGAAACTGCCGGACAGTTCCGAGGTAACGCTTTATTCGGGAACTATAGGCTATCCGGAGAATTTCGGCGGCGAAAGGCGTGTGCGCCTCGACGGCAAAGCTAATTTCCAGGTAGCGAAAGCTGAAGGCAGGACATTTACCGTGGAATCCAAGCATTTCTCAATAGAAGTACTCGGTACGATCTTTACGGTTAATTCTCCCTCCGACGCCGCACAAAGTACCGTGGATCTGTACCACGGCAGTGTCCGCGTCGTTGCGGGAGGCAAAGAATATACCCTCGAACCGGGACGCCATTTCGAATACACCCACTCTACAGGCGAGGCAACCGTTACCATGATACCGCTCGGCGGCCTCACTTACGAAACGATGCCGGGATTGACGTTCGACGGTCAGTCGCTGCAACAGATATTCGACGCATTGTCTGAACAGTATAATATCCGGTTCGATATCCGGGGGGACATCGGGGCTATCGGTAAGGATGTGCGTGTTGACCTTACCGGCGCGCGTTCGATAGAAGAAGTGATGAACATACTTTCGACTGTCGTAGGGTTCGGCTATCAGGTAAGCGACGAAAAAGTAATTGTAACCGTGAACTAACCATGAAGCCGCGCACGATTACCCCCTTTATTGTTCTCAGAGCACTGTGTGCGCTGCTACTGCTGGCCGCGATTCCGGCCGGGGCCGCCGCACAGGAGGGGAATATAGTGCCGGCAGGGGAAATCGCGCAGGAAGGAAAGATAGTACAGGGCCGGAAGATCGTGCTGTATGCGAACGAAATGACACGACAGGAGGTTGTGGAACAGATCGAAAAGCAGACCGGCCTCAGCGTGGCTTACAGCCGCGACCGCTTCGACGACAGGGCCTTCGTGGGCTTTCCTGCTACGGAATTGGAGTTGAAAGACCTGCTCGACAGGCTCGTGGCCAACACGGGACACAACTACCGCATAGATTCGCGCCACATACTCATATATTCCGAAAAAGTAATCACCCACGCTGCCGTTGCCACCCCCCTCCAAACCGGATATAACGTTATGGGGACCGTGCTGGGTTTCGATACAAAACCGCTCGGGGGTGTGACAGTAGAATTCCCTGACCTGCAGAACAAGCGGGTGGCAACGTCGGCGGACGGCACATTCCGGATCGCGAACATCGCTCCGGGAATCCATTCCGTCAGGCTCACGTCGGCAAACAAAACAATGACGAGCCTCCGCCGGGTAGCGGTGGCGTCCGGCGACGCCAATGTCGAGTTCATTACGCCCGAGGGCTTCAGGCTGGACGATTGGAGCACGTTGGTAAATATTATGAAAACCGACAGGGAATGCCAATACAGCTGCCAGGTTATCTCGATCGTCGAGAACGGAAAGTCGGATGCCCAGATCGTCGGACGCCTGAAGGAATTGAACGGCGGCCAGACTTTAGACTACATAGTGGAGCGGCACGGTGCGCTGCTTAGAGCCGCGGCAGGCAAACCGGCCGTGCGCGGCGATAGCTTCCGCGCCGCCATGAAAGATGCCGCGCCGCCTCCGGTAACCGATACCGCGCCGGCCGTAAAAGGGCAACCGCAAACGATCGACATAAGGCCGGACATACATACGACGATCAGGGTCAAGTCGCCGGCAGAAGATAAAAAGGCACTACCATAAACATATAACCCCAAAACAACCCGAACGATTATAATAACCACACCCTTTGGGGCCGGCCGGCGCCCCCTTCTTCATCACTTTGCCGGGAAGCGATAACAAAACATATATACAACCATAAACCAATTTTTTTACTTAACTTTTTTTAATTAAAACTTTTTTAACATGAAGAAAATTTTTATGAGCGCCCTCGCGGCGGTCGCGATTCTCGCGTCATGCTCGAAAGACGGTGACAACGGAACAAACAGCCAGCAGTCGGGCGAAGCTACGACTATGGGCCTTTCTTTCACGATGCCTAACCTCGGCGGACGTGCAGACGGCGACGACGTTACTGCCATCGCTTCTGAAAACACGGTTAACTCGGTGCAGGTTTTCATCTTCACCAGCGCAGGAGTCTACGATTCACAGGTAGGTTACGCAGAATTCAACAGCATCGCAACTGAATTTACACAGAGCGGTACTACTTACACCTTGAAAGCCGCTAACGCTATCACTGCGAATACAGGCGCCAAGAGGATTTACGTAGGTATCAACCTGCCGGCCAGCTTCAAAGGCAAAACCAACGTAGCGAGCGAAGACGACCTTCTCGACAAGGTAAAATCGTTTGCCCTCAGCGACCTGACAGGTACCGGTATCTCTATGATCTCGGCTGAGGCTGCTGTGAAAACCCTCGTGGCTAAACCGGAAGGCACTACCGACGTTCCTGCAGCCAACACTGTACCTACTACCGTAACCCGTATGGTTGCGAAAGTTATGGCTCAGACCGGCAACAGCACGATGGCATACACGCCTTCGTACAACGCCGGTACTCCCGCCATATCTTTCGACGTGAAGTATGACATCAAGGGTTACGCGCTCGCACAGGGTTCGAACAAAATGTTCACAGTACAGAAGCTCGTTAGCGGCGTTCTTGTAACTCCGACCCCCACAAGCGTTAATTTGTTCGAGGATGCACCGTTGACCGAAACTGACTTCGTTGCAATGAACAACGACGCTAAGAACTTTACTAACGGCACTTACATCTACACAGGTGAAAACGCGCCTGCAAGCGGTCTCGTTAAAGAGTCTACCTACATGCTCGTGAAAACTTTGGCCACCCCGGCTAAACAGGCTTCTGTAGTTTCTGACGCTATAGCTTTGACTAACTGGACAGCCAACGTTGACAACGATATGTGGATCGTACGCGGCAAACTCGGCGAGGTATTCTTCTGCTCAAACACAACCGATGCCAACGCCGTGGCTCTCAAATGCCAGGGTACTTTCGTGCTCTACCCGGGAAGCTATGTTTACTTCCTTGTTTGGTTGAACCTGAACATCAACACGACTTACCAGTCAGACCTGCTGAACATCTATCGTAACCAGTTCATCCACGTAACGATCAACGGTATCTCGGGCACTACATTCTCCGGTACTCCGGGTACTATACCCACCGACGGTGAAGATCCCACCGATCCTACCGACCCGACCGATCCCAACAACCCCGAAGACGTACCCGATCCCGAAGATCCGGTTATCGTGAAACCGACTTCGATGCTTGTTGAGGTTACACTCAAACCGTGGACATACATTGGCAACACTGTGATCCTGGGCGAATAATCCCATAACCACAAATCCAAACAAAAGGGCCGCCCGACCAAGGGCGGGCGGCCCTTTCTTTTTAACCATCATCCGGCGGTATGAGTACCACCGCCATAAACGATCTGCAAAACAAACAGGAAACGGGCCTTACCCGGAAAAGCATAAAGACAATGAAGAAATATTATTCGAAACTACTGGGCTTGATGATCGCGGCCGTGTCCGTCGCCGGATTGTCGTCTTGTCTGAAAGACAGTTTAGACGGTTGTCCCGACGACCAGGGATATGCTTTCCGACTTACCGTAACGCCCGATTATTCGCGCAACTCCCCGTCGGACTGGTATAACATCGGATGCGTCCATGTCTATATCTTCGACGACCAGAACCAATTCGTAACATGCGAACAGGCAGCGGCATACAGCGGCCAACCATATGTGTTCAACCTGGACTACCTCGCACCGGGAGAATACCAGTTCGTAGCGTGGACCAACTGCGGCGATATATACAAGGCAAATATCCCGATGGAGCAGTGCCATGCCAACCGTCCTTCGATCGACGACCTCCAACTCTATTTCGACAATACGCAGGCAGGATGCCTGACAACGGATATACCCGACCTTCACCACGGTATACTTACCGGCGCGGTGGCGGTTGCGGACGAATACAACCATTACACCCTCGTGGTGCGCCCGATCACATACCGGATAAATATTACGGTAAAGGGTTTCCCCGATAACGGTGACGACTACGGTTTCGACATCACCGACAATAATTCACATTACTATTTCGATTTCGACAATCAGAACAACCTGATCGTCCCTTCACAGGGCGACTTCACATATACCCGCACCTCGGCCATGGCCAACAGCGAAATCAAGGCCAGCATCAAGGTTCTCAAACTCCAGGACGGCCGCACGCCGCAATTCGTATTCGGCGATGCCGCCGAAGAGTTCTATTCGGGCGACCTGATACAGATGATCCGCTTGGCATACCAAGCAAACGGCCAGACCGTGGACTTCGAGGCCATACACACATACGATATAGTACTCACCTACGACACCAACATGAACGTAAGGATTACGGTCAACGGCTGGAGGTACACAGGCCAGTCGGGGGATCTTGGTTAAACGAATAAAAAGATAACTGAATATGAACATCAGGCATAAAATATTGTTATTGGCGACGGCCCTCCTTCCGTTGGCTTCGTGTACCGACGAACCTGGGGCTCGCGGTTCCGTGAACGGCGGGGAACAGGAGGTAAACATCGTCGTTACCACCGACTCGCGCGGAGAAAACAACCCCGCTGAATCGGGGATCCACTACGGCGATGAGGCCGACCGCGAAGTTTCGTCGATCCGCGTCATGGGTTACCGCAAAGACGACGGCACGTTGGCTTTCAACGACTATGTTTCAGTACTCGACTTTACCGACCCGAAATATACCGCCACGGTCAGCGTAATGACCGGTCGCTACAATATAGTGTTCATAGCCAACGAAGACTCCGACGAAGACCTCTCGGAACAGCTCGAACAGCTCGTTCCCGGCGGTGCGAACAATACGCTGGCTTACCTCAAAAGCCTTTCGTTCGCCGCGTCGGCTTTCGATCCCGCGAAGGATATCCCGATGGTAAGCATTTATGAGAACATAGTGATCCAGCTCGCTGCCGATGGGTTGACAGGCAGGATACTGGAAGGCGCGAATTCTTACACCACATGGCCTGTGGAACTCGAACGCCTGGCCGTGAGGGTCGAGGCCGCGATCACGCTGACCGCGGATCAGGCGGCAAGCCTGAAGAAGCAGACGCCTGCCGGACTCACCGAGGACTACTACTGCACTTTCTCCAACGTCCCCAATAAGGCCTACCTGCTGCCCGACAATAATTACAGCGCAGGGAATACTGTGACCAGATATTCGAAAGTGACGCTTTCGACCCCGGAGGGCTCTTCGGACGGAAGCAAGCTGGCTACCGTAACCCGCGTCATACTGCCCGAGAGCATGTTCAGCCCGAAGGGTACGAAGGCTAACGGAGTGGCCATGTCGTTGGAATTCAACGCCGGGCCTTCGGCCGGTACTATCGGCCTGTCGCCGGATACCGACTACACGATGCCGCGCAACCATTATTTCGACCTGAAGGGGACCGTGACTGACCGGGGAATCGAATATACGGCTACCGTTGTGCCTTGGAACGAGGTGGCGGTCAACGTTACCGACGGCGTCTATTACCTTACCGTGTCGGAACGCGCACTTGAAATGGCCGAAGGTGGCGAAACCAAAAGCCTTATCCTCAAAACAAATTATCCGGGGTGGGGCGCCAAGGTCTATTCCGACGCGGCATGCGCGAACGAGATAGCCTCTCCCAGTTGGCTTACCGTGACGCCGGAGTCAGAAACTGCGGCGACGATCGGCGGCACGTCGGTGAGTATCGAGGCCGCGGACAATTCCGGAGGTTCTGCCCGCACGGCTTATGTGAAATTCAAGGCAGGCCGTATGGCGACCGTTGTCGTGGTCGAACAGGACGGACTTCCTGTCGTTCCGGCGCTGACCGTGACGGGCGCTGCGACTACAGATGCTTACGATTACACAGGCGGCACGAAGACCTACAGCGTGTCGAGCTACGATGTTTCAACGAACAGCGCTATCGCTTGGACTGCCGAGTTCTCGGAAGACAA
>JAVBMR010000009.1:0-13322 GCA_031552235.1 Tidjanibacter sp. | reverse complement strand
TTTGGCGGGCGTCCGGGTTTTCTAAATCAGCCCCCCGCCACGGCCGTTTTTGGCGCGTGCGTTTCCGGGATCCGGCGCCTTGCAGCCTGGTTGCTGTATATCATTGTGTTGCGTATGCCGGAGGTGGTGCGTGTAAAAAATATCCGGGGTCAGGCCTAAAGAATCCGATACCCAATGTGCTGTTTATATAGAGGACGATCACTTGTCCCGGCGAAAACTCTGGCAAAGGTATAAGCAAACCCAATGAACGAAGAATTTGTAAAAATCGCGTATGAGATTCTGAGTGAGCTGTCCGACGGTAATACGACGGACGAAAGGGCTGCGCAGATACAGCAATGGCTCGTGCGCAACATCCACCATCCGGAGGTCGATGAGGCGTTAAGTCTTTATTTCGATCAGTTGGTGGATGAAATGTGTTTCGATGAACAATCCTGCCGGTTGTTCGAACTCGCAGGCCAACGGCCCGGTCCGGACACCCGCATCGAGGAAGCGGTTGTTTATGGCCTTTATAACCAGAACTGCAGTTGACACGGGTAAAAAAATAAAATTACAGAGCTCTGTCTTTCAGCGTGTTAAATATTTTTTGTAAAAAAATTAAATGTCCGGCCTAAAGAATCGGTTCCCTTGGTTGCTATTTATAATAGGAAGCCCGGGTAGAGATGGAACCGGTTGTGCGTAAGGATTGGATAAAGATATATATGGCGGATAATAAAAAAATACGGAGTCAGGCGGAAGATGTACTTAATCATCTTCTCGACGGGGATTGTCCGGAAGCGCTCGTGGCGTCGATCCAGGAATGGCTCGTTTGCCCCGCCGAGAAGGAAGAGAAAGAAGCCGCGCTTAAATCCGTGTTCATCAACAGGGTAAACTACGAAGGGAAACCGGGTGCGTGGTCGTCGCGGATGTTCCGTCAATGGAAAACGAGGCCGGCCGTGAGACAGGAATTCAGCCGCATGGGCAAACCCGCCGGGCAGCGCAAACCTTTATACCGCAGGCCTGCGATGCGGGTCGCGGCCGTGCTTCTGCCGTTCCTTGTGGTGGCCGGGGCCTTGTTCTGGACTTACAGCGAACGTTTCCGCGTGCAGCCCGCAGCCCAGATGGCAATGGTTACGATAGCCGTACCCGATACGATGGGTGCCCAGGGCCGCACCGGCCTGCTGGACGGTTCGAGTGTTCTCATCAGGCCGGGCAGCGAAATAGCTTATGCCGAGGATTTCGAGACGGGCGACATGCGCCGGGTCAAACTTAACGGCGAAGCCTATTTTTCGGTGGCTAAAGACAGCCTGCGTCCGTTCGTGGTCGAAACCGGGGATCTCAATATCAATGTGCTCGGCACGACTTTCAATGTGAGCGCGATGCCGGGCGATGCCGTTACTACGGTTACGCTTTACACCGGCCGGATAAGGATCGGCGGCATGCGGTGCGATGGCGCGCAGGAGATTGTCCTGACGCCAGGACAGCAGATGACATACAACAACGCGACATGCCGGTACAGTATCGCGCAGGTCGATGAAGCGCTGCCGGGATGGATTGCTGAAAGACTTAATTTTCAGCATATTACGCTTAAGGAGATCTTCGACCGGATAGGGTGGTACTATGGGGTTGGGATCGTAAGCGACGACTTTGTGGACGACGACGTTTACTCGTTCATGCTCAGCGGCCGCGAGGACCTCGACACGGCAATGGAACTTGTGCAATACATATCCCTTGATTTTACCTATCGCATCGAAGGCGACAGGGTAATTGTGACGAAGCATACAAATTAAAGAACCGAACTTATAATGAAGAAACAGCTGAAGCCCACGGGCTACCGTATCAAATTGACACTGCTCGTTGTCTTCGGGTTGTGCGCCCTCCAGTCGGTGGCCGCCCCCCAGGACAGCAAAGTGACCCTTCCCTCGCGCGAGATCACGATCGAGGAGGCTTTCGGAGAGATCCACAGGCAAACCGGCCTGGTAATCGCCGTAAACCACTCGGCGTTCGACACCAACCGCAAGGTGGCCCTGCCCAGCGCCAGCGGCACTACCAACGAGATCCTTACCAACCTGCTTGCCGGTACGGGACAGGCGTTCGAGGTCAAGGGCAACTATGTCATGCTTCGCCCGGCGCCCCAGCAGCCGGCCGTTAAACAGCCTGCAACTCCCGTAACGGCTGTTGTGTCGTTGGCCCCGGTGCGTCCGGCGCCGTCTGTCGCGGAAGCCGCAACGGTACTCCTCGGCGACTCGCAATCCATGTCGGCACCGTCGCCCGCCGCTTCTGAAGAAGCCGTGCCGGAAAGCCCTGCCGCCGCGCCCCGCGCCGGATGGGAGCGCATCCCGGCTGTAGCCGGAGCCCCGCAGCCCGATGGGTTCGTCAAGCAGCGCCTTCCGCTCATAGCTGTTAAAACCAACCTGTTGGACGATGCCACAACGAGCATCAACCTCGGACTCGAAGTGCGTCTGTCGGACCAGTGGACGCTCCACCTTCCGGTAAGCTACAACCCGTGGTCGTTCTCGGACAACAAGCAGTGGCGCCACCTTACGTTCGTCCCTGAAGCCCGCTACTGGTCTGCCGAGTCGTTCAATGGGCATTTCCTCGGGATACACGGCATTTACTCATATTTCAACGCAGGCAACGTGGATATGCCGCTTGGCATTTGGCCCGAACTGAAGGATTACCGCTACGAAGGCAGCCTCTACGGTGCAGGCGTTTCCTATGGCTATCAATGGATCCTGGGCAAGCACTGGGGCCTGGAAGCCACCCTCGGGATGGGCTATTTCTACGCCGACTACAAGCAATATGACTGCGCCACCTGCGGACAGGAAGTCGACAGAGACTATAAGCACTATTTCGGCCCCACGAAAGCTGGGATCTCGATGCTCTTCTTCATTAAATAAGCAACCGAAAACCGGATATGAAAAAATTATATTTTACAGCAGCAGCCATACTGTTGGCGACGGCGGCATTAGCCGAACCGACACCCTATAAAGGTACGCTCATGTTCTCGAACGGCTCGGCCCGCGAGGAGAACGATTCGCTCAAGGTGCGATTCGACGTTCGTATCGACCGCGCGGCCGTGCGCCCCGGCCGTAGCATGCACCTTACGCCCGTATTTGGCAACCAGGAACAGAATTTCGCCCTCCCTGACGTGATGATCCTGGGCAAAAACCGCTACAAAAGCGAACGCCGCTCCCTGCGCCTGCTCGGCAAAGAGCGCCGCGCGGAAGTCTTGGCGCCTGCGGCTGTCATACGTGTTGACAAACACACCGACAGTACGTTCACATATAACTGGGCCGCCCCCTACGAACCCTGGATGGACGATGCCGGACTGGCGCTGAACCAGGAGCTGATCTCGGCCGGCAACCGCCGCGAGCTGGTATTCTTCTCGATGGCCGACCGCGTGCAGATCGCCCCGCGCACCCCATACGAGGTGCAGCCCAAACTGAATTTCTACGTCCCCGCCCCAGAACAGAAAAGCCGCAAAAAACAGGGCCAGGCATTCCTCGACTTCCAGGTCGGCAAGTCGGTCATCCTGCCCACCTACCGCAACAACCCGGCGGAGTTGGCCAAAATAAACGACGCTTTCAACGAGATACAGAGCAACGCCGACGTGAAGATCAAAGGGCTGTTCATCGAGGGGTACGCTTCGCCGGAGGGCAAATACGAGAGCAACGAACGCCTTGCCCGCGAACGCTCGACAGCTCTGAAAGACTATATCGTTTCCAAGTTCAACCTGCCGATCACAGAAGATAACATCAAGGTGTCGTGGGTTGCCGAAGACTGGGACGGATTGTCATCTCTCGTTCAGGCCAGCGAAATGGCCCAGAAAGATCAGATACTCGGCATTATAGAAAATACTCCCATTCTCGACGGCCGCGAAACTTCCCTGATGCGGCTGGCGGGCGGCGCACCTTACCGGGCGATGCTCAAGGATATGTTCCCGGGGCTGCGCCGCGTGGAGTACCAGATCGACTACACGGTAAAGGATTATTCGGCAGACGAAACAAAGGCGCTCATCAACAAGAACAGCATCATGTTCCTTTCGCAGCGCGAGATGTTCCTCGCCGCCCAGACATACGATCCGCAAAGCCCTGAATATAAAGCCATACTCATCGACCTGATCCCCCGGCAGTATCCCGACAACGCCACGGCAGCCGTCAACGCCGCGGCCGTGATGATCGCACAGGGCGAAACGGCGACAGCCAAGCGCTACCTCGAAAAATGGGCGGCCGACCCGCAGTCGTGGAACGACCTGGGCGTGGTCTACCTTATGGAAGGCGACCTCGACAAGGCCGAAGCCCTCTTCCGCCAGGCGCAGGCCCAGGGCGTTGAGGAAGCCGCGCACAACATAGAAGAAGTGGCGAAAAAACGCGAGGACAACGCCAAAATGGAACGATATAAAAACCGGTAACGGACGAAAGTTCACCGACCGAAGCCCGGAGTGGCCGCAGGCCGCCCGGAAACAGCGCAGGGAGGCAACAACCGGTAAGGCCACCGAATATAAGGCCCCAAAACTACACCCACGAACAGTACAGACCCAGATAAAATAAATTCCACAACTTTTTTAAACCTTTTTAATTAATTTTTTAACTATGAAAATCACTAAACTTTTCGCGGTCGCTCTGACTGCAACGGCGCTTTTCGCTTCGTGTTCGAAGGATGGCGGCAACGGACCTGCCAACGGAGGCGTTATTCCCAACGGCGAAAAAACAGTCGCCCGTCTCACTATCAGCCAGAAACCTTCCGGCCGTGCTTTCGTTGACGGCGCTACCGCCACCGCTACCGAGTCGGAAGTGAAGAGCCTGACTCTTTTCATCTTCAACGCCGATGGCGCTTATGAAGGTAAGGAAACGTTTAACGTAGCCGGTACAGACTTTACAGGTGCAGGTTCGGTTAAGACAACCAAAACGTTCGAGATCACTACCGGTACACACTATTTCTATGTTGCAGCTAACGCCCCGGCAGGACTTTACGTAGGAATTCAGGAAGGTATGTCTACTGCCGAATTCGCAGAACTCATGACAGCTGCAGTCAGCAGCATGGATCAGCTCAAGGCTGCAGCAAACGGTTTCCTTATGACCAATGTTGGCAATGAACCCGTGGATTTCGACCTCGAAGAGGCTACTGCCGATGAAGTTGAAGATGACGATGTAAACAATGTCGACATAGAAATCGGCCGCGCTTTCGCGAAAATCGCCGTTGAAATGGGTACGACTGACGTAGAAGACGGAGGTACATTCACAGCCGCACAGTACCGCGTTATCAACAACCCTAAGAATATGTATTTCATGCCGGTTGTTGAATCGTCTATCTACAAGACCCCGTTCTACTCCGTACTCGCAGACGACTACGATGAAGACAACTATTTCAACAACCTTGTATACAAAACCGCAGACGGCAGCAAGGCTACGTACATGATGGAAAACAGCAACTCGACTCCTCGTGTGGGTACGACTACCACTATGATCATCCGTGGTAAATACACTCCTGACATCGCAAACCTCTATATCGCTGACGGATCTGCAGTAATAGCCAATGAAGCCGCCCGCGACACTGACGGCAGCTTCTGGCGCCTGGCTTGCCTGAACACAGACGGCGACGCTACCGGTTTCTACGACAGTAAATTCTACAACGCAGAACCCACAGGTTTCGACACTGACGCGTTCCAGAAAGTGAAATACTCAGACGGTATTTGCTACTACTACCTGCCGGTTAAACAGGAAGGCGAAACAGGTGCCGCAGCGTATAACGTAGAGCGTAACCAGTACTTCAATGTTACCATTACCAAGATCAATGCAGTAGGTGTTACCGATGGCCCCGGCGACGGCTTAGAGGATCCCGACAACCCCGACAACCCCGGTGACGAAGGTGACGACCAGGAAGATCCGGGCGATGACGATCCTAACGACGGCGGTGACGATACAGATCCGATCATGCCTACCAACATGCGCGCTGTGATCACTGTTCTCAACTGGACTGTTGCTGTTCAGAACGGCGAATTGTAATCTGCCCTATCATCCTGCCCGCAATCGCAACCATAGGGTTGCGGGCAGGTTTTTATAAAACTTTTCAGAATTTTCAAGCGCTTACAGAAAGCCTGTCAGCAAAACATAACGGACAACATTTAGCACGATTTATACCATGAAGTCTATTTTTCGACATATTGCATCGCGTCTTGCCGCCCTCTGCCTCGTTTTGGCCGCCGCGACAACGATCAGCGGGTGCGATACCATCAAAGAGGATAACTCGAATTGTCCCGAGGGGCTATACCTGCGCTTTTTCTACACATATCACATGGGCAGCGACGGATGCCGCCTGGCCCAACAGGTATCGACGCTCGATATCTTCATATATAACGCCGGGGACGGTTCCCTGGCCGACCATAAACGCATTCCGGTATCGTCGCTCGACGAAAACCACGGAACAAAACTCATGCTCCCCAAAGGCGATTACCGCATCGTCACATGGGGCAACTACGACGAACAAGACCACCTGATCGCCGTGCATGACAATTACGCGCAGATGCAATTGCGCCTGAAAACACAGAGCGGCGACTTCGGCTCGACCGCATCGCTTTTCCATGCCGACACTCCCGTAGCGGTCGGATCGTTGCGCCAAACAGACGCCGACGTCTACATGACCAAGAACACAAACAAGATCCGCATCATCATACAGGATCCCGACGGACAGCCCATCGACCCATCGCTGTTTACAATAACGATGACAGGGGTCAACGGTATCTATAACTGCGACAACACTCTGGCGGCAGAATCGCAATACCTCCCGCTGAACTACATACCTACATACACATACGACGAAGACGACCTGTGGATGCAGGCGGACTTCAACATCTACCGCCTCTTCTCGAACGAATGCGACGGAGTGCGCCTGCGCATCGCCGCGAACACCCATCCCAACACCCCGCTGTACAACCTGTGGCTCTCGCGCGAAATACTGGGGGCGATCGCCTACATCTGCACCGACCAGGACCTCGATTGGGAAGACGAATACACGCTGGTCTATACGGTACGCGAGGAAATGGGCAACTGGGCCCTGGTTTCGATATTCATCAACGGCTGGGAGATCGTGATCCAGAACAGCGGCATCTAAACCTGAAATAAAAGAAACGAAAAAGATATGAAAACGAAATTGCTTAGTATCCTCTGTGCCGCCGTCATGGCGGTTGCGATGGGCAGCTGCGTGGCCGAGAAAAACGACGGGCCGTGCAACCGCACCGGCAGCCTCAGCGGGGATATGCTGACCATCACGCTCCGTATACCGGGGCTGAATACGACGGTGCCTGCCGGCCGCGCGATGAACCAGGCGCAGGAGAACGACGTGAAGTCGATCGATCTGCTGGCGTTCGGCGAGGACGGAAAGTTTGCCTACACTTTCCGCTCGACCGACCTCACACCCGGCAGCGCGACCAACGAAAGGATCTGCAAGGTAGAGGTCAACGAGAGCCAGAGCGGCGAAAAATACACGCTCGTGTTCCTGGCCAACATGCCTGCGGGATACATCGAATCGCTGGCCGACGGATTCGACGGCAAGACTAAACAGGAAGTGTTCGCACAGATCACGTTCAGCGGGTCGGACTATTATCATACGGCTGGGGCCGACGCAGGCAAGTGGATCTCCGCTTCCGGGTCTGCCAAGCCGTTCCCGATGTGGGGCGAGCACGCGGCCGTGAAGGTCGCGGCCGCGACCAGGCTGTCGGGTATCGTGATGGTGCGTTCGGTGGCGCGTATAGATGTCGGCCTGAACTTCAAAACGAAGGACGAGAGCGAAACCCCCATCGATTATACCGATCCGGCGATCGACTATACGTCCAACTACGCAGCCGAGGGGCTCAGCAATTTCGAGATAGTGTCCGTGCAGGTGCGCAACGTGCGCACATCTGGCTATGCCGCTCCGCTGGGGACTAATTTTGCCGATGAAAAACCTTCGGTGGCTGGCTTGCTCGCTGCCGATAAAAAAGGCATGATCGAGTACAAGAACGAGATAGTTGGCGGCAAACAGCTCATCCGCGAGATCTACATCGCCGAATCGGACATCCGCAACACGGCAGACCCGAAGGACATGACCTGCCTGCTGATCGAGGGTAAATACAACGGCGGCGACCCGACATGGTACCGTGTCGATTTCTACGACCGCGACGCCCAGGGCGAGGCACGCAGCAACCGCCTCGATATCCTGCGCAACTACCGCTATATCGTCAATATCACGGGCGTCAACGGCGACGGCTACGGCGATGCGGACGACGCGCTCAATTCCGATCCGTACAATCTGGAGAGCAACGTCATCTATTGGAACGACGAGAGGATCGACCCGGTGCAGATCGACGGCCAGAACTATGTCATGGTCAGCCCGCGCGACTTCAATTTCGGGTTCAACGCCGTGACGGCAGCCAATACCAACAATAAACTCACGGTTCAGACCAACTATTCCGGCGGGTGGAGCATCGACACCGGTAGCATCACCTATACCGGCGGTACGGGCTGGCTGAGTTTCTCGTCTGCTTCAGGTGCCGGCAACGGGACGAAGCAGAGCGTTTCGCTGATAATGCCTTTGAACGTCAGCGGCGCCGAGCGCACGGCTACTTTTAACGTTGTTGCCGGACGCATGCGTGTGCCGGTGACTGTGAAACAGACGTCGGGCATCCTCGCCCCTCCGGGAGTACTCGGCGTGGGTGTGGATAGTAAGAAGCTGACCCTCAAGGGTTCGAAAGAATACGACGCCCAGGGGAACTCCCCGGCAGGTTCGGCAGGCGAAACGGTTTATGCGGTATACTTCAAGTGGGGTTCGACCGTGGCGATAGGCCAGGGAACAGGTCATACCGATGAGTTCGACGCCTCGGACGTGGCCTGGGCACCGGCGGAATTCGATAAAGGGACGATTACCGACGATTGGACGAGCGTGCCTTATGGTGCAGGCACAACATCGTTCCCGGCGCAGAACAACGCCGCCGGTCTGGGCGATCCGTGCAAGCTGGCCGAGAATAACGGCGGCAATTACCGCATGAATCCTTCTTCCGAATTTACCGATGGCGGATGGGTTACGCAATACAGTGCTGCTGTTCCCACACCCGGCCGCTGGTCGAATTCCGGCTCGATAAAGAGCCAGTTCTATCCTCTTGTAGGGAAACGAGATTCCCAAGGATACCTGGGTATTGCTAGCTTGCAGGGGAGTTTCTACTGGTTGCCTTCTGCAACGTACAGTGGTGGTGCATACAAAGGTTATGCCCTGTTTATGTCTGCAACTTTTGGGGCAGGAGAGCTGAGTACGACCCGATCTGACTACGGCAGTCCCATCCGCTGCGTGGAATATACGCCGGCGGTTCCGGCGCTGACGGTGACGGGTGCGGCGACTACAGACGCTTATGTTTATACAAGCGGAACGAAGACCTACAGCGTGTCGAGCTACGATACCGCAACTGACAGCCCTATCGCATGGAAGGCCGAATTCTCGACCGACGGCACAAACTGGACGGCGACCAAACCGACATGGCTTACAGCGTTCACAACCAGCGCGGCGGGAAGCAAAACCGCAGCCAACTACGATGCCACAACGCAAGCGTTCACGGGCGTTGCGTACTGCCCGGAGGACGACCTGCTGAAAGCGGCCGCCGTGGTGGCTACATCGGCAGCTCCGCACGACCTTTCGACCAAGGGTGCGGCCGATAATGGCACGAACAGGAACACTGCCAACTGCTATGTAATCAACGCGCCGGGCTACTACAAGTTGCCGCTGGTGTATGGTAACGCTATCAAGGCGGGTGCAACAAACACAAGCGCCTACTCGACTACGACGGGAACCAACAAGCTGACCGCATTCGTGCGCCACGACAACGCCGCCATCACAGGGCCGTATATCTACGACCAGTTCACACCTTACGACGCCACGCTTGTTTGGATGGACGCTCCGGGGTTGATAGAAAACATAGAGCTGTCCGGTGACGGACATTATCTCGAATTCGACGTTCCTGCGGCGAATATCAAACAGGGCAACGCCATAGTTGCCGTGCGAAATTCGAGCAATGTCATCCTGTGGAGCTGGCATATCTGGGTAACGGCCACGACTGTTTTCGACGCGGCAAACCCTCAAACCGACGCTACGGCGAACCGTACGGCCCCGAACACGACTTTCAACTTTATGAAGTACAACCTTGGGTGGTGCAACATGGGAACGACGAAGTATGGCGTAGGCCCTAACAACGACGAACCCCGCAGTGTGCAGGTGCGCGTCAGCCAGACCGGTATCGAAGGCCCGCTGACAGAAACCTTTACCATTACGCAGAACAACGGAAAGGTAATCCGCGGCGGAAACAATCCCTACTGGCAGTGGGGCCGCAAGGACCCGATGCGGCCCGCGGCCGGAACCTCTGAAACAGCCGAGAAGACGCTCTACTATGGCACAGGAGGCTATACATTTATCAAAGCGCCCAATGGTGCAGTCGCATTGGGGACTGCCATCGCGAACCCCAACACGTTCTATACTGTGGCTTCTGTTGCTGACAACTGGTGCTCGACAACATACAACAACCTTTGGAGCATGGAGAATACCGTAACGACCGTCAATACCACCAAGCCGGTGAAGACTGTCTACGACCCCAGCCCCGTGGGATTCGTTATGCCTCCGAGCGGCGCATGGACAGGGTTTACGTCGGATGGGAATAATGTTACATTCGGCGGTCCTACCAATTGCAATGTAAGCGGGGCGTTCGACAAAGGCTGGAACTTCTACCTTGGTCTGAACGGAACCGGCGGAACGACATTCTATCCTACTACGGGCTACCGTTACTTCCAGACGGGGGCTTTCCTCGGCGTTGTTTCATTCGCCAACTGTTGGTCTGGTACCCCGGCCTCGGCTACCGTCGGTTACAACTTCTACTTCAGGGACGTTGCTGTCTACCCGCAGTACAACAACTACCTCCGCGCCTACGGCTTCGCCGCCCGCAGCGTCGCAGAATAATAAAGTGCGTTAACATTGCCCCGCGGAGCCTGATCCCTCCGCAGGGCGCTAAAAACAACAAAAAACAAACAACCATATATGAAAACGAGAGTGCTTAGAATAGTGTGTGCCGCCATCCTCGCCATTGCGATGGGAAGCTGTGCGGCAGACCGCACCGAAAAACCCTCCGCCCGGCACGACAACGTGCTGACGATAACCCTCCAGGTCCCGGACCATAACACCGTGACCCCCGCGGGACGTGCAATGACACAAGCCGACGAGAACGCGATCCGTTCAATCGACCTGCTGGCGTTCGGCGAGGACGGCAAGTTCGCATACGCCTCGCACGCCGCAGACATCAGGCCCGCCGTCGCCGCAAACGAGAAAACAGCGAAAGTGTATGTCAAGAAAAGCCAGGGCGGCGAGAAATACTCGTTCGTAATGCTCGCAAACCTCTCGGACGGACAGATCGAAACCCTCGCCGACGGATTCGCAGGCAAAACCAAGCAGGAAGTCCTTGAGCAGATCAAATTCAGCGGATCGGACTACTTTTATACGTCCGGGGCCGACGCAGGCAAGTGGATCGCCGCATCGGGATCGGCCAAGCCCTTCCCCATGTGGGGCGAACACGCCGCGATCGAGGTAACCTCATCGACCACCCTTGCGAAAGTCTTCATGACCCGTGCGGTCGCCCGCATCGACGTGGGGCTGAAGTTCAAGACCGGATACGAGAACCCGGCGGTCGACTACACGGCCAATTACGCAGCCGAAGGCCTCGGGGCCACATTCGTGATCACGAAAATGCAGGTGCGCAACGTCCGCACATCTGGCTACGCCGCACCCCTCGGAACCAACTGGACAACCACGCCCAAGCTGCCATCGGTGGCCGGGCTGTCGTCGTCCGACACAAAACCATACATAGAATACACCCCCACAGACGGCAAAGGCTGGGCATTCATCCGCGAAGTCTACATCGCCGAATCGGACATCCGCAACACGGCAGACCCGAAGGACATGACCTGCCTGCTGATCGAGGGTAAGTACAACAACGGCACCGCCACATGGTACCGCATCGACCTGTTCAAGAGCGCGTCGAACAACGACCGCCTGAACGTCCTGCGCAACCACCGCTATATCGTCAACATCACAGGCGTCAGCGGCAACGGCTACGCCACAGCGGAAGAAGCCCTGAACTCCGACCCGGTAAACACCAAAGTCGAAGTCGAGGAATTCGAGGAAACCGAGATGGACTACGTGGCTTTCGACAACCAGAACTACCTCGCCGTAATGCCGCGCGACTTCTCGTTCGGGTTCAACGCCGTGACGGCAGCCAATACCGACAACATACTTTCGGTCATGACGGACGCCGTGGGTGGCTGGAAGATCGACACAGGGAATATCACCTATACCGGTGGTACGGGATGGCTGAGCTTCAGCAAGACCGATGGCCCCGGCGACGAAACGAAGCAGACGGTTTCGCTGACAATGCCTGTCAACGTGGGCATCGTCGAGCGCACGGCCACTTTCTACGTTACGGCAGGGCGTTTGCGCGTGCCGGTTACAGTGAGGCAGGCTCCTGTGATCCTCGCCCCTCCGGGAGTTATCGGGGTTGGCGCCGAAAGCGGCAATCTCACCATCAAAGGTTCGAAAGAGTACGACGCCCAGGGGAACTCCCCGGCAGGTTCGGCCGGCGAAACGGTCTATTTGGTCTACTTCAAGTGGGGTTCGACCGTGGCGATAAGCCAGGGCAAAGGAGTCGAGGGCGATACGTTCGATGTAACGGACGTGGTATGGAAACCCACCGGATTCGCCGGAACGATCACCGACGATTGGACGAGCGTGCCTTATGCTACAGGCGCAACATTCCCGGCGCAGGACAACGCAGCCGGTCTGGGCGACCCGTGTAAACTGGCCGAAAACGGCGGAGGCAACTACCGCATGCCCACTGGCAATCCTTACGAGCAGTTTACCGATGGCGGTTGGGCGGCACAATATAGTACTGCTGCTCCTGTTCCCGGCCGCTGGTCTAACTATGGCTCGACAAAGAGCCAGTTCTATCCGGCTATAGGCGGCCGCAGCCCCATGTCTGGAGAAATCGCGGACTTTGGAACCTACGGCATCTACTGGTCTGTTACTCCGCACTTTACTATCAATGGTTACGACTTGCTCTTCTACAATACTTTCCTCGACTCTTGGTGCAACAATGACCGTAAACACGGCTACCCCATCCGCTGCGTGGCATATACGCCGGCCGTTCCGGCGCTGACCGTGACGGGCGCTGCGACTACAGATGCTTACGATTACACAGGCGGCACGAAGACCTACAGCGTGTCGAGCTACGATGTTTCAACGAACAGCGCTATCGCTTGGACTGCCGAGTTCTCGGAAGACAA
>JAVBMR010000007.1:0-92221 GCA_031552235.1 Tidjanibacter sp. | reverse complement strand
TGATGTTATCCCGTTCGTAACTCAACTTAACCGCACGTTCCTTGAACGAACGATCATACTGCCTGTGTGTTCCCATTTTTCAAAGTTAAGATTATTAAACAACCTTAACTTTTTGTGCGGACTAAGTTAGGAACTCCAGTTGGTCGCCAGTTCCTTGCGGTCGCCGTCCACCGTCACCCGGACGTAGATAGGCACTTGGTTGTCAGCCGATACTCGTGCCCGCTTGATGCAAAATCCGATCGTTAATCGCGCCTGTTTCATAGCTTTTGAGTTTTAACAGTTTTTAATGGGTCAAAAGTATGAAATACGTGTACTCGTGTCAATCGGCATGTGAGTGCAATTCTGTGAACCACAGTTGTTTGACGCCGATTCGAGAACAACATCGCACAGTCTGTTTTGTTCTCGAATTTGGCCCGGTCAGCCTGCCTAAAACCGCTTTCCGGTGCCGGTCAACTCAAAATAGAAAACCCTGCAAACGTTTAATTTGCAGGGTTTTGCATCGAATTTCCAGTGTTCCTGGCGGAGAGACAGGGATTCGAACCCTGGGTACCCTCGCGGGTACAACGGTTTTCGAGACCGCCCCGATCGACCACTCTGGCATCTCTCCGTTAATAACAAGAACCTTTGTTTTCAGCACGCAGCACGAACCGCGCCCGATAACGGGTGCGAATATAGGAAATTATCCGGACTTACACAAAGCCCGGCCGGTTTTTTATCGCAACCGAATCCACTTCGTCACTCGACATCGAGCAGATCGGACAGTTTCACGCCAAGTGCGCGGCTGATGCGAAAGAGGCTGCGCAGAGTGAGGTTGGTCCGCCCCGCCTCGATACGCGACATGTTCGACCGCTCGAAATCGCATTCGTCAGCAAGGCTGCTCTGGCTCATAGACTGCCCCTGCCTGAAATCCCGTATCCGCTCGCCCACCTTGATAAACAATTCAGATTCGTCCATTTCTTTGTTATCTTATTTGATAACAAAGAAAAATGTATATATTTGCACATATGTTATCATATATGATACATATGGATTATTAACCCTAAATCATTTATCAAATGAAAAAGATTTTTCTACTTCTGCTCGCCGCGGCGGCACTGACCGCTTCATGCAAGAAAGACGATGGCGGCGACGGCGGCCTGTCGGTCAATCTCGACAACGCCATGTCCTGCGGAGGCCAGACTTACGACATCACCAACGCTTTGCAGGCGAATCACGGCGATGAAGGAAACGTATGCAACATCGATGTGGAGTTGTACGGCAGCGGAATCTTCGTTCAGCTCGAAATGTATTGCGCGAAAGGGAAAACACGTATTCCCGCAGGAACCTACAATTTCAGCGAGAGCGGGAACTCAGGGACATTCTGCGGTTACGGCGGCCCGAACAGCGGATCGGGAGACGTCACCTCTGGCAAAGTAGTGATTAAATATTCCGAAGCCAACGAAACCTACACGATTACATTCAAATGCACTATGGTTGGAATAGGCGCGGTCCAGGGCGAATACACGGGTCCGCTGCCTGTGCAATGGAGGTAAAAACAGGCACGCGTGAACATGGCGGCATTACTTTTCGTAATGCCGCCATTTTTATTAACTTTGCCGGCGAATCATTCATCATCATGGCAACGAAAATCACGGGGACGGTCATCAGCGGCAAACGGTTGGGTCGGAAGTTGGGCTTCCCGACAGCCAACATCGCGCTCGACAGCGGCACGGCGATAACCGAGGGCGTCTACGCGGCGCGGGCAGTTGTTGACGGACAGGTTTACGATGGCATGGCGAATGTCGGCCGCAAGAACACGATCCCCGGCGCTCCCGTAAACCCCGACACAAAGCCGGGCGGCACGGTGCTGGAGATAAATATTTTCGGCTTCGACGGCGACCTTTACGGGAAAGTCATAGAGGTCGAATTGCTGGAATACATACGCGGGGAACGCGTGTTTCATTCGGCCGATGAACTCAAAACGGCGGTAGACCGCGACCGGGAAACGATTCAGGAATACTTTAAAACACACAAATAATGTTCGTACAACAGGAAATGCCCTACAAGGTGGCCGACATGTCGTTGGCAGGCTGGGGTCGCCGCGAGATAGAGATCGCCGAAAAGGAAATGCCGGGCCTTATGGCCGTAAGGCGCAAATACGCCACTTCGAAGCCGCTCAAGGGCGCGCGCGTGATGGGTTCGCTCCACATGACGATCCAGACCGCCGTGCTGATCGAAACGCTCGTCGAGCTGGGTGCCGACGTGCGCTGGTGCAGCTGCAACATATTCTCGACGCAGGACCATGCCGCGGCGGCTATCGCCGAAGCAGGCGTGCCGGTGTTCGCGTGGAAAGGCGAGAGCCTTGAGGAATACTGGTGGTGTACGGCGATGGCGCTTTCGTTCCCCGGCGGCAAAGGACCGAACCTCATCGTTGACGACGGCGGCGACGCCACCCTCCTGATACACAAGGGTTACGCGGCCGAGAGCGACGCTTCGGTACTCGACGTGAAGCCGGGAAGCCTCGAAGAAAAAATCATCCTCGACACGCTCAAAACCATCCTCAAAGAAGAGCCTAAAAAATGGCATGGCACAGTCGCCGAGTGGAGCGGCGTTTCGGAAGAAACGACCACCGGCGTACACCGCCTCTACCAGATGGTGGAACGCGGCGAACTTCTTGTGCCGGCCATCAACGTCAACGATTCGGTGACCAAAAGCAAGTTCGACAACCTGTACGGCTGCCGCGAATCGCTGGCCGACGGCATCAAGCGCGCTACGGACGTGATGATAGCGGGTAAAGTGGTGGTGGTCTGCGGCTACGGCGACGTAGGCAAGGGCTGCGCCCAGAGCATGAAATCCTACGGCGCGCGTGTGATCGTGACCGAGATCGACCCCATCTGCGCGCTTCAGGCCGCAATGGAAGGCTACGAAGTGAAGACCGTCGAGGACGCCCTCGCCGAGGGAAATATCTACGTTACCTGCACGGGGAACAAGGACATCATCACGCTCGAACACATGAAAAAGATGAAGGACCAGGCCATCGTGTGCAACATAGGCCACTTCGACAACGAGATACAGATGGCCCAGTTAGACGCCTCGGACGCCGTGAAAACCGTTATCAAACCGCAGGTCGACAAGTACACGTTCCCCGACGGACACGCTATATTCATCCTCGCCGAAGGGCGACTCGTAAACCTCGGATGCGCCACGGGGCACCCCTCGTTCGTGATGAGCAACTCGTTCACCAACCAGACCCTCGCGCAGATCGAACTTTGGGAAAAACGCGGCGACCTCGCGATTGACGTCTACCGCCTGCCCAAGCGCCTCGACGAAGAGGTTGCCCGCCTGCACCTCGAACAGCTTGGCGTGCGCCTGACAAAACTCACGCCCGACCAGGCCGAATACATCGGCGTGAAACCAGAAGGCCCCTACAAGCCGGAGCATTACAAGTATTAGCGCCTCACGCGTTCAGGATACAAGAAGGCGCCCCTTTCCGGGGCGCCTTTACTATATACTTTTTTAAACCCGTTGTGCATTTAGAAAAACGAGGCATTAAAATCTCATTTGTCTGAAAATCAGCTTTGTTTTGCAAAGCTGTCGGCCCGCAATCGACGCTGCGAGCGAGAGAAGATGCCACTTGTGGCATCTGCCGAGCCGCGAGGAGAAAAACAAACGAAGTGCAGTTAGCTTTCCACCCGGCGCGGAGGGCCGAATGACATTCATCCTCCCGCTGGCTGCAGGCCGGAAGAACCGAATATGACTAAAAGGGATAATTCCGTTATTTCAAGAACGGTTTGCCTACACACAATATCTGCTTGCCGAAAAATTCGTTGAGGTATTTGGCAGACAAAACATAGAACGTCAGCAGCGAGATGGCCAGTTCGCTCCATGCGGCCACGGCGTGCCAAACGTGTCCGAATCCGAAAGCGTCGAGCGCCAATCCCAGAAACAGCACCATGATCAGTGCCAGCAGTACGAACATGGCTTTGGACATCTTGAGCGTCGATACGGTGAGCGCCGTGGTCAGGATAAAGTAACCTATGAACACGAAAGCCAACTGGCGCGGATCGGCGGCCGAAGCCAGTGCATCGCCCCAACACCCCATCCGGATCAGCCACGTCATGCCCATACCCATCCAGAACAGCCCGTAGGCGGCGAACGCCGTGGCCCCGAAGAGGTTGTTGTGTTTGAAGTCGAACATCGAGGCGACGAACTGCGCCAATCCGCCCAGCAGCAGCGCCCAGGGCAAAACGAGGGAAAGCCCTTCGGTCCATCCCAATTTTTGCGAAGAAGCCACCAGTGTGACTATCGCCAGACCGAACAGTCCGAGCGTCGTAGGGTCGGCCACCACTACCTTTACATTTGTTTTTTCCATGCGTGTTTTGCGTGTTTTTAGCTGTAATTCTGCAATTTGTCCGCAAAGATATAATTAAGGTAACTATATACAAGTTTGGACCTATTGTTTTTCTCTTGTTACTTTTGAATCATTGACAAAAAGTAACAATAAAAAGCGTACCTTGCATTAATATTTTAGAACGGCATGAAATACAAACTCAGCGAAATAGCATCCATATGCGAAGGCAGGCCCGACGGGCGGGACAGCACCGTGAGGGCGGTATTTACGGACAGCAGGAGTTTTTCTGCAGGCGGGGGATCGCTGTTCTTCGCCATAGGCGGCATCAACCATGACGGGCATGCCTACATTAACGAACTATATTCGAGGGGTGTGAGGGCATTCGTCATCGAACGCGACATAGCCACAGCAGGCTACCCCGAGGCCGGTTTCGTGATGGTCGAAAGCTCGGTCGCGGCACTTCAAAGGCTTGCCGGGGACTACCGCTCGAAATTCAAAGGCACGGTCATCGGCATCACCGGCAGCAACGGGAAGACGATAGTCAAGGAGTGGGCGGCGCAGCTGCTTCCGCCCAAAATTAAGGTTTTCCGCAGCCCCAAGAGCTACAACTCGCAGATAGGCGTCCCGCTGTCGCTGCTCATGATGGAGGGCGACGAGCAGGCGGCGCTGATAGAGGCCGGGATCTCGGAGCCGGGCGAGATGGAGCGGCTGGCGGCAATCGTACGTCCCGACATAGGCGTGATGACCAATATCGGCGACGCCCATCAGGAAAATTTCGCCTCGGTCGAGGAAAAGACCGCCGAAAAAATAAAACTTTTCGCCTCGGCAAAAACGATAATTTATAACGGCTCGTGCGCTGTGGCGGCCGGCCTCATAGAAAAAACATACCCCGGCAGGCAGTTTGTCGATTCGTCGCAGGAGATAGACGCGCTGGTCCCGTTCGGCGACATGGCTTCGCGGGAGAACGCGGCGTCGGCGCTCGCCATTTCCGACACGCTGGGCTTCGACCACGCCGATGCCGTAGGGCGCCTCGCCGAACTGTACCCCGTGGCCATGCGCCTCGAACTCAGAGAGGGTCTGCTCAATTCACTCATTGTCAACGACTCATACAACTCTGATATAAACTCGCTGGCCATCGCCCTCGACTACATGAACAACATTGCGGGCGGGCGGCCACAGATGCTCATACTTTCCGACATCCTCCAGAGCGGCTACGCCGAGGAAGAATTGTACGCCAAAGTCGCCGAGATGGTGGGCAGGGCCGGGATCGAAAGTTTCGTGGGCATCGGCCCGAAACTGCACCGCTACTCGAAACTGTTCACAGTCCCGTGTTCATTCTATGCCTCGGCCGAGACATGGCTCAAGAGTTTCATCACGACCGACATCTCGGGCAAGGCAGTGCTTGTCAAGGGTAACCGGCAGGCGCAGTTCGAACGCATCGCGCACACGCTCGAACGCATGAGCCACACGACCGTGCTCGAAATCGACCTCGACGCCATGATACACAACCTCAACGCCCACCGCGCCATGCTCGACAAGGGCACAAAACTGATGGCGATGGTCAAGGCCGGCGGCTACGGCAACGGCACGTACGAAGTGGCGGCCATGCTCCAGCACCAGGGCGTGGACTACCTCGCCGTGGCCTTCGCCGACGAGGGCATACAACTGCGCGAGAGCGGGATAACCATGCCCATAGTGGTACTCAACGCCGACTCGGACAGCTTCGGGCTGATGGTCGCCAACAGGCTCGAACCGGAAATATACAGTTTCGCGTCGCTCGACGGCTTCGTCGATGCCGTGAGGCGCTACGGCGAGCGCGACTACCCCATCCACATCAAACTCGACACAGGCATGCACCGCCTCGGGTTCGAGGAAAAAGACATCGACACGCTGAACGGCAAACTCGCCAAACTGGCCAATACTGTCCGCGTATCTTCGATATTTTCGCACCTCGCCGCCTCGGACGACCCCGGGCAGGACAGCTTCACCCTCGCGCAGATCGCGTTGTTCGAGAAACTGTCGAAACGTATCATGGCAACGTTGCCCTACGCGCCTCTGCGCCATATCGCTAACTCGGCGGGCATTGAGCGCTTCCCGCAGGCGCAGTTCGACATGGCGCGGCTCGGCATCGGGCTGTATGGCATCGGCAAGGCCGGCACGCACAGCCTGCGCCACATAAGCACGCTTCGCACGCGCATAGTACAGATCAAGGAACTGGACGCCTCGCAGACAGTCGGCTACGGCCGAGCCGGGCATTTGCGCCGTATGAGCCGCGTAGCCACTATTCCGATAGGCTACGCCGACGGACTCAACCGCCACCTGGGCGAAGGCGCGTGGTCGGTGTCTGTCAAAGGCGAGCGCGTCCCGATCGTCGGCCGCATCTGCATGGATACCTGCATGATAGACGTCACGGGCATTGAGGCGCAGGAGGGCGACCCTGTATTCATATTCAGCCCCCTGCCCCACAACACTGTCGAAGACATGGCACGCGTACTCGGCACGATATCTTACGAAATCATGACGGGTATATCCGGCCGCGTAAAACGTATTTACACCAAAGAATAACAGCTATGGCAGAACAAACTTCAAACGCCTCAGGCACTCCAGGCACTTCGGCCCCTTCAGGCGCATCAGGCTCTCCAGCCCACTCAACCGCGCAAAAGTCGAAAAAAGAGGCGATCCGCGACCGCGTATTGGGCGCTGTAATGATCGTCGCAGGCGTCATGCTCACAGTTACGGGACTGAAAACGGGCCATATATCCATGGTCTGGCCGATAGTCGGGCTTGCGGGCATCTCGCTTTTCGTCGACAGTTTGCTGAAGCGCAAACCGTTCAAAATCGCCCTTAACGTAGTGGTGATCCTCGCGTTGGCAGCGGTGTACTTCAGCGTCCGGAGCTTCAATTCGTCCCACGAACCGGCAGCGCCGGAACCGCAAAACGCCATCGAGGTTACGGAATAAGCATCTTTACACACGCCCGACCAACACACGACCTAAACCGCAGCCCCGAGAAACCGAGGGGGAAAGCACAACCAAACTTGAACAAAAACGATGAGCAAAGGCACGCTATACCTTATCCCCTGCCCCATTGCGGAAACCGCGCCATTCGATGTACTTCCGGCGGCGAACGGCGGCGTCATGGCGTCGCTCGATTATTTCATAGTGGAGAACACGCGTAGCGCCCGCCGGTTCCTCAGCAGCGCCAAACTCGGGCGGCCCATCGAGGAACTGGAGTTCGCCGAACTCAACGAACACACTCAGCAGCAGGATATCGAACGGCTCATAAAGCCCCTTTTGGAAGGGCGCGACGCCGGGGTCATATCCGAGGCCGGAGTCCCGGGCGTGGCCGACCCGGGGGCGGACGTCGCGGCGCTCTGCCATGCTCACGGGATAAGGGTCGTCCCGCTGGTTGGCCCGTCGTCCATCCTGATGGCGCTGATGGCCTCGGGGCTGAACGGGCAGTCGTTCGCCTTCAACGGCTACCTGCCTGTGAAACCGCCCGAACGCGCCAAAGCCATCGGCCGGTTCGAGAAACGGGCGCAGGCCGAACACCAATCCCAAATGTTCATCGAAGCCCCCTACCGCAACTCGAAACTGTTCGACGATTTCCTCTCGGCCTGCGCCCCCACGACGAGGCTTTGCGTGGCCTGCGACATCACAGGCCCAGAAGAGTTCATCGTCACGGCAACCGTAAAAGACTGGAGGTCACGGCCGAAACCGGATATCAACAAGCGCCCGGCGATATTCATCATACTCTAACTACCAACCCCGAACACTACAAAACCCATGAAGAAGATTTTATTAACCATCGCATCACTGCTCGCAGTGAGCTATGCGATTGCCCAGGAAAAAGGAGACACCGCAACAAAGGCCATATCCCATCTCTACCTGACGTTGGAAGACTCGAACAACAAAAACGCGGCATACTCAAACGCCGTCATTATAAGACAGGCGAACAAAAGCAAGAAAGCACCGTTACGCGCCACTTACACCACCGAAGAAGTCTTTGGAAACGGCATCAAAAAGTTCGGCAACATAATAAAAGAATCCTGGGGGATCGCCTTCGAAGATACATTATACATAAACAAAAGGCTGTTCACAGGAATGAACGGTTTCGCGAAAGCCCATACCTCGGGAAGGTACATAGTGGTCTTCGCCGAGGTCCCGCTGAATAAGCAAATGCAGGATTCGCTCGTTATTCCCACCAGTATTATAAACGAACATGTGAAAGCGCAGCAGGCAAAAAGCGGTGTGCAGAGCGCGGGAATGATGTTCGGGCTTGTCGGCGCAGCCATTAGCGCAGCCGCGGCAAACGCCGCAGCCCAAACGGTATTCTTCCCCCTGATAATAGATACCGGCAACGGCCGCGCCAGAGCGTTCTCGACACGCTATATCTCAGATCTGGCAGACGAGCATGCCGAAGCAGCGGAAACCGACAGGCCCGCGGCCTCATTCACCGATCAGGATATAGTCGATTATTTCAACCGTATAAATAATTACATTGCCGGAACACTTGTCCCGAACACGGAACCTGCCACCATCGAAGCTGTCGAAATCTCGGCGACAGCAGCCGCTCCCGAGATAGAAACGGAAGAAAACGCGACCCCCGAGGCTCAAAAAACGGAAGAGGCACAAGGTGTCAATGGAAACGACGAGACTGTCCCTGAGGCCTAATGGATTGATCCTGCCACACCGAAAGCATCAACGATCTTATTTTAAGGCCGGACAGGGCCAAAACATCAAAAGCCTCAAAGAAATATACTTATCCGCAAAATATCCACTGCGGTTTGCCGTCGGCGGTGGATGCGGACGAGCCACGGGCAAAGTGTCTACCGACACTCGGAGAGGGCAAGAGCGAAAAATCGCATCGGAACATTGCGGTGCAAAATAACATTAACGCTCTATCCGTGTCGCAGGAGCGACCAGCCTGCCATATGGGGCGGCAGGTTGCACGGCTTGCCTGCGGCAAGCCTCCCAACACACAGGCCATGGGGCCGCGCTCCACGCGCGGCCTGTAAAAGTCACACAACTCACTGTACAGCAGGCATTGCGGATAGGCACCCAAAAATTTCTTCAGCCTCGCACGACCTTCTGAAGGCCGTCCGTCGCCGCCCGCTGTGGCGTCGGAAAGTATTTGTAAGACAGGCTTAACCTTCGTGGGTAAGAAATCAAACCCAAAAGGGATAAGTCTTGAAAAACAAGGGCCGCACCTTTACAGGTGCGGCCCTTTTCAGGCACCGGGGCCCGCTATTTAACCGTATTAACTATTTTCTCGAATGCCTTCGGGCTATTCATCGCGAGATCTGCGAGAACCTTGCGGTTCATCTTCACACCGGCCGCGTTGCATTTGCCTATGAACTGAGAATAGGTCATTCCGTTAGCGCGCGACGCAGCGTTGATACGCTGGATCCACAGGCTGCGGAAAGTCCTCTTTTTATTCTTACGATCCCTGTAGGCGTAAGTCAAACCTTTTTCGACGGTGTTTTTTGCAACCGTCCAAACGTTTCCCCTCGATCCAAAGTTACCTTTGGCAAGTTTTAAAACTTTTTTTCTTTTGGCTCTTGATGCTACCGCATTTACTGACCTTGGCATAATTTTAAGTTTTACGAATGCTCAGCGACAGGTTTCTCTCCCGTTCTTTGGGGCTGCGACACTCTTAGTTTAACTGTTTTTGTTTGTTTTGCAAACTCCGAGTTTTCATCCATCCACCTCTGTTATCTCGCTTCGCTTTTTCCCTATCCGCGCTGGGCGCGACGACGGGGCTTCGCTCGATGGGTGGGGCTACAACACTCTTAGTTTAACATTTTTTGTGCTCGCGACGCTTATCGGAGCATCATTTTGATTTTCGACTCGTCGGCAGGCGAAACGAGGCCCGAGTAGGTCAGGTTCCTTTTCTGCTTAGTGTCTTTCTTTGTGAGGATGTGCCTTTTGAAGGCATGTTTCCTTTTGATCTTACCCGTGCCGGTAAACGTAAAACGTTTTTTGGCTGCCGAGTTTGTTTTTAATTTTGGCATCGTTGAAAATATTATTATCGGTTAAACAACCTGCAAAAATAAGTCTTTTTTTGACAACCAGCAAATTTCCGGCGCGATTTACCGGGTGCATCGCATTTTTGAAATACATAAACCGTTTGTTTAGCTAAAAATATTCTTATTTTTGTAGCACAACTTTTTACGGATTCCATGGGAGAGATTACACATACAAAAAACAAGGTTTATTATTCCATCGGCGAGGTGGCCGAAATGTTCGATGTGAACGCATCGCTTATCAGGTTCTGGGAGAAGAAGTTCGACATCATAAAACCACACAAGAACAGCAAGGGCAACCGCATGTTCACCCCGAAGGACGTGGATAATTTCAAACTTATCTACCACCTCGTGAAGGAGCGCGGGATGACGCTCGCGGGAGCGCAGCGGAGGCTCAGGGACAACAAAAGCGGCGAAACACACGACATGGAGATCGTGGACAGGCTGCTGTCTATACGGGCCATGCTCGTGGAAATACGCGAGGAACTCAAACAGGATGGCGAGATATTCAGCCCCGAGGGCTATTTGGACGAGGAGTACCCGGAAGATACAGGTGCTGCGGTTGGCTGCGCGGCGGCCGCCGATTCCGCTGCCGGGGACGACGGGCTTGTGACGATAACCGACGAGGTGCGCACCGAGGTCGTGACCGACGGTTCCTCGCCGTGGGACGATCCGGAAGAGGAAACCGGAGGGCCTTTGAACGAGGTGGAACGCGACGCCGCGATGGAAGAACTGCGTAAGGTCAAAAACATACTCGCCGGCTGGAACGACACGCAGGAACAGCCGCAGGGGACAACAGTGCATGATGCAGTCCCGGCTGCGGCACATGCGGAGGTTCAGGATGAGGCACGGAACGAGGCTCGGGATGAAGCCAATACGCTCGGGAACCTCGGAAATATATTCGACGACGAGCTGGACAGCGCGGGCGACTACGCCGACCCGTGGGAAGAAGCAGACAAAGAGTCGCCGGCAGAAGGCCTGACTGAAGCATATCAGGCTGGCACGCCGGACACGGATGCGGAAGGCCCGACAGAGGTAGTCGAAGGCGGCCTAAGGACGGACGTTCCCGAACCTGGAGGCGCGTTCGGCACGGACGACGCGTGCAGCACGTTCAGCCCCGACGACAGCGAGGCCGCCTGGCAAACTACAGGACAAACCGCCGCCGACTACGAAGAGCAGGAAGAACCCAAGCGCCCACAGATATACGAACAAACGCTGTTTTAACGTTATATTAATTGCGGCGCAAGGCTTACGCCGACATCCGCCGCCGGGACTAAACAGCTATACGCTAAAGCACATGGGTTTAGTTGGAAGAGCAAATTCCTTCTCCCGAGTTGCACAGCAACCCGCATCGCCGCCCTAAAGGGGTGGACGGAGAGCGGCAATGAAAAAACGGCAGAAAAGCCCAACGCAAAAATAGAAATTTACAGAGGCTGAAAAAGTTGCATTAGAAGCAGGGCCTCAACCTATTCACGGAACAATGAAAATCAAAGATATAACGGCCGTAATCGAGGCCGCCGCGCCACTGGCATTGCAGGAGTCCTACGACAATTCGGGGCTTATCGTGGGGAATCCGGACGGCGAGGCCGCGGCGGCGCTGATATGCGTCGACGTGACGGAAGAGGTGCTGGACGAAGCCGCCGCGCTCGGCGCTAACCTCGTGATATCGCACCACCCTATCATCTTCGACCCGCTGAAAAGGCTTACCGGGGCAAACCACGTTCAGCGCATAGTGGAGCGCGCGATCAAAAGCGGCATAGCCCTCTATGCCTGCCACACGAACCTCGATATTGTCGAGAACGGCATGAGCTACCGGCTCGCACGCGAACTCGGCCTGCTGAACATTGCTGTACTGTCGCCATGCGCCCCGGAAGGCAGCGGCAACGGGGCGGGTATAATAGCCGACCTGCCTGCCGAAATTCAGGCGGCTGAATTTATACGACACATCAAAAATGCACTGAACCTTAGCGTTATACGTCACAGCGACATCCTGCCCGGCACTGTCCGCCGCGTGGCGGTCTGCACGGGCTCGGGCGCGTTCCTGATCGATGCGGCAGCTAACGCCGGAGCGGACATATACATCACGGCCGACCTCAAGTACAACGACTTCCACAAGGCCGACGGACGCCTCACGGTGTGCGACATAGGCCATTTCGAGAGCGAATATTGCGCAATCGACCTTTTGTTTGATATAATTAGAAAAAAATTAACTACTTTTGCACTCCACAAAAGTACGAAGTCCCGCAATCCGGTAAATTACACAGTATAAAAGATATGGCGACAACTAACAAGAAAGCAGGCGACGCTCCCGACTTCTCGATGGAAGAGAAGATCGTGGCGCTTTACGAGTTGCAGTGCATCGACTGCAAGATCGACGAGATCAACAAGCTCAAAGGCGAACTTCCGCTCGAAGTCCAGGACCTCGAAGACGAAGTGGCCGGCCTGCAGACCCGCATCGACAATATAGCAAGCGAGATCGAAGAACTCGACCTGCTCTCGAAACAGCGCAAGGACGAGATCGAGGAATCGAAAGCGCTCATCGCGCGTTACGAGGAGCAGCAGCGCAACGTTCGCAACAACCGCGAATTCGACTCGCTCTCGAAAGAGATGGAATACCAGGCCCTCGAAATAGAGCTGCGCGAAAAGAGGCTCAAGGAATACGCCGCCGAGATGAAGGTCAAGGCAGCGCAGGCAGAGGACGCCGAGGCCAAAATGAAAGACCGCAGGATGGACCTCGAAGCCAAACGCAGCGAACTCCAGAGCATCGAGCAGGAAACCGCCGGTGAAGTGGAAACGCTCAAGCAACAGGAAGAAAGCATAAAGGGCAAGATCGACGAACGTTTGCTGTCGGCTTATGACCGCATCCGCTCGAACGTGCGCAACGGACTCGGTGTCGTTACGGTTAAGCGCGACGCCTGCGGAGGCTGCTTCAACCGCATCCCGCCGCAGCGCCAGTTCGAGATCAGCCAGAGCCGCAAAGTGATCGTTTGCGAATACTGCGGCCGCATACTCGTATCGGACGAACTCGTTGGTAACGAAGAATAAACGGGCCGGAGAGGGACCAGGCCGGGGAACGCCTGTTTAATAAAATCAGGGCGGACAAATTGTCCGCCCTGATTTTATTTTAAACACTTATCCGCAAGAATACCCATACGGAACAGTATTGCTTTATAAATATTCTTCTGAAGGCCGTGAGGTACAAGAGAATAAAGCACAGCCGTATCCTTTTGATTGTGGCACTGAGTGCTTATTTCTTATTCGGTTTGGCGCTGCCGTCAAGCGATCTAAGTATTTCGCGGCGGGTCTTGGCGCCGTCGCTCACGATCTTCCTGCCTGACAGGTCTTTCCAGAGTTTCGCCGTTTCGTCGTCCGCCGGCGAGTCGAGTTTCGCGTTCCAGTCGGGGAAGAAACCTCTCAAAGCGTACTTCTGCGCAAGGGCAAAATCCGGGTCGGTATTCTTTAAATCCTTAAAGTACATGAGCGTAGCTCCGTTTGCAAGGAGAATATTCTGCATGGCGGACACCGGTACATTCTGTACGTTCACATTATTGTTTATCGCCAGTGATGCCGCGACTCCCGCCGCTTCGCCGAGCGCCATCCAGCACGGTTCCATGCGGATGGTCGAGAAGCCCACATGGCTGGCCGAAGCAGGAACCGGGAACAAAAGGTTGCCCACGGTCTTGGGCGCTATGACACCGTAGGGTACGGTATAGACGGCCGCGGGATGGCTGAAGAACCCTTCTAAATGCACTCGCCCCGGTTCACGCTTGCGTACCGCATGTGAATCCAATGCGTAGTGGCTGGCGGTAATGGAAGAGGCGTGGATCGGAGGCCGCCCGTCTTTCACTACGGGAAGAGCGTCTTTGGCGGTAAAAAAATACATGCCTTCGAGCCTCCGGCCTTCGCGCACGTAGACCTGGCGCGGGAAATAGCCGTTGTCGGTGTATTCGGTCGCGGCAAGCCCCCATTCGAGGCAGGCTTTCCGGAAACTTTCGGGCAGCGCCTCGTCGTTCTGGGCGAACCATAGCAGGCCGAGGCTGTATGATTTGAGCCGCTCGGCGAACCTGTCGCGCCAGTCCCATCCGGATGTGGGCCAGGGCCAGTTCTCTTCCGGCAGATCGGTGGATATCAGCGCAAGGTGCTGGTTGTTGGCGTCGGTCTTCGAGTTGGGCAGGCGCACGATGCTTGAGAGCTTGCTTATGCCCCACGCGTCGCCCGGTATCGAGGTCCTGCCGCCTGCGAGTAGCTTCTGGCGGTTGGCTTCCATGTCGGCTTCCGTAACTTTCTTGAAGCTGATGTCGGTGTTCCTGCCAGTCCACACGTCCTCGACTAACGAGGCGAAATCGTCGCGGTTGTAGTCCGCAGGCTTCTCTATCGGGATGCGGATATCAGGGTCGTTCGTCAGGCAGATACGGTAGTTATATGCCTGTATCGCGTTGTCGCCCTGATATGTCGTTCCGGCTTCGTCCGGGCCGTGCTTCCACCAGCGGTAGATGCGGCCGGCGCACGGTTCGCCGTATTCATCGGCGCCCTCGCGTCCCAATTTATAGGGCACTCCTGCCGCCGCCCCGAGGTCGCCCTCGTAGGTGGCGTCGATGAATATTTTGCCTTTGTATACCTCCTCTTGCCCGTTCGCGCGGTTCAGTATGCGTATCGATGCTATCCGGTTGCCATCCATCGTAACATAACTCGGCTCTGAGTCGAACTGCCTCATGGTCAGGATGGTTATCTTGCCGGAGCCTGCTTCGGCGATCATTTTGTCGAATGTCTTCGCCGCCACGCTTGGCTCGAAATGATAGCCGTTGCTGCAATCGCCCACCTGTGCCGACGATTCGCCGTAGGTCGCCGCATAATATTCCCGGTTGAGGTTCACGAACTTTTCGAACAGGCCTGTGGTCGCTCCGCGCGTACCGATATCGGTGGCCCCCAACCCGTTGGCCGGGAGCCCTCCGATATGTTCCGTCCTTTCGAGGATCGCGCAGTTCTTGCCCTCGCGCGAGGCGGCGATGGCCGCCATGATCCCGGCCGGGGTGCCTCCCACGATAACGAGGTCGTACTCCGCCGTGCGGCCGGCCGCTGCAACGTTACCGGCAACCGCCAACCCGGCGGCCGCCGGGCTGCTTTGGGCCGCGAGTGCGCCGCATCCTATCGCGAGGCTGAAGAGTAACGCGATGCACTTCCTCATTTTATTTCGATGGCCTGTTTTCCTTTCGCCACGTTGAAGCCTTTGACCACCAGCGAGTATTTACCTGCCGGAAGGTCGCGTTTGTTGGTTTCGATCGTAACCGTGCGGGTTTCGCCCGGGAGCATGCAGATGAAGTTGTCGGTGTAGTACGACGGGCGCACGGGTTTGCCTGCCGCGTCGAGCCATTGCAGCTGCGTGAAGAACGCGACGGCGTTGTCCGAGTTTGTCAGTTCGATATCGAGGTAGTTGTTCTTCGCGTCCGAACGCTGTGTGTATTTCATCGCGACTTTCGCCGGAGCGAGGTTTTTGATGCTCTCGAAGCCTGCCGTGGTCGGGCCGGTCAGGGTCTTTGCGCCTTTGTAGACATCGTTCGAGCGCCAGTAGAAGTTGCTTCCCACTTCTTTGCCTTTGTCATCCAACAGGCGGAGCTTGATGAAATGCACGGCCGAGATGTTTTTCGGGAAATCGATCTTGAACACGTCGTTCGCCACGCCGTCCGAGGGCAGATTGACATTAGCTTCTTTCCTCCAGACGCGTTTAGAGTTTATGTCATAGACCTCGGCGGTCACCTTGTAACCGTTGAACGCTTTGTAGTAGTCGTTTATGACTGATACTGTGTTTTTGATGTAGTCGAACTGGGGGTGGAGCGGTTCGCAGGCGTTGGCCGCCGTGTAGAGTGCCGCGGTGGGTTCGAGCGACCAGTCCCACATGCGTCCGCACACCTGGCGGATGGACGAGTTGTGGTACCAGAACAGGAAGCCTGAGGCGTAACGGTCGCCGTAGCCAAGCTTGTTGTAGTTCCACACTTCCCATATGCTCTTATAGCTCATAGCGCCCACGAACTGGCCTTTCATTGCGAATTCGTCGATGCTTTTCGACTCGCCGTATTTGTTCACGAGATCCACGTAAAGCGTAGACATCTGGTGGAATCCGTTGCCGTCGCTGTAGTCCCAAACCTCTTTGTTGATGGGCCACAGGTCTTTTTCGGGCATCATTTCGCGCAGGCATTCCACTGTCGGGAGGCACGGCGCACCGTATTCCGGGTTGAAGCCGTCGACGCGGCTGCCGCGGTCGGAGGCGGTGTTCTCGTAATGGCGCATCGGGTTGACCGTTTTGTACGGGCTGCCGTCGTGGATGCCATCCACTTCCGACTGCATCTGGTAGCCGCGCGTGCCGTCGAGGCGTGCGAGCAGGTCGCGGATGCCGGTCAGCTCGGTCGATTCGTTCGAGCATACGTAGTAGGCCAGCGACGGGTGGTTGCGGATGCGCTTAACCGTCGATTCGGCGTTGGTCAGGTGCAGGGCCTCGTCCACAGGATGTTTCGTATCGCCGGTCATCCAGAATTCCGTCCAGATCATGATCCCCAGGTCGTCGCAAAGGTCGAAGAAGTAGTCCGACTCAGTGATGCCGCCGCCCCAGAAACGGATCATGTTTACGCCCGATTGTGCCGTGTAGCGGAGTTCGGCGTAGGTGCGTTCATCCGAAGTGCGGAGCATGTTCTCGGGCAGCCAGTTGGTTCCCTTGATGAATATCGGTTTGCCGTTGACGTAGAACGTGCGCGATTTGTCGGGAGTGTTGGTGTTGGACACTATCTCGCGTATGCCGAAGCGTGTGCCTATGGAGTCCTGCACCGCGCCGTTAATCTCGACTTTCAGCGAGAGCGTGTAGAGTTCCTGCGCACCTTTGTTGAGCGGCCACCACAGGCGCGGGTTGTTGATAGTGAGCTGCGGGAAGTCGGCGGCGGTGAACACTACCGTTTCGGTCAGGCCGCGCAATACCGTGACTTCTTTCTCGAATTTGATGCCTTCGCCGATGATCTCGCCCTTGACTTTGGCCTTGCGTGTGCCGAACGTGGGGTTCTTAACTTCCACGCTTATGGTTTGGCTCGACTGGTCGTAAGCCGGTTTGCGCAGGTCGCTCTTGACGAACGGGCTCCTGAGGGCCACGTCGCCGGTCTTGAAGAAGCGGATGTCTTTCCAGATACCTGTGTTGCGGTCGCGGATGCCGTCGAGGAACGTGAAGTCCCAGCCCACCGTCATGAGCATGGTGGTGTTCTTGCCGATCTCGCCGTTGCCGCCGTTGCGGAACTCGGCCGCCGCACCCCATGCTTTCGAGGCATCGACGCCGTCGCGCGGCACACCCGGTTCGTCGATCGGGTAGACCTTCACGGCCAGTACGTTCTTTTTGTCGCCGTAAACGTAGTCGGTCACGTCGATGGATTCCTGGCGGAACATGCCAGCTATGTTGCAGACCATCTTGCCGTTGAGCCAAAATTCGGCGCGGTAGTTCACGCCGTCGGCCTGCATCCACACGCGTTCGCCTTTGCCTTTGGGCACTGAGTTGAATTCCGCGCGGAACCAGTAGGTGTAGAAATCGCGTCCGGCCTTGCTCAGGTCGGGGATCAGTCCGTTGGTTATCTTGTTGTTCAGCCCGAAATAAGGTTCGGGATATACCCCGTTGTTTACGAGGGAGTTGAGCACCGTTCCCGGTACGATTGCCTTAGCCCATCCGGTGGTGCCGTATCCGGCGAGCGAGAGGTCTTCGGGGCGGTCTGTCACTTCGCCCGCTTTTTTCATCAGCCACTGCACGTCGCCACCGTGGCCTTCGGCCGATTTCAGGGAGAAGAGGTAGTCGCGCCCTTGGGCGGATACATTCGCCTGGGTTATGAGCGCCAAAAGTGCTGCGGCAAAGAGCCTGGTAAATAGTTTCATCGTCATCTTGTTATTTGTTAAAGGTTATAGTTTTTCATGTAACGCGTGCCTATATTCTACAAATATAGTGAAAAATCCCCGGGAATTACCAGGGATGCGCGTTGCGAAAGGCGTGTCGGAATAAAAAAAGAGAACCTTCAGGTTCTCTTTTTTTTACGCTCCGTTTTCTTGTTGTTTGTGTTGCTGCCTACAGATCTCGTTAAGGCAGACATCCAGGTACATGAGTTCGTGATCGTCCTGAACCACATGCTCCATCAGAAGGTCGTCTTCATCACGATTAAGGGATGTTTCTTCGGTTCTCTCGTCCATATCTTCCATAGGCTTTTAACGGGTACTTTATTGATTATAAATAGCAAACGCCATGCCATATCGATTATTGTGCCCTAATGTAAAATTATTTGGTGTTCATCGACGAGTTTGCGCAGGTTTATCAGCGCGTACCTCATGCGCCCCAGCGCCGTGTTGATGCTGACGTTTGTCATGTCGGCGATTTCTTTGAAACTGAGCCCGTTGAAATAACGCATCAGGACAACTTCCCGCTGTTCTTCCGGGAGGTAGTCCACGATCTTGCGCACGTCGTCCTGTATCTGCATCGACACGAGTTTGTCCTCGACGTTCGAGTCGGAGAATTGCCGCGTGTTGAGGATGTCGTAGCCGGCGTCCGATTCGGTTACCAGGTTCTGCTGTTTTGTCTGGCGGAAATGGTCGATGACCTGGTTGTGCGCGATGCGCAACACCCACGACAGGAAACGCCCGCTCTCTGTGTAGCGCCCCTCGCGGAGGAACCTCAGCACTTTGATCATCGTGTCCTGGAATATGTCATCCGCGACGTCCCTGTCCTTAACGATAAGGTTGATGTAATTCGTCACGCGTTTTTTGTGACGCTCGATGAGGATCGAGATGGAACCTTCGTCGCCTGCCAGATATAAATTAAGCAACTCGTGGTCGCTTAAGACTTTATTATCCATGGTCTACTCCTTGCTTAAGATTGTTTGTTGAGTAGATTTTTTCCGATAGGCAGGAAAGATTTTGAATGGTTTATGTCGCAATATAAACATAATTTATCAATCCGCAATCATTCCGGCCCGGTTTCTGTCGAAAAACAATCCGGTTTGTTCCCAAATAGGTCAATAATTATGCCATTTGGAACAGATATCGATATGTTCATGCAGAATAATTTGCCGGAAGTTTACGTTATGCAGTCCGTCCGGCGTTTATGCCGTTTCAGGATTATTGTTTAGATTTGCAGAATACAGGATGCGGTTCGGGTGCCTCCCGGCACACGGACAGAGGTTGTTGCGACGAAATAATTCCGTGTCATGGAAATGACCGGCTTTCACTATATTTGTATCGTTTGAAGAAACAGCGATGGATAGAATCAATATGAAATATCCGGTGGTGCTTGCCCACGGGATAGCGGCGAAGGATCACAGGTTTTTCTGGGGGAGGATACCCGAACGGCTGGAACAGGCCGGGGTCAGGGTATTCATGGGCAACACCGACTCGTGGGGAACATACGAAAGCAACGCTGTGGCTTTGGGCGAAACGGTCGACCGCGTGCTGGAGCAGTGCGGTTGCGAAAAAGTGAATATCATCGCCCATTCCAAAGGCGGCATCGACGCCCGGCACATGATAAGTTCGCTCGGGTATGCCGCCAGGGTGGCGAGCCTGACCACCGTCTCGACGCCGCACCTGGGGGCGGAGATCGTGGATTACATAATCGACAGGAAATCCATCGACAGTCCCGCGTCGAAGAAGATCGTCAACCTCGTAATGCGGCTATACGGCGACCTGCATCCCGACCCCTACAGGATCGCCGAGGAACTTTCGACAAAGAACATGGCCGCGTTCAACCTTGCCAACCCCGACGATCCGGGAATTTACTACTCCAGCTATCACTCGGTAATGAGAAGTTCTTTCGACGACATGTCGCTGTTCTTCACCTATTCTTATCTGAAGAAACGTGCCGGAGCGAACGACGGCGTCGTCAGCCTTCTTTCGGCGCGTTGGGGCGAGAGTTTCAGCCTGATAAAAGGGATGGGGGGCCGCGGCATATCGCACATGGAGATAGTCGATCTGAAAAGGCGAAAAATATCGGGTGTCGATATCCCGGGCGTGTATGTCGGAATAGCGGAGCGGCTGGCCGGGATGGGGTTTTGAAAGGTCAGGGCCGGATGCGCTAAGATAACATGAGTTCGGGATAAGATCCCGAACTCACGTTAATGTTACGTTGCAACAATACTAAAAGAGATAACCTTGAAAAAGGATTGAATAAACTACCATGCACTTTGAGTGCATGGATTTGGCGAGAGGAATAAATTCTTTCCACCGAGTCGCCTTACGACTCGCATCGCCGCCCTCCGCTCCTTTAGGGCGGCGATGAAAAAACAACAGAAATGCCCGGAACGGGAAAACAGAAATTTATAGAAACTGAAATTACCCGCAATCAAATTGCGGGGCTTTAACCTTTAATTGAAACAATAAAAAAATGGAAGCCCGCCGGGCTTCCATTTTTTATTCAAGTCGGCAGGAACTTTATTCCTTGTTATCGGTAGAAATAAGTTTCCACACTCCGGCTGCCAGCGCACCGCCAAGCAGCGGAGCAACGATGAACAGCCACAACTGCGACATAGCCTTGCCTTGCTCCAGCATGTCGAACAGGGCCGGGCCTATGCTTCGCGCCGGGTTCACCGAGGTACCGGTGATGGGTATGCACACTATGTGGATCAGGACGAGCGACAAGCCGATCGCGAGTCCGCCGAACCCGGCGGCCGCTTTCTTCGAAGTCGCGCCAAGCACCACCAGCACGAATATCATGGTAAATACGGTTTCGGCCAGGAACGCGGTCGTCACGCTAACGTTGTCCGCCCAACCGTTCGCACCGGTGAGGGTTGCGGTAGCCGGGAAGCCTTTCGCGATGAAGTACAGTATGGTCGACCCGATAACCGCACCTATCACCTGGAAGACGATGTACATGGCCGCGTCCTTACCGCTCATACGGCCCGACAGCAGCACGCCGAGCGTGATCGCCGGATTGATGTGGCATCCCGACACGCTTCCTATAGCGTAAGCCATTGCGACCACCGAAAGCCCGAAGGCAAACGCGATGGTCAGCACCGCCTGTACCGTGCCTGCGCCGCCGTTCATTACCGCCGCACCGCAGCCTAAAAGCACCAATACCATGGTGCCGAACATTTCTGCAAAATACTTTTTCATAATCAATTTGGTTTAGTTAAAATCGTATACAATTAATTCAGGTTTTCTGTTTTACACCGTGATCTCAACGAGATTGCCCTCCGGGTCGGCAACTGTACTTTCGTAAAAACCGTCGCCGGTAGTGCGCGGGCCGTCCGTTATTTTATAACCGTCGGCCCTGAGGGTTTCGGTCAGCGCGTCCACATTCCCCTTGCTGCCTACCGAGATGCTGATGTGTGCGAACCCGAGCGAACCGGCGGCAGGCCGTGCCTCAACCCCTGACCTACGCATTATTTCGAGCTGGCACCCTCCGTCCGCAAACGACAGGATGTACGACTCGAAACCTTTCGCTGGGTTGGTGTATTTTTCGCCGCTTACCGCGCCGAAATACTTTTCGTAGAACGCACGCATTCCTTCGAGGTCAGCACAAAACATGCCGACATGGGCGACCGCGGCCTTCACGGCTAAATGTCGTCGGCGTTGAATTTATAACCCAAACGCTTGCCTGTCTGCATCTTGGAGTGTTCGATTTTTGTATTGAGCTGGTCGACCGAAACGATCTTCGAGATATCGTACGGCGGCACAAGGAGATCGAACTCAAGTGCGTAGTTTATGGCGTGTTCCACTATGTCGACCAGTGCGCTTTTGTCGATAATCTCCTGCCCGAAGCTGTTGTGGCGCATGCTCATCTGCTGTTTCCCCTCGACGAAATAGTGCATCCCGCGGTTGACGAAGATACGCCCCACAAGGTAGCCCTCGTCGGCGTTGCGGTTGTATTTCAACGAATCTGAGAGGAAGTTGAAGATATTGATGATGCCGCAGTAGGAGTTGAGTTTTTCGTCGCGGACATAGGAATTCTGCCAGATTATATGGTCGCGGTTGAACTCGAAAACGTTAGTGTGCATGCTGAATATCAGCACGTCGCCCGCCACCTGGAGCTGGGCCTCGAATTTACCCCTGTCACGGTACTCTATGCGTATGCGCTTGTCGATGCGTTCTTCAAGCTCGTCGTTTATTTCCGAGGTCATCTCGTGGAGCGCTTCTTTAAGCTCCTCGAAAACCGCGAACGTGTTATCGAATACTTTTTGCTGGACGTTTGATTTTTCCACCAGCGTGGCCAAGATCTGCTTTCGCAACTCCCCGTCGTTATCCATTTCAGAATCTATGATTAGTTATTACTCTTACATCAACCTTATCTGCGAGCCGGGCATGAGCGGTTCGTTGGCAGGACGGCGGTTCAACTTGAGCAGCTTGCTTAGCTTTATGCCGTATCTCTGCGATATCGAGTGCATCGTCTCGCCTTCCGTTGCCGTGTGCAGGAGCTTGCCGTTGAACGCCCTGCCCGATTTCGCCTTCACGTAGACGGCGTCGCCAGCTTCCGGCTCGTAAGCCGCGGTCGCGTCGTTGAACTTGCGCAGACGGCGCTCCGAGATTTTGAGCTTACCCGCCATCGACGCGTATGTGTCGCCGGCCTTGGCCACGACAAACATCGAGCCGTTGTTTATATACGAAGCGTATTCGCCCATGCCGGCCACCGTCACGACATAATTGTCGACGTCCACCTTCTCGACATCCACAGGTTCGGCAGGTTTGGTCGGCTCTGCGACCACAGGCACATCGACCTGCGCGAGGTCGGGACGGCCCGCGTCCATTTTGTCGAGGGCGTAAAGTTCGTTTTCCTCGATGATCTTGATGAGCATCTCGGCGTATTGGGGATTGGTGGCGTAACCGGCTTTTTTCAACCCGTAGGCCCAGCCTTTGTAATCGAGCGGGTCGAGTTTGAAAAGCTCCGCATACCTGTCCGATTTATCGAGGAAATCGCAGTGGTCGCGGAAAGAGGCCTCGGCCGTGGTATATTTGCGGAAACATTCGCCCTTGGCGTCGTCATCGTGCGAGATGGTGGGGCCTGTCCACTCGGCCTTGCACTTTATGCCGAAGTGGTTGTTGGCCAGCACGGCGAGGCGGCTGTTGCCGCAATCCGACTCCAGAAGCCCCTGTGCCATGGTTATGCTGGCCGGAATGCCGTGCGTTTCCTGATTCTCCAGGGCGTACTGCCTGTATTTTTGGATGTATTCCGCCCTTGTCATCCTGTTCTGCGCCGAGACCGAAACGGCTGAGAGGAGGGCGAAAATGATAAGAAAATATCTTTTAAAGCTCATTATTTAAGTATTTGACACACGACAAAGATAGCATATTCTTGCAATTACAACAAAAAATCATAAATTTGTGGAAATACTTGACCGACATGGAAAAATTCACAGATAAGGCGAACAAGCTTTTCGACGAGGTAATAGCCGAGTACCACATCCACAACGACGTGGATTATACACCCAAGAACCCCTATAAAGAGGGCAGCATCGAGTTCCTGCTTTTCGCGAAGAACTGGATCGACACGGTGCAGTGGCACCTCGAAGACATAATCCGCGACCCGGCCATCGACCCCGTCGAAGCGCTCAAAATCAAGAGGCGCATCGACGCCTCGAACCAGGACCGCACGGACATGGTGGAGTACATCGACAGCTACATGCTCGAAAAATTCAAGGACGTAAAGGTCGCGCCGGACGCCAAGGTCAACACCGAAACCCCGGCATGGGCCATCGACCGCCTTTCGATCCTCGCGCTAAAGATCTACCACATGCGCCAGGAGGCCACCCGCCCCGACGCCAGCCCCGAACACAAAGCGGCCTGCCAGACAAAACTGGACGTACTGCTCACACAGCGCGTCGACCTCTCGCAAGGCATCGAGGAACTGCTGGAAGACCTCGCCTCGGGACGCAAGTGGATGAAGATCTACAAGCAGATGAAAATGTACAACGACCCGTCGCTGAACCCGGTGCTGTACGCCGCGAAGAAATAAGGTAACTATATATTAAGTTTAAACTTATAGTTTTTTTACGTTACTTTTTACCATTGCCGTAAAAAGTAACCAAAAAGGTCTAGAAAATAAGTCTCACGTAAGACTCCTCCCTTTTAGGCGTGTCAAAGGCACGCCTAACGGTCGTCGAACACAGTACGTCTCGACTTATTTTCGTCATTGCGGGCTATAGCCCGCAAAAACCAGGCAGGTATCCGGCATTCCGGTTTTAGTGCCTGTTTTTCGCTAATGCAAACTTGTATATAAATTAAAATATAATCCGCCACATGGCAGATGATAACGGCAAAAAGTTCAAAAAAGAGCCGCACATACTGATCGTGCGGCTTTCCGCCATGGGCGACGTCGCCATCCTACCTCATGTCGTCAGGCAATTGAGGGCCGATTTCCCCGATCTCAAGATCACCGTGCTTACCCGTCCCGCGTTCCAGACTTTCTTCCGGGGCATCGACAATATCGAATTCATCGCCCCTGACTTCAAAAAACAGCACAAAGGTATCCCGGGCATAATCCGCCTGGCAAGGGAGGTGGCGCGGCACGGCATAACCCACATGGCCGACGTACACGACGTGCTGAGGACCAAATTGCTGCGCAGGCTGTTGCGCCTTTCCGGCGTAAAAGTCGCCGTCATCGACAAGGGCCGCGCCGAAAAACGGGCGCTCACACGTAAGTACCATAAATATATGGTGCAGCTCATGCCATCATACGAGCGCTACCGCGAAACCGTCCGCCAGCTCGGGTTCTGCATGGGCGAACCGCAGCCCGTCGAACGCAAAGCGGCGGCGATCCCCAAAGAAATATTCGACGTCACAGGCCCTAAAAACGGCATTTGGGTCGGCATCGCACCGTTCGCCAAGCATCTGGGCAAGATCTACCCCACCTCGCTCTCCGGAGAGCTGATCGGCCTGCTCGCCGCGCAATACGACCGCGTCCTGATATTCGGCGGCGGCGCTTTCGAGAAGGAATACGCCGAGTGTATGGAAGGACGCTACGAAAACGTACACTCCGCGATAGGCAAAATACGCATCGGCGAGGAGATGGACCTCATTTCCAATCTCGACGCCATGGTGACGATGGATTCCGGCAGCATGCACATAGCCTCGCTCGTTGGTACGCCGGTCGTGTCGATATGGGGTGCGACCCACCCGTTCGCCGGGTTCTACGGTTTCGGGCAGGACGCCGACAATGCCGTTCAACTCAGCCTCCCATGCCGCCCGTGTTCGGTCTACGGCAACAAACCGTGCATGTACCACGATTACCCCTGCCTGCACGGCATCTCGCCCGAGTCGGTATTCGAGAAGGTGGAAAAGGTCGTGTGCACCTCCAAGCGGTAACCGCACCGGCATAAATTCAAAAAGATTCCCCCTGCGTGAAAAAATTCACACAGGATCGTTGACCCTTCGGAAATAAAACGTAACTTTGAGGGTTTTTCACAGACACCACATCTAAACCCTCAAAGACCATGAACATCCCCGCAGACCTCAGGTATTCGAAAGACCACGAATGGGTGCGCGTCGAAGGCGGCACGGCTGTCGTAGGTATCACCGACTTCGCGCAGAGCCAGCTTGGCGACATCGTGTTCGTCGATGTTACTTCGGAAGGCCAAACCCTCGCGCAGCACGACATATTCGGGACTATCGAGGCCGTTAAAACCGTATCGGACGCGTTCCTGCCGGTAGGCGGCGAGATCACCGAGTTCAACTCCGGCCTGAACGACGCTCCCGAATCGGTCAACAAAGACCCCTACGGAGCAGGATGGATGGTGAAAGTCAAAATGAGCAACCCGGCGGAGTTGGATTCGCTGATGGACGCCGAGGGATACAAGGCGATGATAGGATAAGGCATTAACAGACTAAAAATAAAAATACTATGAGCAAAGTAACAGTAGTAGGTGCAGGCAACGTGGGTGCGACCTGTGCTAACGTTCTCGCAATCAAGGAAACAGCGAGCGAAGTGGTTCTTATCGACATCAAGGAAGGCCTCGCGGAAGGCAAGATGCTCGACATCTTCCAGACCGAAACCCTCCTCGACATCGACACCAAACTCGTCGGCGTAACAAACGACTATTCTAAAACCGCAAACAGCGACGTTGTGGTCATCACATCGGGCATCCCGCGCAAACCGGGCATGACACGCGAAGAACTCATCGGCACGAACGCCGGCATCGTAAAGAGCGTTATCGACAATGTGGTTAAGTACTCGCCGAAGGCTATCATCCTGATAGTGAGCAATCCGATGGACACCATGACCTACCTCGCGGCCAAAGCGAGCGGCCTTCCCCGCAACCAGGTGTTCGGCATGGGCGGCGCCCTGGACAGTTCGCGCTTCAAATGCTACCTGAGCAAAGCCCTCGACGCCAACATCAACGAGATCGAAGGTATGGTTATCGGCGGTCACGGCGACACCACAATGATCCCCCTTACGAGCAAGGCTACATACAAAGGCATACCCGTAAGCGAATTCCTCAGTGCAGACGAAGCAAAGAAAGTAGCAGGCGAAACCATGGTCGGCGGCGCAACGCTCACAGGCCTCCTCGGAACTTCGGCATGGTACGCTCCCGGAGCTGCCGCAGCCTACGTCGTGGAGTCGATCCTCAAAGACCAGAAGAAAGTTATCGCTTCGTGCGTGTCGCTCGAAGGCGAATACGGCCAGAAGGATATCTGCATAGGCGTACCGACGGTTATCGGCCGCAATGGCGCAGAAAAAGTACTTGAGATAAAGCTGACCGCTGAAGAAAAAGAACTCTTTGAAGCGAGCGCGAAAGCAGTACGCGCGACCAACGCCGTCCTCAAAGAAATAGGCGTGCTTTAATAAACCGCCTGACGCCCGGGCAAATTACCCGAAGGTGCATTCCTAACCATAACGCCCCGCCGTTGCACGGCGGGGCGTTATGGTTTATATCGTAAGTACTCAGAACCCGGCAACGGCAAGGCAACTGCCCGGAAAGTGCCGGCCCATCCGTGCGTCAGCTTGAAAATTCATGCTCAAGCGCACTCTCGTCAAACTGGCCGCAACCGTCGCCGTCTTCGTCGAACCGCACCTCCCTGTCGAAAATCTCCATCAGCACCTCGTCCTTGATATCCATATCGCGGTCCGTTACGAGCCACGCGAAGAAACGGTCGCGCAACTCTTCCGGCATTGAGTCTGAATTGGACATATAGAGTTCGATAATCTTCCTCGCCCGTTTCTTCGGATCGAGCCTTAAATCAGATATCTCTTTAAGCAAATCATCCATAACTGCATTTTAAATAGCAATATTACACTATATCCATATGCATGGATGTATACAAAATCGATACCAGCCAAATAAGATGACAAGAATAAATATCCGTCCAATAAAAAGAATATGGAGAAATCGGCAATTCCCGGTTTGATATTATTCTATCCTGCCTGCCGACCGTCTGTTAGAGCCCGGGGCTCCAGTCAGGTCATCGCCAAGATCTGCCCGCGCCCTATCGGCTATCTCGATCAGGGCTGCCGTTTCATCCGGATAAAGTTCCATTACATCATATCTTTCACCGGGATCACGCCTCATGTCGTAAAGAGCTGGAGGGAACTGGAAATTTTCGTCGAGCCTCCCGGGCTGTCCGTCATTCCCCGGCAAATATTTAGTGTATGTACGCCCTGGATGCGCGAACACAAGTTTGAATTTTTCATTGCGGACCGCCTCAAGGCTGTTCTTGCGATAATAGTAGAGTATTTCGGTACGAGGTTTGGCTGCCGGGTCACCGGAAAGCATGCTTACAAGGCTCACGCCGTCTATTTTTCTATCCGGAAGCGAAGCTTTGCCCAATTCGGCGAGCGTGGGCAAAAAGTCGATGGACGACGCGAGGTTATTGTTTATCACACCCGACGCAACCCTGCCGGGCCACCAGAAAACGCATGGAACCCTTTGACCGCCTTCGAACGACGTACCTTTGCCTTCGCGCAGTCCCCCGGTCGATCCGGCATTGTTGCCGTAGTTGATCCATGGGCCGTTATCGGAAGTAAATATAACAAATGTATTTCGCTCCAGTTTATTGATCCTTAGGGTTCTCAACACTTCCCCGACACTCCAGTCGAGCTCCATCATAACATCTCCATATAGCCCTTGCCCGCTTTTCCCTTTGAATTTGTCCGACACAAAAAGCGGAACATGCGGCATGGAATGCGCCAGGTAAAGGAAAAAAGGCCTGTTCCGGTTCTCTTCGATGAACTTTACGGCCCTTTCGGTATAGTTAGTCGTCAGTTGTTCCTGATCCTCCGCCGTCAGCCCGGACTTTACCACCGTATTGCCCTCATATAAAGGCAAAGGCGGATATGACTTATTAGTAGGATGGTCGGGCCACATGTCGTTAGAGTAAGGGAGTCCGTAATACTCATCGAAACCGTGGTTGAGTGGCATGAACACGGGGCTGTCGCCCAGATGCCACTTACCTACCGCGCCGCACACATAACCCTGTTTCTTCAACACCGTGGCAATGGTTTCCTCTTCGGGGCTTAACCCAATTTTAGAATTTGGCCCCAGCGCTCCGGCGAAACCTATCCGGTTGGGATAGCACCCCGTCATCAGGCCCGCTCGCGACGCACTGCTGACAGCCTGGGCGCTGTAAAAATTGGTAAAACGCATACCTTCGCTGCACATCCTGTCGATATTTGGCGTCGAATACCCTGTAGCGCCGGTTGAAGCCAGGTCGCCGTAACCCATATCGTCAAGGTGGATAATAACGAAATTGACATTCTCTTTTTTATCCCTGGCGACGGAAGTCAGTCCGGCGCAGCATGACAGTAACAACGTACCTGTCAGAACAGTATGCTTCATGATATATGTTATTTATGCAGGCCGGAAACCAAAGCCCGCGGTTACAACAAAGGACTGAGCAGTCTGGACAATGCTTCGTAGATACCGTGCAGGCGGCTGCGGTCGTTCCAGGATTCGAGCGTCATCTTCGTACTGCCCGCGAGGTCCTGCATGAAATACCCTTCGAGTTCCTTGGCGATCTTGCGGTCGTACATAATGGCCGTTACCTCGAAATTATCTTCGAAACTGCGCATATCCATATTGGCCGTTCCCACCGACGAGAACTCGCCGTCTATCATGATGACCTTCGAATGGTTGAACCCGCGTTTGTAGAGGTATACGCTTATACCGGCCTCGATCAGCTCGCCAATGTAGGAGCGCGTGGCCCAGTAGACGATTTTCGAGTCGGAGCGGCTGGGGATCATGACCCGCACGTCTATCCCGCTGAGGGCGGCCACTTTAAGCGCCGTGAGTATCGCCTGGTTGGGAAGGAAGTAGGGCGAGGATATATATATGTACTTCTTGGCGCGGGTTATGGCCGAAAAGAACGCCTGCATGATCGACGCCCAGTCGGAATCGGGCCCCGACGAGGCTATCTGGATCGGCACGTCGCCTGTCACCTTCGCCTGCGGAAAATATTTGTCGTAGTCGGAGAGCTTCTCCTTGTCGCTCACGAAATACCAGTCGGTCGAGAAAACGGCGTTGAGCATTCCCACCGCGTCGCCCTCCATCTTAAGGTGGGTGTCGCGCCATATGCCGAGGCGTTTGCTGCGGCGAATATAGCGGTCGGCGATGTTGATGCCGCCCGTGAACGCCACCTGCCCGTCCACCACGATTATTTTGCGGTGGTTGCGGTAGTTTACCCTGCTCGTGAGCCACGGGAACGCCACCTGCATGAAACACCTTATATCCACGCCCGCCTCGCGCATCTCCTTGCGGAATTTGCGGTTCAGGCCCCAGCTCCCCACGTCGTCGTATATGAACCGCACCTCCACCCCGGCACGAGCCTTATCCCTGAGTATCTTGGCTATCCGCCCACCTATCCTGTCGTTCTCGAATATGTAGTACTCGATGTGTATGAACGACTTGGCCGACCTGAGCGCCTCGATTATCGCCGCGAACGTCGCCTTGCCGTTATTCAGCACCGTCACATTGTTCTTCATCGTGAGCAGCGACTTGTTGTTGTTCAGCAGGAGCGTTATGATGTCCCTGTTGTCGACGATGCTCTTACGGAGCAGCGGGTCTGGATTCGAAATTACCTTCAACTGTTCGTGGCTAAGGGCTTCGAACTGCCTCAGGTCGTCCAACTCTTTGAGGTTGAATATCTTTTCCTTGCGGTGATTGCGCCCGAAGAGTATGTAGAAGATAAGTCCGGCAACGGGCAGCAGTGCGATAACGGTTATCCAGCCGAGCGCTTTTACCGGATCGGCCTTCTGCTTTATTATGACAATGATAGTCGCGACGATAATGAGCGAATACAATATCGTCACGATAGTCTTTATGTCCTGGAAAGCGAATAACGGGTATGCGAACGCCATAGGCATGCGTATTTATAGTCTTCAAATAATAGTGAAAGGCGAGCGTAATCGTGCGTGCTTGCACGCACGATTACCGATGCGCATCCTATATTTTTCAAATATAAAAAAAATAATCGCGTTACGGCGACCGGCCGACTGTTTTTAACCGTAACTTCCTATTTTGTAAACTAAAAGGTGTAAACAGACGATTTCGGAAGGAAAGTTTGGACGATAATAAAATAATGCCTACATTTGTCGTATACATGAAGGGAGTTCCGGCTTTTACGGCCGGGATTTTCTGTTTTTTGTTTTTTAAGAAAAGAGAATTATGTCACAGAAAATAATTTACCTGACCGAGGCCGGTTTCCAGAAGCTCAAAGCGGAACTGGAACAACTCCGTTCGGTTGAAAGGCCTGCCATCACAGCGCAGATAGCCGAGGCGCGCGATAAAGGCGACCTCTCCGAGAACGCCGAATACGATGCCGCCAAAGAGGCGCAGGGCCTGCTCGAAATGCGTATCGCAAACCTCGAAGCGCAGCTCGCCAACGCCCGCATCCTCGACGAATCGAAGATAGACACATCTAAAATTCAGATACTCAGCCGTGTCCGCCTCAAAAACCAGAACACAGGCAAAGAAGTGGAATACACTATCGTCTCCGAAAGCGAGGCCAACCTGAAGGAGGGCAAACTCGCGATAGGCACCCCCATCGCGAAAGCGCTGCTGGGCAAAAAAGTCGGCGACAAGGTCGAGGTCAACGTACCCGCCGGGGTCATCAACTTCGAGATACTCGAAATCGGCATCTAACAGGAACCGAGGGAATTAGAACGCCCCGGCCTATTCAGGCCGGGGCGTTTTGTCGTTATGTTACGCAATCATCTTTTTTGGGAAGGGATGGTTTCGGCTTGCTTCGTTGGCTGCAAGCCGAAGAACACATGACAACAATCCCCAAAGAATAATTGCGTCAGGATGTCCCGGCGCCCGGGATACTTCGGACTGCCGCCGCGCACTCCGAGACCGAGGCCTCCAGCCCGATCGCACAGTCAAGCAACCACCGCCACTACAGCGCGATCCTCCAGAAAACTATCTCCCCGGCCTCTTTTTCGATAAGCGTGTGGCTGTCGGGATCGAAAACGAACCGCATCGTTTTGAACTCACATGAATCCTTCCCGGGCTTCGTCAGCAGGCTCGAATACGTGCTGCGGTTATCGTAGACGAACAGCCTGTCATCCTCCGTGAAGAGTAGTGTATGGGCATCGGTGCGCTTCCACGTACCGGCCTTGGACACCATTATATCGCGCCTCTGGGCATATTCGTTGAGTATGTACGTGTAATTCGGGAAGACCCTGAACTGGTATTCCATGGTATCTATCGCCAACTCATACGACCCGACCATATGTTCCCTAACCCTGCCTGTAAACGGGCCGAAACCGATAAGCGAATCGACCGTGATATACATTTCCATGCCCCGTCGCATCACGCTGTCTTTCGGCGCGACAGAACCGTAAAACTCTACCCACGAGGAATTTGCCGCTGTGTCGCCTGGCGTCAGGGTCTGTAGCACGGGAGCAAGTTTGCCGAGGCTCTCGTCAGTAACTATGAACCGCACGAAGTTGGACCTGTCGGAATATACGACTCCGGAGTCGCTTGCAAGCAGGAAGCCGTCGAAATAGGCCGGCTCTGCTGCGTCCTGCGCCCGTTTCCTGCCGCATCCGGCAAACATCGACAGCAGCACTACGGCTGTCAGAAATACCTTTACTATTGTTCTCATGGTTATTCCTTTTCGAGAATCTTATCTATCAGCGCCTGCGGTTCGGGTTTATGGCCGCGGAACTCCACATAAAGCTCCATCGGCGGCACCGCGCCTCCGGTTTCGAGCAGTTTGCGGTAGGCTTTGCCGACTTCCTGATTGAAGATACCCTTCTCTTTGAACAGCGAGAACGCGTCGGCCTCAAGCACTTCCGACCACTTATATCCGTAGTAACCAGCAGCATATCCCCCGGCGAATATATGGCGGAACGAGGTCGAGAGGCATGTCCCGTCAACAGGCGGCAATATCCGCGTGTCGGCCATGGTCTTGCGCTCGAACACGGCCGGATCGCCCTCCGCCGGCGCGGTTATCGAATGCCATGCCATGTCGTTGAACCCGAACGAGAGTTGGCGCACATTCATATAAGCGGCCATATAATTTTTCGTGCGCACGATCTTTTCCACAAGCTCGGCGGGTATTTTCTCGCCGGTCTGGAAATGCACCGCCCACAGATCGAGGAATTCCTTCTCGGTCGCCCAGTTCTCAAGCAGCTGCGAGGGCAGTTCCACAAAATCGTGGTACACGTTAGTGCCTGTGAGTGAGGCGTAATTCCCTTTGGCAAGCATGCCGTGGAGGCCGTGCCCGAATTCGTGCAGGACGGTCGAAAACTCATCGAAAGTCAGCAACGACGGGATTTCCGAGGTCGGCTTCGTGAAGTTGTAGTTCAGCGTCACGAGCGGACGCACCTCCGTGCCGTCGGCCTTGGTATACATCTCGCGGAAGTTGGTCATCCATGCGCCGCCGCGCTTGCTCGCGCGGGGGAAGTAATCGACATACAGCACCGCGAGGAAGCTCCCGTCGGCGTCGAAAACCTCGTATGCTTTCACGTCCGGATGGTAGACCTGTATCTCCGGAGCGTGCTTGAACGTTATGCCGAACAGTTTGTTAGCCAGCATGAACGACCCGGCCTCGACATTTTCCAGCTTCAGGTAGGGCTTGATAAGCTCCTGGTTGAGCGCGTATTTTTCGGTTTTGTACTTTTCGTCGTAATAGGGCAGGTCCCAGGGCATGAACTCGGCCGGGGCGTCGGGCTGCGTTTTGGCATACTCCACGATGCGTTGGTAATCCTCCACCGCCGGTTCTTTGGTCGGCACGAACAGCTCTGTCAGGAAATTATTGACCACGGTCCTGCTTCCGGCCATCTTTTCTTCGAGAACGTAATCGGCAAAAGTCTCATAACCAAGCAGGTTCGCCAGCTGGAGGCGCAGGGTCGCGATGCGGTTGGTGACCTCCCGGTTGTCCCACTGGCCCTCGTTATAGCCGAGCGACGAGTTTGCCCTCCACAGTTTTTCCTTGATATCCCGCTCCTTCGAATATTTCATGAACGGCCCGTAGCTCGGGAAATCAAGCGTGACACGCCAGCCTTCGACTCCGTGTCCGGCGGCATCCTCGGCCATCGCGGCCTTCACGAAATCGGGCATATAGGCCACCTTAGCCGAATCGGCAGGCGGGATGACGTATGAGAATGCGTTACTCTCGTTCAGCACGTTCTGCCCGAATTTGAGCGTAAGCATGGCCAGTTCGTGCGTGATCTTGCGATATGTTTCCTTGTCATCGTCGCCCAGCGCGGCCCCGCTGCGTGCGAAACCCTTGTATGTCTTATCCAACAGCATCCACTGTTCCCGAGTCAACGGGCTTACCTCCCAGAGCCTGTCATGATAATAATTATATACTTCTTTAACCCTTTGGAAAAGAACAGGGTTGAGTGACACGTCATTGCCGTACTCCGTCAGCATAGGCTGCACTTTTTCGGCTATGGCGTCCATCTCGTCCGAGGTGTTGCTCGAATTCAGCGCGAAGAATATCGCCGCCGTGCGACCGAGCAGCTCTCCGCTGCGTTCGAGCGCCTCTATCGTGTTCGAAAAGTCCGGCGCATCCGGGTTATTCACGATGGAATCGACCTCTGCGCGTGCCAGGGCTATGCCTTCCGTAAACGCCGGGAAGTAATGCTCCAGCCTGATCTCGTTGAAGGGAGGCGTTCCATGCGGCGTGTTGAACTCGCCCAAAAGGGGATTTTCGGATGTGCTCGCGCATCCGGTCATAACTGCAGATACAGCCATAGCTATAATAATTTTATTCATAACGTTACGCTTGACGGTAACAGATTAATAATATATATTGTCGTAATGTGAACTGGACTTGTCGTACTTCAGGTCTTGCAGGATGCTGGATTTGATATGTATATTGAAGCTCCAGCTCTTCATGAACCCGGTCGGTATCCACGAGAAACTCATCTGCCAGCAGTGCAGGTCGCGGTTGATGGCAATACTGGTGGGTGTCAGCATCTTGGCCTCGAAGTCATAACCGCTTGTGAACGAAACGCCCCATTTTTCCGTAAGCGTGACAGACCCGTTGCAGCTGAGGGTCTGGAGGATATCCTTCCGCACCCCGCTGTTCTGGTATGATATGCCATAATTGAAGCTGAAATTCCACGGGATGCTGAAATCGTAGTAACGCGACACCATCATGGCCCGGCGGGTCGCGGGGTCGAGCTGCTGTCCGTTATTTTCGAAGAAAGCGTTGTTGCCCGGGATATTATTGTCCACCGGCATACCGCTGTTCACGTCGTTGACCGAAGGCCCTCCATCCCCCTGCCCCGAGTTGAACGTATAGCCGAACGACGTACTCGCGCTCGTTATACGCCCTAACTTGCCGTCCTGCCACATTATCCTGTCTATCCTCCTGCCGTTCGCGTCGACATAATACGGGTCGAGCGTGCCGCTGACATTGAGGCCGAACCCTTTGGTGATCGAGGAGCGTATACTCCACCCTATGGTCGACAACTTATACGATTCGGCAAGGAAATTATAACTCCCGCCGAGGGTCAGGTTATCGATTATCTTTATCTTCTTAACGCCCGTGGTGTCCGCCTTGCTCCGCACCTTCATTTCGAGCGTTTGCGACAGCCCGAAGCTGATGCTGGCTGATGCACCCCTGGCCGACATCGGGAATGCCCCGTCCTGCGTCTTGTTGTGGTATGCTATAGTCCCAGTGGAGTCGGCCTGGTAAGGTGTCCGGAACCCGAATTTCGGGTCTGTAAAGTCCGGCGCGTAAGTAAAGCTCATCGTAGGCGTCATCACATGCCTGACGGATTTTACCATGGGATTCTTGCCAAGAAAATCGAACTGCCCGTATATTTTCGTACTGAACGATCCCGAAGCCGAATAGTCGTACTGCCTGTAGAAACCGTATGTGGTGTCGCTCTTCAGCCTGTTCTCCGTGTCCGACCATTCCTTGTTGATACTGCGGAACGCCCAGCTTTCATTATACCTCACACTGGGCGTGAAGTTAAGGTATTGCAGCATGTTAAACGACATGGAAACCGGGATCGAGTGCCTCACCCCGTTGTTCATCTTGTCGAGCAGGTCGCCCTTGAACAACTGGTCCTGCTTGATCGAAGGGATGCTGTTCGTCAGGTTACCCGTGTAGCTCAATGATATCTTCTCATACCATTTATCCTTGCCTCCGACCGATATTTTGCTTTTGAACGGATAGATTCGCGACACGTTGAACACCACGTTCGGGAAACTGATCGATATGGTGGAGTCGCGCGAGTTCTGCGAGTGCTGCATGTTGGTCGAGAACGAATACGGCTTTCCGGGCCACGTTTTCGAATAGGCTATCGAAGAGTTTGTCTGCGTGCTGAGGTAGTCGTTCAGGTTGGTCGAACCGTATTTGTTGTAGGTCGACGACGAGAAGTTGACGCTCGACGAGAAAGTGGAGTTAGGCCGGAATTTCGGGTCCTGCCTGTGCGTCCATTGCAGGTTGTAGACGTTGGTGTTCACGTAGTCGGACGAACCCTTGTCTCCGGTAACCGACTTCATATATCTCGCAGAGAGGCTTCCGCTGTATTTATAGCGTTTTATATACCTCGACTGCACGTTCGCCTCCCACGAGCCGAGCGTATATATGCCTCCGGTCAGGGTCACGTCGATGTAGTCGTTGAACGCGAAATAATAGCCCCCGTTGCGCAGGAAGAAGCCCCTGCTCTGCTCTTCTCCGTAGCTGGGGATGATGAACCCCGAGTTGCGGCCGGTGGTCATTGGGAAGAACCCGAACGGCACACCCATAAACGGGACGGGCACATCTTCCATAACGAAATATGTAGGCCCTACGATGGCTTTCTTTTTGGGACTGGAGATAAACTTGGCCTTCGTCATCTGGAAATACCAGTGCGGATGGTCTATGTGGTCGCAGGTGGTATACTTTCCGCGGCCTACCATCATCGTGTTGTCCGGCATTTTCTTGATCTCCTCCGCCACGAGGAAACCGTCGCCCTCCTGCGTGGCCAGCCCTTTGATCTTGGCCTTGCCTGTTTCGAGGTTGTATGTGATGGTATCCATCGTATACGACTGCCCCTTGTCCACAAACTCAAGGCGGGTCGGCATGTTGGTAAGGGTGTCCATCACGCCGTAGGAGTGGATCTGCTTGTTCGTGAGGTTTACCTCTTTGTAATCTCCGTTGAGGGTTTTGTCCTGGTAATCCACATTGCCCTTGCCGAACATATAGACCATATTGGTGCGGAGGTCGTAAACGAGCGAGTCCTCGTTCGAGCCGGATATTTTTTCTTCGAGAAAGTTCCTTGTCTTCTTCGGACCGCGGTTCGCAAAAGCGCGGCGGGCGGCGGAATCCATCCGTGCCGTATCGGGCGGCAGCGCGAGGCGGGTCGCGGAAACACTGTCGTGGATGTACATGCTTTCGGGCAGGAAGCGGCCCGTTTCCGGCACGCTGTCGAGCCTGACCGGCACGGTCGGTGCATCGTCCACGGTTTCCACTATCGGGGTAACGCCGTCTATCGAGGGCGGATTGGCCATCCTGCCTGGAGGTATGCCAGTCGCCGGGGCATTGACATTTATCCCTGTGGTGTCCAGTTCCGGCGAAGGCACGGCGATGTCGAAAGGAAGCGGCGGCGGATCCCCTGCGGCAGCCATAAGCGGAGAACCGCTCCCATTCATCTGGGCGATGGACGGCAACGACAACCCGAAGACCATATATCCGCACAGGAATACGGCCGCGGGGGCAATTATGTATTTTCGCAATTTGCTGTCCAAATCCGGAAAAAATCGTTACCTTTGCCGACAAGTCGGCAAAAAATCAAAAAATACGGTTTAAAACCCGTTTGAGCATGGTTTTTCGCCATCAAAAGTAGTCAAAAATTTACTGAATCCGCACACGGGAACCATGAAAGTTAAGCTGTATAAGATTTTTGCCTGCACAACGTTAACCTTTGGGCTGCTATTTTGCGCGCCGTTAGCCGCCGCAGCGCAAAAACCGCACGGCGTGAAAACCATAGTCATAGACCCCGGGCATGGCGGCAAGGACGCCGGCTGCGTATGGGGGCAGGTTTACGAAAAAGACATCGTGCTTTCGGTCAGCCTGCTGCTGGGCGACATGATAAAGAAGAACCTGCCGGACACGAAAACCGTCTACACGCGCGACAAGGACGTGTTCATCGGCCTTGCCGAGCGCGGCGAGCTTGCGAATAAAGTCGGGGCCGACCTGTTCGTGTCGATCCACGTCAATTCGGCGCCGGTCAAGAACGGGACGCCGGCACCTTCCGGCACCGAAACGTTCGTCATGGGGGCCGATTACGCCGACAAGAACCTCGATGTGATGATGCGCGAGAACGACGTTATCGTGTACGAGGAAAACTACGAGGAAAAATACCCTGGCTACCAGCCGGGATCGCCCGAAAGTTTTATCATATTCTCCGTGATGCAGTACGTCAATACCGACCAGAGCCTCAAGCTCGCCAACGCGGTGCAAAAGCAATACATGAAAACGAACCTCGGGCCCGACCGCGGTGTCAAACAGAGAGGGCTGCTGGTGCTTTGGCGAACCGGGATGCCGAGCATCCTGACGGAGATCGGCTTCATCATAAACGAAAAGGAACGCAAGTTCATGACCTCGAAAGAGGGCCAGAAAAAGATAGCCGCCTCGCTTTTCAACGCCATCAGCGAATATAAGGCCAAAGTGGAAGACAACAGCAACCCTGTGGTCATCGACTCGGACACATACGACATGGCCGGTACGGAAGCCGCCGCGACGACCGGTGCGACTGCCGTAGCCCAGGCCGCTCCGTCAACGCCCCAGCCGCAGCAAACCGCGCAGGCCAACATCACGACCTCGGATAAGTGGACCTTCGGCGACAACAGCAAGGTCGTGTACCGCGTGCAGATATACAGCGTCCCGAAAAAACTCAGCCTCGAAGGCAAAGAACTGAAGCCATTCCGCGGAAAGGTCACGGAACGCAAAGTGGGCGGCAACTATAAATATTACGTTGGCAGCGCCTCCACTTACGATCAGGCGCTCGATCTGCAAAACGATGTGCGCAAGAAAGTAAAAGACGCTTTCCTGGCCGCGTTCGACGGCGACAGGCAGATCACCGTGAGCGAAGCCAGAAAGCAGACGAAATAGGATAACCCTTGCCGGACCCGGCACACCCCGGCACTAAAAAGAAACAGACAACGATATGATAAAATTGAAAAAAGAAGTAAAGGTAGGATTATTCGCGCTCATTACGCTCGCCGGACTTTACTGGGGCGTGAACTTCCTCAAGGGACACGACCTGTTCTCGGGCGACAACACGTACTACGCGACATACGACCAGATTAACGGCATCCAGAAATCGTCGGACATAGTCATAAAAGGATTCAAGGTGGGGGTCATCAGCGACATAACCTACGACCCCGCGGTATCGAAGAAAATAGTCCTGCACTTCAGCATCAGGAACAAGTTCCGCATCCCCGAAAACTCGTCGGCGAGGATATACAGCGACGGGCTGCTGGGCGGCAAAGCGGTCGAGATAGAACTGGGCGATTCGGATAAATACCTCAGCGACGGCGACACCCTCCGTTCTTTCCTCGAAAAGGACATCCTCGACATAGCCGGTTCCGAGATCGAGTTCCTCAAGCAAAAACTCAACTCGATGACGAACGACATGTCCGAAACACTCAAGACATTCAACGAGTTGATGTCGGACAATTCGAAGCATATCACGACCACGCTCGCCAACGTTTCGGAAATATCGGGCAGCCTCAACAACATTATCAGCAGCGAGGAAGACGGCATCCGCGAGATAATCAACAACATGAACGCCATTACGGCCTCATTGCGCAAAAACACGGGGAAAGTCGAGAATATAGTCACGAACGTGGAGACCTTTACCGACTCGCTGAAGATGACGAACATCCCCACCCTTGTGGATAACCTTTCGGCATCGCTCGGCGAGATGAACACAATACTGGCCAGGATCAACGACGAAGAGGGCACGGTTGGCAAGTTCATGAACGACGAAACGCTCTATGACTCATTGGTTTCGGCGACCTCGAACCTGTCGGTCCTGTTGGAGGACGTCAAGGCCAACCCGAAGCGTTATGTCCGTTTCTCGCTGTTCGGCGGCGGAAAAGACAAGTAGCAACCCCTCAGCAAAACAGCATTGAACCCCGAATCGAAAATAGGCTACGACCGCATACAGGCACAGGTCGCCGCCTTCTGCACCACTGCCGGCGGACGCGAGAAATTTCTCGCGGAACGCTTTTCGTCAGACGCGGGTGTGGTATCGTCGCGCCTGCGCCTGGCCGACCAGATGCGGCAGGTGATTACAATGGAGAGCGGCTTTCCGGGTGGGGAATACACCGACATCACTGCGATCGTCAAGAAGGCCGCAGTCGAGGGAGGGTTCCTCGACGTGGGCGAGATCGTGCAGCTAAAAAGCGCGCTGGACACTGTCATAGAACTGGTTAAGTTTTTCGCGGCACGGGACGGGGAATCATATGGCGACCTCAAGAAACTGACCGACGGTGTGGACGGATACCCCGAGATCTCAAACCGCATAGAAATGATAGTCGACCGGTTCGGCGCCGTGCGCGACAATGCCTCGCCGGAACTCGCCGTCATCAGGCAGTCGATCCGGGGACTTGAGGGCAAAGCCGCGAAGCAACTCAGCCGCATACTGGCGCAGGCCCAGAGCGAAGGCATCGTGGACGCCGAGGCCGCGATCTCTATCCGCGACGGACGCGCCGTGATCCCCGTGGCGGCGGTCAATAAACGCAAGATCAAAGGCTTCATACATGATGAATCGGCCTCCGGGCGCACCTATTACGTCGAACCGGTCGAAGTGGTCGAGATCAACAATGAACTGCGCGAACTGGAGTACGCCGAGCGCCGCGAGGTCATCCGCATCCTGACCGAGTTCACCAACTGGATACGCCCCGATCTCGACGGCATCGCCCACGCAGGCGACTACATAACGACCATCGACATGATACGCAGCAAGGCACGGTTCGCCGTTGCCAACGGTTGCGCCATGCCGCTGCTGTCCGACGACGGCACACTCGAACTCAGGCAGGCACGCCATCCCCTGCTCGCCCAGACGCTCAAAAAAGAGAAAAAAGAGGTCGTGCCGCTCAACCTCACGCTCACGCGCAAAAAGCATATCCTGATAATTTCGGGGCCCAACGCCGGGGGTAAGTCGGTGGTACTCAAAACAGCCGGACTGCTGCAATGGATGTTCCAGAGCGGCATGCTCATCCCGGCGCTGGAGAACTCGCAGCTCCCTCTGTTCGACCGCATCTTCATCGACATCGGCGACGAGCAATCCATCGATAATGACCTGAGTACGTACAGCTCCCACCTGCTGAACATGAAGGAGATGCTGCGCGAATCGACCGCCCGGTCGCTCGTGCTGATAGACGAATTCGGGACGGGCACGGAACCTGTCCTCGGCGGCGCAATCGCCGAGGCGATGCTCGAAAAACTCGAAAGCAAAGGGTGCTACGGTGTTATCACGACCCACTACTCGAACCTGAAATACTACGCGAGCAACGCAGAAGGGACGGCCAACGGGGCCATGGCGTTCGACGTGCAGAACATCCGCCCCCTGTTCATGCTCGAAACGGGCAAGCCGGGCAGTTCGTTCGCCATCGAAATAGCCCGCAAGATCGGGCTTCCGGAAGATATCATCAGCTCGGCGTCTGAAAAAGCAGGGACAGAGCATGTCGGCATTGAGAAGCAACTGCGAGAGATCGCCCGCGACAAGCGCTATTGGGAGCAGAAACGCGAACGGATACGCGTCGCCGACCGCAAGGTCGAGGAGTTGGAGCAGCGTTACGCCGAGCAACTCGCGACCATCAAGGAACAGCGTGCGGCCATAATAAAGGAGGCGAAAGCGGAAGCCGCGAAGATCACGGCCGAAGCCAACAAGCAGATCGAAAACGCTATCAAAGTCATCCGCGAATCGCAGGCCGACAAGGAGCTTACCCGCCTGGCCCGCAAGGAGATAGACGATTTCCGTGAAACGCTTGCAAGCGATGCCGAAGACCCGGAGGCCAAGGCCCGCATCGAGCGCGAAATGGACAAAATAGCTGAACGCCAGAAACGCCGTGCAGAAAAGAAAGAGCAGCAGCCCAAGGAGAAACCGGCTGCTGAAAAAGCTGCCGCCGCGCCGAAAATCCCTGTCGTGGGGAGCAAGGTTCGGATGGAGGGCCAAAACGTGGTCGGAGAGGTTCAGAGCATAAAAGGCAAAAAAGCGCAGGTGGCTTTCGGGCAGATACTTACCACCGTTCCTTTAGACAAACTGACCGTAGCGTCGAACTCCGAGTTCCGCAGCCAGGTGCGCTCCAAAACGGCGACTATCATCGTCAGCGCCGACGTGTCGCAGCGCAAACTCAACTTCCGGCAGAACATCGACGTTCGCGGTATGCGTGCCGCCGAAGCGCTCGAAATGGTAGAAGATTTCGTAGATGACGCCATAATGGTCGGCGCGACCGACCTGCGCATCCTCCACGGCAAAGGCACCGGGGCGCTCAAAGAGGAGATCCGCCGCTACCTGCGCTCATTAAATGTGGTCTCGTCGGTCGAAGACGAGCATGTCGAACACGGCGGCGCAGGCATCACGGTCGTGAAACTATCGTTATAAGGCATTGGCCCACGCCTCTTTATTTCCCTGGCATGTTAGATCTTGCCCAAGAGAAACATTAATACCTTCTCTATTTAGCCCATACAACCAATATCCGGACTATCAGATTGTTTAGAACAAGCCGGTTATATTGCCCTCGCCGTCGACATCGATGCGTTCCGAGGCCGGGGTTTCGGGCAGGCCCGGCATACGCATGATCTCGCCCGTGATAGGAATCAGGAACCCTGCGCCCGCGGCAATCTCGATCTCGCGAACCGTTATCACGAAATCTTTAGGCCGGCCCAACAGTTCGGGGTTGTCCGATAGCGATTTCTGCGTCTTGGCCATGCATATCGCAAGCCCGTCCAATCCGAGGGCGCTTATTTTTTCGAGGTCGGCCTTTGCCCTGGCAGTGTAATCGACGGCCTCCGCCCCGTATATTTTTTTAGCGATGATCTCGATCTTGTTGCGCACGGTATCGTTCAGGTCGTAGAGCGGCGTAAACGGCTTAGGGTCGCCGGAAACCACATCGGCCACAAGCGCGGCAAGCTCTTCCGTACCAGCGCCGCCTTTGCCCCACACGTCCGCCACCGCTGCCGACACGCCTTTTCCGCGGCAGTACCCTAACAGGAAATCTATCTCCTCCCGGCTGTCGTCGGCGAACAGGTTTATCGCCACCACAGGCGTCAGCCCGAACGAACGGATATTCTCAAGATGCTTATCGAGATTGGGCACGCCCTTGGCAAGCGCTTCGACATCAGGCTGTTTCAGGTCGCACAGCGGCTTGCCGCCATGATATTTCAGCGCCCTTATGGTAGCCACCAGCACGACCGCCTGCGGCGACAATCCGGCGGCACGGCACTTGATATCGAGGAATTTTTCCGCCCCGAGGTCGAAGCCGAACCCAGCCTCAGTAACCACGTAATCGGCCAGTGAAAGCCCGGTTTGGGTCGCCACGACCGTGTTCGTACCCTGCGCGATGTTGGCGAAAGGCCCGCCGTGGATTATGGCCGGGGTGTTCTCGATTGTCTGCACGAGGTTGGGTTTGAACGCATCCTTCAGCAGTGCCGCCATCGCTCCGTTGGCCTTCAGGTCGCGGGCGTAGACCGGTTTTTTATCGTAAGTGAATCCCACGAAGATGTTTCCGAGGCGTCTTTTGAGGTCGGCGAAATCGGACGAGATGCATAGTATCGCCATCACCTCCGAGGCCGCGGTTATGTCGAAACCCGTTTCGCGCGGGATGCCGTTAGCAGATCCGCCCAGCCCCACGACCATGTGCCTCAGGGCGCGGTCGTTCATGTCCATCACTCGTTTCCAAGACACGCTGCGCGGGTCGATGCCGAGCGAACGGTTTTTACTTTGCAGGTTATTGTCTATCAGGGCCGCAAGAAGGTTGTGCGCCTTCTCGACTGCCGAGAAATCACCAGTGAAATGAAGGTTTATGTCCTCCATGGGAAGCACCTGCGAATATCCGCCCCCGGTGGCACCGCCCTTTATCCCGAACACCGGCCCCAGCGACGGCTCGCGCAGCACGACCACCGAGTTCTGCCCGATACGGTTCAGCCCCTGCGTAAGGCCGATGGAGACCGTAGTTTTCCCCTCCCCGGCCGGGGTCGGCGAGATGGCCGACACCAGTATCAGTTTGCCGAACCTGTTGCGGTCGATATATTTCAGCGGTATCTTAGCCTTATACTTGCCGTAAAGCTCCAGGTCGTCCGTGTCGAGGCCTAATTTTTCGGCTATCTCCACAACAGGTTTCATCGTTGCCTTGCGCGCTATGTCGAGGTCGGTCATAATCGGGGATTTAAAATTCGCGTCATAAAGATACGATTTTTGGTATATCTTTGCATATTATGGAACTCGAAAAAACATTATCGAAGGCACTGAGGCGCGAACCGCTCACCGCGGACGAAGCCCTGGAGCTTTACCTGCATGCCGGGACAGCCGAGTTGGCGGCCGCTGCTGACGCGCTGAGGCGTGGGAGCGTGCCAGATCCGTTGGTGGTTACGTGGCAGATAGACCGCAACGTGAACATCACGAACGTCTGCATTTCTGGATGCAAATTCTGCAATTTTCACTGCAAACCACACCAGAAAGAGCTGGCTTTCATCACGTCAATAGACGAATACTCACGCAAAATAGACGAGATGCTACGGCTTGGCGGCGATCAGCTGCTGCTTCAGGGAGGGCTGCACCCGAAACTCGACATCGCGTATTACGAGGGGCTGTTCCGCGAACTCAAACGCCTCTACCCCAACGTAAAACTGCACGCCCTGGGGCCTCCTGAGGTCGCCCATATCGCCCGCATAAGCGGCATAACCGTGGACAAAACGCTGCGCAGGCTCGTGGATGCCGGACTCGAATCGCTTCCCGGCGCGGGGGCTGAGATCCTTGTCGATGACGTACGCAGGCGTATATCCCCGGCGAAACCATCGGTCGAGGAGTGGCTCGGCGTCATGCGCACGGCACACAAAATGGGATTAGTGACATCGGCGACCATGATGTACGGCCATGTCGAGACTCCGCGCCAACGCATCGAACACCTTATCCGCATCCGCGACCTGCAGGCCGAATGCCCCGAAGGCAAACCGGGTTTCCTCGCTTTCATCCCGTGGGTATTCGCCGGAGAAGGCACAAAATTGGCCGAAGAAGGAGTCACAGGCTCGTTATCGCCCACAGAGTACATACGCACCATCGCCATCAGCCGGATCGTGCTTCACAATATCCGCAACATCCAGGCCTCGTGGCTCACTGTCGGAAAACAGACCGCTCAGGTCGCCCTGCACTCGGGCGCCAACGACATGGGTTCGATAATGATCGAGGAAAACGTGGTTTCATCCGCCGGCGCGCGCAACAGTTTCGACGCCGAAGGCATACAGGCAGCCATCCGCGAGGCCGGCTTCACGCCCCAACTGCGCGACCAGCAATACCGGCCGAGGGAATACAGTCCGTCCATATAATATTTGATACTACCGGGATTAAGCCGATATCGGCCCAATTAGCAAGCCTTAGCCTGCAGCCACAACCCTACTCTTCCCCGTCATCGACAAATGTGTCGCGGCTGGAGGTATAGACGTCCCATTTTTCAAGCACCTGCCGCATATCGTCCGGCATGGGGCTTTCGAAGTAGATATTCTCGCGCGTTGACGGATGCACGAAACCGAGGCTCCGGGCATGGAGCGCATGGCGCGGCATGATGGCGAAACAATTCTCTATGAACTGTTTATACTTGCTGAACGTCGTCCCTTTGAGTATGCGGTCGCCGCCGTAGCGCTCGTCGTTGAACAGCGGATGGCCGATGTATTCCATATGCACGCGTATCTGGTGTGTGCGGCCGGTTTCGAGTTTCAGCTCCAACAACGTCACATAACCGTAGCGTTTCAGCACCTTGAAGTGTGTCACGGCATGCTTGCCATCGCTCCCATCGGGGAAAACGGCCATCTTGAGCCTGTCTTTGTGGCTGCGGCCTATGTTGCCCTCGATCCTGCCCTCATCCTCATCGAAATTTCCCCACACCAGTGCCACGTAGCGCCTCTCTATAGTGTGGTCGAAGAATTGCTTGGCGAGGCGGGCGTGCGATTTCTCGTTCTTTGCGATGACCAGAAGGCCCGAAGTGTTCTTGTCGATACGGTGGACAAGCCCGGCCCTCATGTCGCCCTCCTGGAAGAGAGGCATATCTTTCAGATGCCACGTCAGGGCGTTCACGAGCGTCCCGCTGTAGTTGCCGTGTCCCGGATGCACCACCATCCCGGCCGATTTGTTAATAAGAAGCAGGTCGTCGTCCTCGTATGGTATTTCGAGAGGAATATCTTCCGGAATAATCTCCACCTCGCGCCGCGGATACGGCATCACTATCTGTATGACGTCCAGCGGCTTGACCTTATAGCTCGACTTTACCTGACTGCCGTTCACGAGGATATTCCCGTTGTCGGCCGCTGTCTGTATGCGGTTGCGCGTGATGTTTTCCATCCGGTTGGTGAGGAACTTGTCGATGCGCAGCATCGCCTGCCCACGGTCCACCGTGACAGAAAAATGCTCGTACAGTTCGTCCTGCTGTTCCTCGTCGTCGAAAGCGTCAGCCATGCCAACTGTCTGGGCTGCCGCAAATTCAACTCCCGGCTCATCTGCCGGGCTACCACCCAAACGTGCTGCAAGCGCCTCGCCCGCTTCGTCCTGTCGCCGATCCTTATTCTTTCCTTCTGCCACCTGCTTCCCTCCCGTTAAAGTGCATCGGCCTGACCGCCAGCTTCACTACCTGCCTCGCTGCCAGTCCCGTCGCCGGCCTGTTCGGCAGGCGCATTCTCTGCACTGGCCTGCTTTCTCGCCTCGCTGTCGGCAGACACGGCGCCGTCCCTTACTTTGGTATCGTCCAACGTCAGGTACAGGTCCACCGCCGTACCAGGATCGGCATGCCTCATCTGCCCCGGCGACTGCCTGTATACACGCGCTTCGCTGCGCTCCATGATGTTTATGTTGTCGTCGTAATTTACCTTTCCGACATTCATACCGGCTTCCCAGATGCGGTTTTTGGCCTCGCTGAGGGTCTGCCCGATGAACTTCGGCATCGCCGGCAGCGGTTCTCCGGGACTAAGCCCCACTATCAGCGTCACGCCCGAACCCTGTTCTGCCATCTTGCTGCTGTTCGCTGTTATGACGACGCCTCCGTACTGCTGTTCAAGCACATAGTTGGTCGCTATGTCGTCCCGGTATATAATGTGATCTATCTCAAGCCCGGCAAGCTGGAGGTTGTTCTTCGCCTGCCTGAGCGAGAACCCGGTAACATACGGTATCTTCACCATCTTGCGGCCCGAGGCGTTTACGGTGACGAATATCCTGCGGCCGGCCTTGACCTGCGTCCCCGGCTTGGGGAACTGGTCGAGAATAGCGCCTCCGGGGGCCGTAGGGACATAAAGCGAGTCGTTCAACTCCACTACGAGGTCGCTCTTCCGGCCCGCTTTCCCGGCCTGCTCAATGTTCATCCCTGTGAAATCGGGCACATCCTGATACCTGTTGTGGCGGGTGAACAGGCCGAGCAGTATCGACACTATGAACACGAACACTATTATGGCGCACACGGCCAGGATAATATTGCGTACCAACAGGTTGCCGCCTATTTTGGAATTGACGTTACGCACCAGTGCGTTACTGTCCATTTTCGAGTTGATGCTGTTTTTCAGGCCCATATCGTTGTCTGTTATTTCGTTTCGTAGTGCGTAAAATTACTCTTTTTCGCCGGATTATAAAACGTATCGCGCTCGACGGGTTCGAATCCGGCCGTGCGCACCAACTTTTCTATGTCGGCGACGGTCATGGAGGGTTTTTGGTCTTCGGCTCCGGCCATCGAATATATCCTGGTGGTGTCGCCTATCGTGCCGTCGATGTCGTCGGCCCCGAAAGAAAGCGCGAGTTCCGTGACCGTCTTACCATACATGGGCCAGTAGGCCTTGATATGCGCGAAATTATCCAGGAAGATCCGCGATATGGCCAGCATCCGCAAGTCCTCCGTGATGGCAACCTCACCGAGGCCGGACATTGAATTCCCGGCGCTGCGGTACTTCAATGGTATGAAAGCGCTGAACCCTCCGGTTTCGTCCTGCAGGCGGCGCAGGCGGTCGAGGTGGTCTATGCGGTGGCCTACCGTTTCCATGTGGCCATAGAGTATGGTCGCGTTGGTCGGGATGCCGAGCCTGTGGGCCGCCCCGTGTACAGCGAGCCACTCGTCCGCCGTGCCTTTGTCGGGACAGATCTGCGAGCGCACCTCTTCGGCAAATATCTCGGCGCCGCCGCCCGGTATCGCCTCCATCCCGGCGGCCTTCAGCCGCGAAAGCCCTTCTTCGAGCGTCAGTCCGGCCTTGCGGATCATATGCCCAAGTTCAATAGCGGTAAACGCCTTCACGGTCACATGCGGCAGCACATTTTTGACCATACGTATCATATCTATGTAGTGGTCAAGGCTATGGCGCGGATGCACCCCCCCGACGATATGGACTTCGGTTATCTCCTTGTCCCGATAGCCCTCAGCGATTTGGCGTATCTTTTCGAGTGAATAATCCCAGGCCTCGGGCGAATCGGCAGCCTTGTGGTATGAGCAGAAACGGCAATTAAAAACGCAAACGTTGGTCGGTTCGATATGCACGTTGCGGTTATAGAAAACCGCATCGCCGCTTTTTTGCCTCTTCCGTCCAACGGCGAGCATGCCGAGCAACGCCAGCGGCGCATCGGCCCAGAGTGTTTCGGCCTCGGCCATAGAAATACGCTCCCCGCCGGATACCTTGCCGACTATGCGTTCCACCTCGGATGTAAGATCCAATCCAACCATGCGGCAAAGATAGGAAAAGTCAGGCTCAATCGTGCGGGCTTATACGTAAAGATATAAAATGCTTATTCACAACAAAGCACTCCGTGTACCGGGAGGCACCGGCACAACAAAACGGACACAAAAAAGAACGGAATTATTCCTTTTGCCGGAGAGGTATTTTTCCGGATCACAAGGCAGTCCGGCGGCCCGGCATTTTGTGCCGACCCCCGCAGCCACGGAATGTGAATTTATGGATCAATCTGGATTTTAGCCGGTGGTATTTTAAGCGGCTTGTTTTCCGGCCTTCGCAGAAGGTCGTCAGCCCGAAGCTCCGCCATGCGGAGGGCTGCTATTCACTTCGTTGCTATCATCCCGCCGCGAGCTTCGGCCTGACGAGGAAACAGGCATAACAACCATGTATCCTTAAAACAAATTTGCCAATCTAATTTTCGGACTGATCCGAATTTATCAGGCGAAGCAAGCAGCGAGGAATTAAACCGCAGAGATTAAAAAAAGATGCCCCGAAAATCGGGGCATTTTTTTTATCGTACAACCTTAAATCAGGCTTACTTAGCGAGGGTTTCGCATGAAACAGTAAGTTTTTTGCGTCCCTTTGCACGGCGAGCGGCAAGTACCTTGCGGCCGTTCGGGGTTGACATCCTTGCGCGGAATCCGTGCTTGTTGATCCTTTTCCTGCGCGATGGCTGATAAGTCCTTTTCATGGTCGTTTATTTCTTTTTTATTTGTTCGTTGTTGTTGGTGCGCCCGGCACGCCGGACACTATGAATCCGGCCCGGAACTACAGGGTGTTAACCTGTTTCTGGAGGCTGCTCTTGAGGTTGCCTGCTTTGTTGGCGTGGATGATGTTCTTCTTTGCCAACTTGTCGAGCATAGCCGTTACCTTAGGGAGGAGTGCTTCAGCGGCGCTCTTGTCCGACGTGTTGCGGAGAGCCTTCACTGCGTTACGTGTCGTTTTGTGATAGTAACGGTTCTGAATCCTTTTAACCTCGGTCTGGCGAATTCTCTTTTTAGCCGAATTGTGGTTTGCCATATCTTTGTTCCGTAAATTGTCTTTTAAATAAAAAAGCGCGCCTTATGCGGCGTGCCGCTCTTTCGTAGCCCATAGGAGAATCGAACTCCTCTTTCAAGAATGAAAATCTTGCGTCCTAACCGATAGACGAATGGGCCAGATTTGCTGTGCCTTTTTGGTGTTTCAGCGGTGCAAAGATAGGTAAAAAGATATTAGTTGCAAATATTTTCAATAAAAATTCTCTAAAAAAATCATTTCATCCTGACCGTCATGGTTTCGGTGTCGAAGCGCACCGATGTGCCGGCGAAAAGCCTCTGGATATTACCGTCATTCATCAACTGCTCGGCCGTTCCGTAATGGAAGCTGCCGTTTTCGATGACCGCCATCGTGTCGCATAATTCGAGGGCGATGCTCATGTCGTGGGTCGAAAAGATGATGGTCTTCTTCTGCTTGTGCGCCAACTCGCGCAGCAGCAGGCATATCTCGTAGCGGTTGGGCAGGTCGAGGAAAGCGGTCGGTTCGTCGAGCAGGATGATTGGCGTGTCCTGCGCCAGCGCTCGCGCGATCATAACCCTTTGGCGTTCGCCGTCGCTAAGCGTGTCCATCGCCTTTCGGGCGAAGGCCGACATCCCGACAAGGGCAAGCGCCCCGGCGACTTTTTCCCGGTCTTCAGCCGTGAGCGAGCCTATCCAGTTGGTGTAGGGCGCGCGTCCCAGCGCCACGACGTCGGCGACCTTGAGGTTGGTGATACGCACCTCGTCTGTCGAAACGAAACTTATGCGCGAGGCTATCTCCCGGGGCGACATGCCTGCCAGCGGCCGGCCGTCCACCACTATCTCGCCTTTCAGCGGCTTGGCGAGGGCGGCTATCGTGCGCAGCAGCGTACTCTTGCCCGTGCCGTTGCGGCCTATGAGCGCCGTGAACTCGCCCCAGCCGAAGCCGAGTTGCGCGTCCGCGAACAGCGTCCGGTCGCCGTAACCCAGAGTCAGTCCCCTCAACTCAACGGTATATATCCTCTCTGTGTCCATCGTTAAAATATCTTGCGGTTGCGGGTTATCACGAGTATCACTATCGGAATGCCAAGGAGCGCGGTTATGGTATTGACTGGCAGCACAATGTCGTGCGCCGGCATCTGGGAGATCATATCGCAGAAGAGCATCACCGCGGCACCCAGCATGATCGAAGCCGGCATCAGTACCCTGTGGTCGGCCTCGGAGAACATTATCCTCGCCACATGCGGCACGGCGATGCCGATAAACCCTATGGGGCCGCAAAAAGCCGTTACTGTCCCTGCCAACAGAGTCGTGCTGAGGAAAATAATCCCGCGCGTCAGCCCTATGTTAAGCCCCATCGTCCGGGCGTAATTTTCACCCAGCAGGAGCATGTTGAGCGGTTTGATGAGCAAAACGGAAAGCAGCAAACCCACGGTACACACAGGCAGCAGGATTCCAAGCTGGCCTGTCGTGACGCCGCCAACCGAGGCCATCGACCACACGACGAATGACTTCAGAGCACCCTCGGGGCTGAAATACTGCAATATTTCGATGAACGCCGCCGCCGCGCTGCCTATCATCATACCGAGGATGAGTATGACCATTATATCCTTTATCCTGACCGAGACGGCCATTATTACAAGGAATATCAGCGCCGACCCTATCCACGCCGAACCAGCCATTCCGAAGTTGCGCACCATCTCGCCGACGACCCCTGCGCCCAGCATCGGCAGGCCCAGCAGGAACATCGCCACGCCGAGGCTCGCCCCGGAACTTATGCCCAGCACGAAAGGCCCTGCGAGGGGATTTCGGAAAAGCGTCTGCATCTGGAGGCCGCTGGCCGAGAGTGCGGCACCGGCCATGAGGGCGACGACCGCTTTTGGCAGTCGGAACTTCATAACTATCGAGCGCGCCGTATCATAGGCCGCCGGGTCGGCAGCGGCGTCTTTCCTGCCCATAATCGCCGCCCATATATCGGCCGAGGAGAGCTGCGCCGAACCGAGCAGTATATCGGCGGCGAACAGCAGGACTATAAGCACCCCGACAACCGCGAACGCGATCATATTTCGCTTACCTACTGTCAACTATTCGACCTTCTTAAAGTAATACAACTCATGTTCGGGCAAGATCCTCGGGTAGAGCATCTTGACCATATCTTTCAGCACGATATCGGGCCTCACGGCGCCCGATTCCCAGAAATCGCTGCCGCCGCCCGGAGTACTGCGCTTATTGCAGTTGAACACCCGGCCGCCGGTCACGGGGCGTATCTCCCCGAACTTGGGGTTTTCGGCCAGCAATTCGGCCTTTGTCGACACCTGTCCCGGGTTGAGCCAGACATCCGCGCCGTTTGCGAATATGTACGCCGACTCTCCGCTTATGGGACGGCTCTGCTCCGAATCGACCCCGGCGCAGGCGTATTCACCCCGGGCATCATTTATCAGCTGCACCATATAGCTGCGGTCACCAGGCACGAACCACGTGTCGCGGTATGGGGCATTGAGCATGACTTTCGGCCTGCGCGGGATCGACGACATAATCATGAAGTGCATTTCCACCGCTTCGCAAGTCTGTTCGTAGCTTTGGCATACCTGCCTGAAACCCTCTTCGGCCTGGCCGCGCTTGTCGAACATCTCGCCCAGCGCCACGATCCACTCGGCCTTGCCAAGCGGCGACTGCTCGACATAGTCACCTATATATATATACTTTATGCCGAGTTCGGCGAGCTTGCGGGTCATGGCCGAGTTGTCGCCGTAGACACCGTAGAGCATCACAAGGTCGGGACGCATCTCGGCGATCACTTCATAATTCACGCTGTTGTCATATCCGACATCGCGCACAAGCCCGCGCTCGTACCTCGCCCGGATCGAATCGTTGGTTATGTACGACACCCCCGACACCCCTTTCACGGCATCGATCTCCCCCAGTGCGTCGATAAAAGCCACGTATGACGACGACATGCACACCACCCTCTTCAACGGAGCGTCCACGACGACCCCTTCGAAACCGGCGGGCGGTTCTTCCCCTCCCCTTCTGAGGAACAGATTGGCCTCCACGCCTTCAGCCCCCTGCCACGGGTCGCGCACAGATACTATGGAACTTTGGCCGCTGCCGAAAACGGCGAACCCATGCGCGAACTTCGGCATATACAGCGTATCGACATCCAGAATGGCGGCGGCACGCCCGCCCCCGCAGCCGAACATCGGCAGGAGGGAACAAGCGAAGACGACAGCCAATAAGCGCTTCATCGCCTGACCGGTTTAGGGTACGACAATTCGTCCACCATCAGCAGCACAAGCACGAGGAAGAACCCCGTATCGCCGCCTATACAGGCCTGTACCAGCATGTTAACGGCTATGATCAGCAGGGCGAACCATATTCCCACCCTCACTTTTTCGCTGGTCTCGGCCTCTTTGAACCTGCCTATTGTGCGGAAAGTCCGCCTGGCACAGAACACGAGGTATACGGCCAGGGCCATCATCTCGACAATGGCCCCTGCCAGATGCGAAACCGTTTCCAACAGCTTACCCGCGATCAGTATTATGATCACGGTCATGAGCAACCCCCGCCTTGTGATTTTTACCATATATTTAAAACACCTTTACCGGAACGCACAAAGGTAAGAAAAGTGTGCGGGAAGCCAAAGCCCAAAACATCCACATTTAGCCTTATTTTAACACTGCCGCAAATCAAACTGCGAATCTTTTGTTATTTTTGCGAAATAATCACTTTAATCCAAATTGTTTTTTATGCCTACTTTATCACGCAAAGGGCAGCAGATGCCACCCTCCCCGATCCGCAAGCTGGTTCCCTATGCCGAGAGCGCCAAGCGCCGCGGCATCAAGGTCCTCCACCTCAATATCGGCCAGCCCGATATAGAGACCCCTGCGGTTGCGCGAGCGGCGGTGAAGAACAACGAGGAAACGATTTTCGAATACACCCACTCGGCAGGCGTCGAAAGCTACCGCCGCAAGCTCGTGGAGTATTACCAGCGCAACCACATCGACGTTTCGATCGACGAACTCCTCGTGACCGACGGCGGCTCGGAGGCGCTTTTCATGGCCATGACCGTGTGCATGAACCCCGGCGAGGAGGTACTCGTGCCGGAACCCTACTACGCCAACTACAACGGTTTCGCGATGGAGGCCGGAGTGACCATAAAGCCGATCCAGTCCACCATAGAAAACGACTTCGCGCTGCCGCCCATCGCCGATTTCGAGAAGCACATCACGCCATGGACGCGTGCGATACTGCTGTGCAACCCCAACAACCCCACCGGCTATCTTTATAGCAAAAAGGAACTCGAAACCCTGGCGGAGATAGTCAGGAAACACGACCTTTTCCTCATCTGCGACGAGGTGTACCGTGAATTCTGCTACGACGGACAGCAGCACTATTCGACGCTCAACCTGAAAGGCATCGAGCAAAATGTCATCGTGGCCGACTCCGTATCGAAACGTTACAGCATGTGCGGCGTGAGGTTAGGGGCCCTCGTGACACGCAACAAGGAGGTCTACAAGGCCTGCATGAACATGGCACAGGCACGCCTGTCGCCGCCTCTTCTGGCGCAGATCGCCGCAGAGGCCGCCGTAGACACCCCCCAGGAATACTTCGACAACGTTATTGCCGAGTACATTTCGCGCCGCGACTGCATAGTCGAAGCGCTCAACAAGATCGACGGCGTTTACTGCCCCACTCCGAAAGGCGCATTCTACACCATCGTGAAACTGCCCATCGACGACTGCGACAGGTTCGCCCAGTGGCTGCTCGAAGAGTTTTCGTACAAAGGGCAGACTGTTATGGTAGCACCCGCGACCGGCTTTTACGTCACTCCCCATGCCGGGCTCGACGAAGTGCGCGTGGCATACGTGATAAACAAGGAAAACCTGCTGGCCGCCGCCGAATGTATCGAGGAAGCCCTCAAGGTATATCCGGGCCGGACAAAAAAGTAAATACGGGCGCGCACCACCCAGTCCGATAGAAGCCGCCGCCCCGTCAGGGCGGCGGCTTTATTTCCACACCGCCACTTGCATCGCGACAATAATCCCACATAGGTTCCGCAAAACGGAACCGGCAGTCGGCAGCCGCATTGTTTTTGACCACATACTCCCGACAAAATTGACTATATGGCCGGTTTTTTTCCAAAAGTGCCGGCGCCTCGGGAAAATTGCATACCTTTGCAGTGTCTTTACCCGATTAACCTACTAACTGCAACACATATACCAGAAATGAACTTCTACAAGGCCCTGACGGCCATAACTTGCGGCATACTCTTGTGCGGAACCGTTTCGGCACAGTCGCTCACGCGCGTGAAAGGCATCGTGACCGACGCCATTACCGGCGACCCGGTAGCAAGGGCAAGCGTCATGTTCACAGGCACGACCACAGGGGTTTCGACCGACAAGGACGGCGTGTACAGCCTCGAAACGCGTGAGAACGTCGGCCACATCGAAGTATCGTCGCTCTCCTACGATGCGCAGACGATCCCGGTCAAACACGGAGCGTTCAACACCGTCGACGTGAAGCTCGAACCGAGCGTAATGCAGATGGCTGTCGTGGCAGTCAGGCCGGGGATAAACCCCGCACATCCCATACTTGACAGCGTGATGCGCTACAAATACAGGAACGACCCGAGCCTGAAAGAGTCATACCAATATACGACCTACACGAAAATGGACCTCAGCCTGGCTAACAAGACCGAGTTCCGCAACAAAAGGCTGCAAAAGAATTTCGGGTTCGTCTTCGAGAAGCTCGACACATCGGCCATCACCGGACAGGTCTACCTGCCTGTCATGATAACGGAATCGACATCGGAATACTATTACCGCAAAAACCCGAGGCTTGAACGGGAGGTCATAACGGCCAGCCGCATATCGGGCATCGACGACTATAACTTCGCCCAGTTCACCGGCGCCCTCCACGCCGACGTCAACGTTTATGACAATTACATCAACCTGTTCGGCGTAAACGTCCCCAGCCCCCTGTGCGAACACGGCCGGGCATTCTATGAATACACGCTGATCGACCGTTTCGACGTCGACGGCCGCAAGACATATTTCATTTATTTCGAGCCGAAGAGCCTCGCCAATCCCGTTTTCCAGGGAGAGATCTACATCGACGAGGGCGACTGGGCGCTGCGCTCGGCCAAGATGAGGCTCGCTAAAGGCATCAACGTCAACTGGCTCCGCAGCCTCTACGTGGAGAACGTAAACGGGATCGTGGCCGACGGTTCGACATGGTTCAAAAAACAGGACCGCATAGTCGCCGACCTGTCGCTGTCGATGGCCGACTCGTCGAAACTCATATCGGTCATGGGCCAGCGCGAGATCAACTACTCGGACATAAAGGTCAACACGGAGATCCCGGAAGAGGTGGTCGAAAAGAGGAACAACATGGCCGTCAGCACCGACGTACTGAAGAACGACGAGCAATTCTGGGCGGGCGTGAGGCCATACGAACTCACCGAGCGCGAGAAAGATATCTACGCGATGGTGGACTCGGTCAAGAACGTCCCGATGTTCCGGACCGTGTACGACGTCATAAACACGTTCGTGGTTGGTTATAAAAAAGCCGGGCCTGTGGAGGTCGGCACCATATACAAAATATTCAGTTTCAACAAGCTCGAAGGGGCGCGTTTCCAGCTGGGACTCAGAACGAACACCGATTTCAGCCGCACGGTCCGCATCGGCGGCTACGGCGCTTACGGGACGACCGACAGGGAATTCAAAGGCGGCGGCGACATAGAATTCATGCTCGGGCGGCAGCGCTACTCCAAGCTGACACTGCACGGCAGCCGCGACGTGGTGCAACTTAGCGCGGGCCGCGACCTGTTCGCCACGGGCAACCTGTTCAGCTCGATATTCGCACGCGGCGAAACCGAGAAGCTGGTCATGATGGACAAGTTCGGCATACAGCACCAACAGGAGTGGACGCCGGGCTTCGAAAACACGTTCGCCTTTGACTGGCGCGACCTAAGCCCCTCGGAATACGTCCCGTTCACAAGGCCCGACGGCACGTCGATGAACGACTTACGCTCGTCGGAAATCATGCTGAACACAAGGCTTTCGAAGAACGAAGTGATACACAACAAGCCTTTCAAAAGGGTCAATATCAGCACGAAATACCCGATCCTAAACATAGGGCTGGCGGCAGGCCTCAAAGACGTGTTCGACAGCGATTTCGAATACTACCGCACCACGCTGAACGTGGACTATAAGTTCAACCTTCCGCCCCTGGGACGCAGCCATCTCGACATCACTGCCGGGAAGATATTCGGCCGTGTACCCTACCCGCTGCTGAAAATCCACGAAGGAAACGCCACTTATTTCTACGATAACAGCGCATTCTCGTGCATGAATTTCTACGAATTCGCCTCCGACACATGGGCTTCGCTGATGTACGAACACCATTTCAAAGGCTTCTTCCTCGGGCGTATCCCGCTGATGAAGAAACTGCAATGGCGCGAAGTGTTCATTTACAAGATGTTGTGGGGTACGCTCGCCGATAAAAACGACGGCAGTGCGCCAAACCATACGGCCATCCTCAACTTCCCGGACGGCATGACATCCGTATCGAAACCCTACATCGAAACAGGCGCCGGGATAGAGAACATATTCCGCTTCATCCGCGTCAACGCCATCTGGCGCCTCACGCACCGCGACAGCCATGCCGGCGAGGAAGTCGACAATTTCGCGATCAACCTCTCAATGTACATCGATTTCTAAGGCCTGGGGCAGGCATAGGCCTGGCGTTATCTTCTGTCGCGCGCTAACCGGCAACGGCAAGGGGTTTCCCCGGCCAATTATGAAAAAAATACACTATTCGGGCGCAAGTGTTTTTTATTTATCATTTTTTAGATTATTTTTGGGAAATTCTGGTCAGGCTGGTAAATTCTATTCAAAACCCGGCTCATTTCAACAACCCGAAGAAAACCCAAAAAACATGAAACTACCCTTAAAACTATTATACGTTTCGCTGTTGGCTTTAGCCGTTTTGTCTGGTTGCAGCGCTCAAAAAAGCAGCAACTCGGCAAAAAACGGATTCACGAAAGCAGACGCCGACGCGGCATTCGACTCGTTCCACAAGCAATATTACAACGTGCGCTCGGGCGTATACAGGACAAGTCTGGCACAGAACAAACGCGCGGCCATCTGGACACAGGCCATCTATTGGGACATGGCGATGAACGCCTACAAGCGCACCGGCTACGAACGCCACCGCAAAGCCATCGACGACATCTTCGAAGGCTGTGGGCGGGAATACGACAACTACAACTGGGACAACGACAAGGAATGGTTCATCTACGACGACATAATGTGGTGGGTGATCTCGCTCGCCCGCGCCCACGAACTGACCGGCGAGAAAAAATACCTCGAACTTAGCGAAAGCGGCTTCCGCCGCGTATGGTACGGCAGCGAAGTCGTGGGCGACAACGGCTCTTACGACAACGAGAAAGGCGGCATGCGGTGGGGCTGGGTACCCAGCCAGCGCGGCGGCAAAATGGCCTGCATCAACTTCCCGACCGTTGTTGGCGCGATGACGCTGTATAACATCACTGGAAAGAAAGAGTACCTCGAAAGGGCCGTCAACGTATACGGCTGGGCGCGAGGCGTGCTATTCGACACTGTCCGGGGCCGCGTGGCCGACCACAAAAACGACCGTGCGCAGCGTCCCGACTGGAAGACCCACCTCTACAACCAGGCCACGTTCATCGGCGCCGGAGTGATGCTCTATAAAAACACCGGCGAGAAGAAATACCTCAACGACGCCATCCTCGCCACGGATTACGTCAAAAACGTCATGTGCGACGAAAACGGCATGCTCCCATATGAGAACGGCATCGAGCAGGGCATATACTGCGCTATTTTCGCACAATATATAATAAGACTGATCGATGACTGCGGCCAGAAGCAATACCTCGACTGGATGCGCGCCAACATCGACGCCGCATGGAAAAACCGCGACACCGACCGCACGCTCACGTTCAAAAACTTCGCTATCCCCTGCCCCGCAGGCGACATAGAGGTTTACGACGCCAGCGGATGCGTCGCCCTGATGCAGGTCATACCCCCAGTGAAAGCAAAACCTTACAACACCAAATAACCTAAAACTATCACGAAATGAAAAAAATGTTAATCGCCTTAGGGCTTGCTGCCGCAGCGCTCTCGGCCTGTTCGAGCAAAGAAATCGTGCCGAACTCGCTCCGTGCGCCGGCTTATCCGCTCGTGAGCATCGACCCCTACACAAGCGCGTGGTCGATGACTGACGAACTTTACAACGAACCTGTAAAACACTGGACGGGTGCCAACTTCCCCCTCCTTGGGGCGATCAAGGTCGACGGCCAGGTTTACCGCTTCATGGGCGCCGAAACCATCCCGATGGACGCGGTCGTACCCACGTCGGAACAGGGCGGATGGGAAGGCAGGTACGTGACCGAGGAGCCTAAAGGCGACTGGACGAAAATGGATTTCAACGACCGCAAATGGACGCTCGCTCCGGGTGCGTTCGGCACCGTTGGCGAAGAAGCCACAGCCGTTACCGACTGGCGCCTCCCCACAAGGGAGATCTGGGTGCGCCGCGAAGTTGAGATCAACAGGGACATCACAGGCCGCAAACTCTGGGTCGAGTTCACGCATGACGACGACATCAGGATCTACATCAACGAGCAGGAGATAATCAACAAAAAAGGTACGGGCCGCAACGTGCGCCGCGAGCTCTCCGGCGACATCCTCAAGCCCGGCAAAAACATCATCGCCGCATACTGCCTCAACACGGGCGGCCCCGGCATCCTCGATTTCGGTATCGTGATGGAGCAGGAGAACGCCACCGCACTCACGCAGACCGCACAGCAGATAAGCGCCGACGTGCAGCCCTTGCAAACCATCTACAACTTCAAGGCAGGTGCAGTAGACCTGAAACTCACCTTCACAGCTCCGCTGTTCATGGACGACCTCGACCTCATGTCGCGTCCGGTGAACTACATTTCTTACGACGTTAAATCGAACGACGGTGCGGACCATGACGTCGAAGTTTACTTCGAAGCCTCACCGGCATGGGCGCTCAACCTCCCGACACAGCCCTCTGAAAGCGAAACTTACGAAAACAACGGACTCGTATTCGTCAAGGCAGGCTGCCTCGACCAGAAAATACTCGCCAAGAGGGGCGACGATATCCGCATCGACTGGGGCTATTTCTACATGGCCGCAGAAAAAGAAAGCACGACGACCAACATCGGCAAAGGCCTCCAACTGCGCAAGGACTTCATAGCAGGCGCGGCTGGCGAAGCGGTAAGCAAGCAACTCAACCCGAACAACGACATGTCCATTGTGCGCAAGCTCGGCAAAGTGGGCGAAGCTTCGGGCAAAGTGATGATCGGTTACGACGATATCTATTCAATCCAGTTCTTCAAGAAAAATCTGCGCCCCTACTGGAACCGCAGCGGCAACGAAACCATCGAAGGCCAGTTCCACAAGGCCAACGCCGATTACGCGGCGATCATGAAGAAAGCCGTTAAGTTCGGCAACAAGCTGATGGCCGACGCCGAAAAAACAGGCGGACGCAAATACGCCGAAATGCTCGCGCTGGCATACCGCCAGGCCATCCATGCCCACAAACTCGTGGAATCGGAAGAAGCAGGCCTGCTGTGGCTCTCGAAAGAGAACAACAGCAACGGTTCGATAGGCACGGTCGACATAACATACCCGTCGTCACCGCTGTTCCTCTACTACAACCTCGAACTGGCAAAAGGCCTCATGAACCACATATTCTACTACAGCGAAAGCGGCAAGTGGAAAAAACCGTTCCCGTCGCACGACGTAGGCACTTATCCGCTCGCCAACGGCCAGACATACGGCGGCGACATGCCGGTGGAAGAAGCAGGCAACATGCTCATCACGACGGCCGCGATCACCAAAATCGAAGGCAATGCCGAGTATGCGAGGAAACACTGGGACGTTATGACTACATGGACAGACTACCTCGTTGAGAAAGGCCTCGACCCCGAAAACCAGCTCTGCACCGACGACTTCGCGGGCCACTTCGCCCATAACGTGAACCTCTCGGTCAAGGCTATCATGGGTATCGCGTCCTACGCCTACATGGCCGAACAACTCGGCATGAAAGACGTCGCCGATAAATACATGGCGAAAGCCAGGGAAATGGGACAGGAGTGGATGACGATGGCCGACGACGGCGATCACTACCGCCTCGTATTCGACAAGCCCGACACATGGAGCCAGAAATACAACATGGTTTGGGACGACCTGATGGGCTATAACGTATGGCCGGAAGAAGTCAAGCAGAAAGAGATCGCTTACTACCTGACCAAACAGAACAAATACGGCCTGCCGCTCGACAACCGTCGCGACTACACCAAGACCGACTGGATCGCGTGGACAGCGACGATGGCCCCTGACAAAGCTACGTTCGAAGCTTTCATGGACCCCGTATGGCTGTTCTACAACGAAACCAAAACCCGCGTTCCGATGTCCGACTGGACAGAAACCAAAGAACAGCGCCACCATGGCTTCAAAGCCCGTTCGGTGGTAGGTGGATTCTGGATGAAGATGCTCGCCGAAGACAAGCTGAAATAACCAAGCGCCGTTAAAATAATAAGGCCTGCCGCAATGCGGCAGGCCTTATTATTTATTACCGTGCGTTACCTGTCCCGGTACATGTCGCTGTAGTACTTTTCATACTCGCCGCTGGTGATGCGGTCCATCCATTCCTGATTGTCGAGGTACCAGCGCACGGTTTTCTCGATACCTTCCTCGAACTGGAGCGACGGCGACCAGCCCAATTCCTCGTGCAGTTTCGTCGAGTCAATGGCGTAGCGCAAATCGTGGCCGGCACGGTCGGAGACATAGGTTATCAACCCGAGCGAATGGCCTTCGGGGTTACCCAGCATGCGGTCGACGGTCGCGATCATAACCTTTATCAGGTCGATGTTCTTCCACTCGTTGAACCCGCCTATGTTGTATGTGTCGCCGCGCCTGCCGCGATGAAAAATATCGTCGATGGCCCTCGCGTGGTCGACCACATAGAGCCAGTCGCGGACATTCTCGCCTTTGCCATACACAGGCAGAGGCCTCCCATTACGGATATTGTTGATAAAGAGCGGTATCAGCTTCTCGGGGAATTGATTGGGCCCGTAGTTGTTCGAGCAGTTGCTGATGACCACCGGCAGCCCGTATGTGTTGTGGAACGCACGCACAAAGTGGTCGGACGACGCTTTCGACGCCGAGTAAGGCGACTTGGGGTCGTATGGCGTCGTTTCGACAAAGAACTCCTCCGGGTTGTGAAGCGAGCCGTACACCTCATCGGTCGAAACGTGGTAGAACAGTTTGCCGTCCGTATTTTCGCCCCAGTACAATCGGGCGGCCTGCAGCAGCGACAGCGTCCCCATTATGTTGGTCTGTGCGAACCCGAACGGGTCTTTTATCGAACGGTCGACATGGCTCTCGGCCGCGAGGTGGATCACGCCGTCGATAGCGTACTTCGCGAACACCTCCTGCATAGCCACAAAATCGCAGATATCGGCCCTCACGAAGGTGTAATTCGGCAACTGCTCGACATCCTTGAGATTCTCAAGATTGCCCGCATATGTCAACTTATCGAGGTTGACGATATTGTACCCGGGATACTTATTGCAGAACAGCCTCACCACATGGCTGCCTATGAAACCGGCCCCGCCGGTAATAAGGATATTTTTCATCATGGAAGCAAAGTTAGCAATATTTTATAAATACGGCTTTACCGGAATAAACAACCACGCTGCCGGGCAATGTTGAGGGCGGAATTGCCGCCCGCCGCATCCGAGCGGCGTGCGGTATGGCTTGCCTACGGCAAGCCTCCCGATGCACAGGCCATGAGGCCGCGCTCTACGCGCGGCCCATATATGCGGTTGGCCGCAAGGGAGGGGTATTCTTATGGATAAGCATATTTATTTTCTTACGCCTTCAGCCGCAGCGTTCGGAACGTCATGCCGACGGCATCGAATATCAGTATGCGGTCGGTGAGCAGTTCGCCGATGCCGGTAAGGTATTTTATGGCCTCCGTGGCCTGTACCGAGCCTATCACGCCAGCCACGGATCCGAGTACTCCGGCCTGTGCGGCCGTCTGGTATTCGCCCTCAGCCGGCGGCGACGGAAACACTCTGCGGTAATCGGCATGTCCGGGTGCATATGTCATCGCCTCGCCGCGCATGGCGAGTATCGCCCCGTGGGAATAGGGCTTCCCCACGGCGACGCACACGTCGTTTATCAGGTATTTCGCCTCGTAATTATCGCAGCAGTCAACAACGAAATCATATCCGGCGACGAGCGCAGACGCGTTACCCTCCGAGAATTTCTCACGGCAGGCAATGACTTTCACATCCGGGTTCAACGCCTCCACAGCCCGCCGCGCGGACTCGACCTTTGGCTGGCCGATACCGTCCGTGGTATGCATTATTTGCCGCTGGAGATTGGTGATATCCACAGCGTCGTAGTCTATTATTCCAAGCGTCCCCACCCCTGCGGCAGCGAGGTATAGCAGCACAGGCGACCCGAGTCCCCCCGCGCCTACGACGAGTACCCTCGCCGCCGCCAGCTTTTCCTGCCCCTCGCGACCGAAGCCCTCGATCGCGATATTTCGTGTGTATCGTTCCATGATAATAGGTTATTATGATGCTTATCTGCAAAATTGCATTGTTCCCCATAGTTATCGATTCAGCTTTGCGGAACCGGCAGTCCGCCGCAGCCCAATGCGGCGGGCTGCTTCACTGCGCTTTCAACTCGTTCGCATCCCTTCGCCGGCGGCAAACTGCACATCAAGTATATCATGGAGAACAAGTCTATCACTGCAAACTCAGGTCCCAGTCTTTCCACACCACCTCGTAGCCCTGCCCTTTGACCGCTTCGAGTATCTCGCCTGGCGTGCGGTCGTCGTTGACCGAAAACTGCTCCAACTCCTGCCTGTACACCGCGTAACCGCCCGGGTCGGTCTTCGATCCGGCACTGAGCGACGTAACCCCGAGCGAGGTCATGTTGTCCCGAAATTTGCAGTCTTCACGGGTCGAAAGCGCTATCTCGATGTCGCGGTCGAAGATGCGGTAGGCAAAAATCAGCTGCGCCAGCTCACGGTCTTCCATAACGACGTTCGGCTGGAACGCCCCCTCGTGGGGCCGCATCCGGGGGAACGACACCGAGTATTTCGTCCTCCAGTATGTCTTTTGCAGGTAGCGCAGATGGAGCGCCATGAACGCCGCATCGGTTCGCCAGTCCTCAAGCCCGATCAGCACGCCCAGCCCTATCTTATGTACCCCGGCCTCTCCCATGCGGTCGAACGTGTCGAGCCTCCAGTCGAATTTCGACTTCATACCTTTCGGATGGTAAACCTGATACCGTTCTTTATTGTAAGTTTCCTGGTAGCAGTACACTGCGTTCATCCCGGCCTCGTTCAGGCGCGCATATTCCTCCGTTTTGAGCGGCTGCACCTCGACGGATATCGATGAGAAATAAGGTTTGACAAGCCTTATGGCGTTTTCGATATAATCCGCCCCGGCATCGCGCGGGTTCTCGCCCGTAACGAGCAGGATATGCCGGAAATCACCTGTCTGCTTTATGGCCTCAACCTCGCGCATTATCTGCTCGTCGGTGAGTATGATGCGCCTGATGTCGTTGTTGTGGTTGAAGCCGCAATAGACGCAGTGGTTCACGCACGAATTGGTCAGGTAGAGCGGTATGTAGAACTGTATCGTGCGCCCGAAGCGTTCGAGCGTGTACTTGCGGCTGAGCGCGGCCATTTGTTCGAGGTAGCCTCCCGCGGCAGGCGAGACGAGCGCCATGAAGTCCTCGATATCGCGCCTCGGGCGGGCAAGCGCCGCCTCGACGTCCTGCGCTGTCTTGGCGTATATGCGCGCCCTGATGTCGTCCCAGCCGTAACTGTCTATGATTTCCGTGAATTTCATTGCTTTTAGGAATTACCCTTATTGGTTGTTTTTTACTCCTGTTATGTTACTTTTTACCATTAAATTCTTTTCCTCCTTGTCGCTCGGCCTTGAAAACAAGTTTTCAGGCTCTCGCTCCTGCGTCGGTTGCCGTAAAAAGTAACCAAAAAGGTCTAGAAAATAAGTCTCACGTAAGACTCCTCCCTTTTAGTCGAGCTTCGCTCGACTAACGGTCGTCATACACAATACGTCTCGACTTATTTTCGTCCTGTCCGGTCGTCGTTAGGGCGCCACCTACTTACCATCCGCGCACTCGTGCATTTCTTTTGTCAACTTCATGGCGCAGAAATGGGGGCCGCACATTGTGCAGTGGTCGCTATCCTGCCCCAGGCGACCGGCCTGGTAGTATTCGAGCGCTTTCTCTGGGTCGAGCGCGAGGTTGAACTGGTCTTTCCATCGGAAGTCGAAGCGGGCCTTGCTCAACGCGTTGTCGCGCACCTGCGCCCCGGGATGTCCCTTGGCGAGGTCGGCGGCGTGTGCGGCGATCTTGTATGCCACGACCCCGGCACGCACGTCCTCCCTGTCGGGCAGGGCAAGGTGCTCCTTAGGGGTGACGTAGCATATCATCGCCGTGCCGTACCACGCTATCTGCGCCGCGCCTATGGCCGACGTAATGTGGTCGTAACCCGGCGCGATATCGGTCGTGAGTGGCCCGAGCGTATAGAACGGCGCGCCGTGGCAATGCCTGATCTGCTCATCCATATTAGCCTTGATTTTCTGCATCGGAACGTGTCCCGGCCCCTCGATAAGCACCTGCACATTATGTTTCCACGCTATTTCCGTAAGCTCGCCGAGTACCGAAAGCTCTGCGAACTGGGCGGCGTCGTTGGCGTCGTGTATCGACCCGGGACGCAGTCCGTCGCCCAGCGAAACGCCCACGTCGTACTTCGCCAGTATCTCGCAGATCTCCTCGAAATGGGTGTAGAACAGGTTCTCTTTGCCATGCTGGGTCATCCAGTTGGCAATTATCGACCCTCCGCGCGACACGATGCCTGTCATGCGGCCGCGTGTCAGCTCGACGTGCGAGCGCAGCAGGCCGGCGTGGATGGTGAAGTAGTCCACCCCCTGCTCGCACTGCTCGATGAGCGTGTCGCGGTATATCTCCCACGTGAGGTCGGCGATGTTGCCACCCACCTTTTCGAGGGTCTGGTATAGCGGCACAGTGCCGACCGGCACCGGGCAGTTGCGCACGATCCACTCGCGGGTTTCGTGTATGTTGTCGCCGGTGGAGAGGTCCATCAGCGTGTCGCCGCCCCATTTGCAGCTCCACACGGCTTTCTCGACCTCCTCGTCGATACCTGACGAAAGCGCCGAGTTGCCGATATTGGTGTTTATCTTCACGAGGAAACTCGACCCGATTATCATGGGTTCGGCCTCGGGATGGTTGATGTTGGCCGGCATCACGGCGCGGCCTGCGGCGATCTCGTCGCGCACAAATTCAGGCGTTATATGTGTTGGGATACCGAGCAGCTCGTTGTTCATATTCTCGCGTATGGCGACATACTCCATCTCGGGCGTGACGACGCCCTGCCTGGCATAATACATCTGCGTAACAACCTTGCCTTTTGCCATGCGCGGCATGTGTGTGAGCGGGAAACGAATGGCGTCCAGCGTTTTATCTTCGAGTCGGCGGTTGCAGTAGTCGGAAGAGAACGCCCCAAGCACCTGCGTGTCGCCGCGCTGCTCGATCCACTGCTCTCGCAGGCGCGGCAGGCCACGGCGGATGTCTATCGCGGCGTTCTCGTCCGAATACGCGCCGCTCGTGTCGTATATCATCACAGAGTCGTTGGGTTCGTGGACTTTCTTTCCGTCCACGACCTTTACCGTGTCAAGCAGCGACACTTCGCGCATCGCGACCTTTATATTGTGCATCTTCCCCGGCACGTACACTTTGCGTGAGGATGGGTATGTTATTTTATGGTTTGTTTTCATTTCTCAGATAAACTTATTATTGCTCGTTAACTTGCATTTCAAATTACTTTTTGATGGGCAAAAAGTAACCAAAAACCCACCGCCCGTCACCGTCGCCTAAGTTTTTCCCGCGAACTTCCCTCGTTACAAGGTAACTTCGGGTGATTTCGCTTCAAAACTCTTAACGGCTCCGCTGAAAAGGGCGGAATTATCAACAAACAAAACTACATCAGAAACGAAGTAAGCGGGCTGCTGGCTTCCGCCACGTCAAGCCGGGTGGCCAGGCGGGCCTCGAAGGCCATGCGGCCTGCCTCTACGCCTATTTTAAATGCACTGGCCATCGCGACAGGGTCGCCTGCGACGGCTATGGCCGTGTTGACGAGCACCGCGTCGGCACCAATCTCCATGGCCTCGGCGGCGTGCGACGGCGCGCCTATCCCGGCATCAACCACCACGGGAACGTTGCTCTGCTCGATAATTATCTGCAACATCTCGCGCGTCACCAGCCCCTTATTAGTGCCGATAGGCGCGCCCAGGGGCATCACGGCCGACGTTCCGGCGTTCTCCAGCAATTTGCACAGCACAGGGTCGGCCTGTATGTAGGGCAGAATTATGAAGCCCTCTTTCGCCAATTCTTCGGTCGCCTTTAATGTTTCGACCGGGTCGGGAAGGAGGTAGCGCGGATCTGGGTGTATTTCTAGTTTCAGCCAGTTGGTTTCGAAGGCGTCGCGGGCGAGCTTCGCCGCGAACACCGCCTCCTTCGCATTGCGCACGCCAGAAGTGTTGGGCAACAGTTGTATACCCGGTTTCACGATATGCCGCAACATATCGTCGTTCCTGTTGTCCATATCGAGGCGCTTCATGGCCGCCGTAACCATCCGGGTCCCCGACGCTTCTATCGCCGCGGCCATAACCCCGTTCGAGCTGAATTTACCCGTCCCGAGGAAAAGCCTCGAACTGAACTCCCGGCCTGCTATTACAAGTTTTTTCATTGCTGACTGTGATTTAAGGTTAATTCCGGTTCCGCAAAGCGGAATCGGCAGCCCGAAGCCGCGCCACGAGGAGGGCCGCTCGTTTTACTCGCGTCCTACGCCGCTTTCGGGCCGCGGTAATGTTTTTATTTCGGACCCGCATTATTTATTATCTCTATTATCCTTTTTGTTTCGGCCACGGGGTCGTCCGCACCGAGTATCGCCGAGGAGAGGGCGATGGCCGACACACCGGCGGCAAAAATCGTCGGGATATCTCCGGCTGTTATGCCACCTATTGCCACTATGGGCAGATCTATGCCCTCCTCACGGCAACGGCCGATCAGCCTTTCGTAGCCTTCGAGCCCCAGCACGGGGCTGAGATTTTTCTTCGTTTCAGTGAACCGGAAAGGCCCCAACCCGATATAATCCACACCCTGTCCTTGCAGGCAGGCGATGTCTTCGAAAGCGTTCGCCGTGCCGCCTATCACAAATCCGTCGCCCATAATTTCGCGGGCCGCCGACGGAGCCATATCGTTTTTGCCGAGGTGGACGCCACGAGCGCCCACTCGCATGGCGATTTCCGGATGGTCGTCTATATAAAGGACTGCACCGTAGCTGTCGCACATTGCTTTCAGTTTCCGGGCGGTATCACATATCTCGTCCTCATGTGCGTCTTTCATACGCAGCTGTATACTGCGGCAACCGCCATCGAGTACCGCCTGAGCGCCTTGCAGGTAGTCGAACCTGTCAGTGCGGTGCGTTATAAACAGCAATCCTTTCATACCGCCGCTGCCGCTTGCGCCAGCCTCCCTAATTTTGCGGACAAAGCCTCCATATCGTGATCCTTTAAATATTCTTTCCACAATGCGCCCATGACCGCCGCGCCCCCGAAACCCATCCGGGCGGCGTCACGCATGCTATTCTCGTCCACACCGCCGAGCGCGTAGACCCACCGGTTTATTATCCCCCTATCGTGCGCCTCGGCCAGTTCCGCCTCGGTGAACGCCTGCCTGTAGCCCGACTTGGATATGCTGTCGAACACGGGGCTGAGGAAAACGTAATCGTACCCCCACGCCGTTTCGTCGGCCAGTTTGCCTGCCGCTTCGGCAATCTCACCGAGCGTATGGCACGAGCGGCTCACATGCCTCACATGGAATTCCGGCAGTTCCGGGTTGCGGCCATTCAAATGCACCCCTGCCAACCCGAACTCGCGCACCAACCCGAAATGGTCGTGCAGGATTATGCGCCTCCGGTACTGCGGTTCGATTCCTGAAAGCAACTCACGCAACGCCTCAGCAGGCGCACCCGGCTTGCGCAGGTGCAGTTTGCCGGGCCACAAGCCGAGCAGTCGATCCAACACCTCCGCTTCGCGCGGCAGGATGGTTTCAGAGGTTATTACGACAAGTTCCATAGCCTCAGCCTCCCGAAACCGCCGTGATGAGCATCAACTCGATACCCTCGCAAAGCACAGTCGTTTCCCACATTTCCTTCGGGACGACCTCGTAATCTATCGCCACGGCAACCCCCTGCGGCCCGATGCCCAGGTTTTCGACGAATGCGGCAAGGGTCGTCCCCTCGGCCGCCTCATGCCGTTTATCGTTGAGCATAACTATCATATTTCGAATATTTTAAGCGGTTCGGGCGCGAAAAAATGGTTCACAGGGCCGTGCCCGCCGCCGGTCGCCACATCCGCCCCGGCCTTTATCGCCGACGTTATGTAGGTTTTCGCTTTCCCTATAGCGGTTTCGAGATCGGCGCCCAGCGCCATAAACGCGGCTATCGCCGAAGAAAGCGTGCAGCCAGTTCCATGAAGGTTGGCGGTATCAACGTTTTCAGAAGCGAACACGACAGGTTCCCGTCCGGGGCGGAAAAGGATATCGGTCGAACTGTCGCCTGTCAGGTGGCCGCCTTTTATCAGCACAGCCCGGGCACCCTTTTCAATCAACACTTCCGCAGCCGCAGACATATCTTCAAGCGAAGCGATTTTCCTGCCCGACAGCGCCTCTGCCTCGGGAATATTCGGCGTTATAAGCGTAAAGCGATCGAGGCACTCCAGGAACGCCTCGGCGATAGACGCGGCCGTGAGCCGCGCGCCGCTCGTGGCCACCATCACAGGATCGACCACCACGGGTATATCGTAATGGGCAAGCACCCGCGTCACAACCTCGATTATCTCCGCCGACGGGAGCATCCCCGTTTTCACGGCGTCGACCTTTATATCCTCCAGCACGGCGCGAAGCTGCGATTCGACCGCCTCGGGCGACAACACCTCGACGCCACGCACCTCGCGCGTATTCTGCGCCGTTACGGCCGTCACGACCGACGCTCCGAACACCCCGAGTGCCGAGAAAGTCTTGAGGTCGGCCTGCATGCCCGCGCATCCGCCGCTGTCCGAACCCGCTATTGTCAATGCTGTTGGATACCTTTTCATATTCGCGTACAATTACCGTTAAATACGCCAACCAGGAGGTATCGAAAATGAGGGAGAAAGAAGACTGCCGTCATTCCTACGTCGGTATTACCCGCATCAGGTTTAAGGGTTTGATCTCAGCCTCCTTTCGTGGGGCACCCCTTGATCGTCGTGTGACAAATATAGTGAAAGCCGGGAGAAAAGCCAAATTTATTTCAGCATTATCCCGTCTGACGTTGTAATGTTTTTCGGCTTGCCCTGCAAGCCGGCAGCCCGCCCTGAATGGGCAGAGGGTGGGCTGCAAAATATTATTGGCAGGACACAACACTAAAGGGAATGATTCCGATTTATTTCGGCCTATCCGAGGCGCATCCTATATTATTCTCTATATACAAAAAGTTTTTCTATATTTGTTTCTTGATACGAAAAAGCATCATAATGAAATTAGTCGTCAACCCGAAATACGAACACCTGACCGGATTCCTGAGCCAGATCCCCGCGGGGACGGTCGAAGCCGAGGAGGTGTATAAACGCAACCGCAACCTGGTAACCCGGGTGTCGCACGAGGGTATCGACATGGTCGTCAAACAATTCAAAACCCCAAGCAATCTCAACAGGCTCATATACACATGGCTGCGCAGGAGCAAGGCGCAGCGGTCGTTCGAGTTCGCGCAGAAGCTGCTTGCCGCCGGGATAGACACCGCCGAACCGATAGCATACATAGAAATAAAACAATCGGGGCTGTTCCGCACGGGGTATTTCATCTCCAGATTCATCGGCCACAAACTGCTGTTCAAGATAGACGTGCATCCTTTCGACATCGGGGCGAACGAGGGATTGATCCGTGATTTCGCGCAGTTCACAGCCGATATGCACGCCAAACATATTTTCCACAAGGACTACAACTCAGGGAATATCTTCTACCACAAAGAGGGCGACCACTACGAATTCTCGCTGATAGACATAAATCGAATGAGGTTCCGCAAGCCCACCAGAAACAACGTGTTGGACGGTTTCGACAGGCTCACGCTGTCGCGCATACCGACGGTCGAGATATCTGCGGCATACGCCGTTGTGCGCGGATGGAACCCCGACAAACTGAGCGGTGCGGTACTCATGAGGAAAGGCATAAAACTGCGCAAAAAGATCAAGAGGGCACTAAAACTGCTCACATTGTCGGCCAGGAAATAACCAAGGCGCGCCCCACCGGCCCTCCCCCGGCCCCAGTCCGGCCAGTCAGCCCGCAACTAGACCTAAATTTTGCCGAAACCCAGCCGCAGAAAAACCCGGTTGCTACACAGACGTGCATTATTACATAACAGCATTATCCCTTTTAGTCGCGTTAGGGTTTTCCGGCCCGCAGCCAGCGGAGGGCTGAATGATATTCATCCCTCCGCGCCGGGTGGCTGCGGGCTGACGGCTTGCTCTGCAAGCCGAAACATAAATACACGGCTGGCTAAAAGGGATAATTCCGTTCCATAACAAGATTCCTCAAATGCCTATAAAAAAATGCGGCAGGTTCAAACCTGCCGCATTTTTGCTCCTCTTCAAGGACTTGAACCTTGGACCCCCTGATTAACAGTCAGGTGCTCTAACCAACTGAGCTAAAGAGGAATATTTATTTCAAAAACTCGCAAACGCAAAGGTTTTGCTGAACTTTCGGGTGCAAATATATGCCAAATAAATAATACTTGCAAATGTTTTTCAGGGCATTTTCGCGAAAATTCACGATCGACAAGCGCCCGGCCGCCATATACGGGTCATAACCATGCCTTTACCATTCCACATAACCGCTATGACAGTTGCAATTCATCGTCGGGAGCGAACTCAGGAGCGGTAAATTCACGCCTGTCTCCCAACCGGAACCGCACATAAGTGATCGCCTTGCCCTCTTTGAGGAACTTCGCCTCGTAGGTCGTTTTGATCGAAAGTATGTCGTCGGCAGAACCGTTGCCGTAGATGTCGCTGTCGGCGAATTCGGTTTCCAAGCCGTTCGCCTCTATCACGGCGTTGGTATAATCGTGCAGATGGCGACAGTCGGTCTTGAGATGCACCTTGCCGCCGGGCTTGAGGAATTTAGCGTAATAACCCAAAAATGCCGGGGCGGTGAGGCGTTTTTTCACCCTGTTTTTCCTCAACTGCGGATCGGGGAACGTGACCCATATTTCGTCCACCTCGCCGGGGGCGAAGAACGACCCGATGAACTCTATCCTCGTGCGGAGGAATCCCACGTTGGACATATTATTCTCGGTGGCTGTTTTGGCCCCGCGCCATATGCGCGCGCCTTTTATGTCGACACCTATGAAATTCTTATCCGGGAACTTTTCTCCGAGGGAGACGGTGTACTCTCCGCGCCCGCATCCCAACTCCAGCACGACCGGATTGGGGTTGCCGAAGAATTCGTCGCGCCACTGGCCTTTGAGCGAGTGGTCTTTCTTGAATATCTCGTCGAACTCCGGCTGAACGAGGTTGCGGAACATGAGGTTCTCCTGGAACCGTTTATATTTATTCTTGCCCATTTATAATCTTAACTATGTCTATTCCTATCGATTTGAACCCGGCAATATCGCGCAGCGGCGATATCTCGAAGACGTAAGCGCCATCGCGGCCGAGCCTCACGCTGTCCCTGTACGGGTGGCTCATTTGGTAAAGGCCGCCATGTTTGCAGGCGTTCTGAAATGCCCTGATCGCGATCTCTTCCGTCATGCGGGTGCCGTCGGGAGCGGTAACCGCCAGCGTGAAACCGACAGGCGCGCGATCGAAATTTTCGTTGAACATCAGCGGGATATAGAGCCTGTAAAACCCTACCGTATCGTGGCTGGCGACCTCCATCCTTACCGGAGTGCCTGCCTCCCATAAAACAGGGTCGACGTCGGCCATTTTTTCCGTATTCGGGCCGCCGCAACGCGCGAACATCACCGCCGCCATCAAGCACGCTATCCTTAACAAGCCTCTACGGAACATGGCGCCGGTTATTCCTTGTTTCCTTCCGGCTTGCCGCCTGGTTTACCCTGGCCTCCGGCATTGCCGCCTTCGGGCCTGCCGCCGTTGCCGTTTTGGTTCCCCTGGTTGCCGCCGCCTTCCGGGCGCGGGCCGCGGTTGCGGTTGTTCCTGTTGCGGTTACGGTTGCGGTTCGCACCATTGCCGTTGCCGCCATTGCCTTCGCGGCCTTCGGGCCTGCCGCCGCCTTGATTGCCGCCGGAGTTGTTGTTTTCGGCTCGGCCGCTTTGGTTGCCGCTTTGGCCTCCGTTATTAGGATTGCCGCCCGGCCTGCCATCTGCGTTTTCAGGACGCTGCTGGCCACGGTTATTGTTAGCCGCCGGGCCGTTCCGCTCGGCGCCGTTGTTTTCACGGGCTTTATTATGCTCTCCGTTGCCTCCATTGCGCGGCCTGTCGCCCCTCGGCGCCCCGCCGCGGCCGCCGTTATTGTCGCGTCCCTGCTGCCTGTCGCCGCCTTCGCGAGGGCCTCCTTCGCGGCCTTTTCCATGCTCGCCGTTAGCGCCGCCGTCGCGCCCATCTTTGCCGCCTCTGCGGCCTCGGTCGCGGTCGCGGCGTTCGCCTTTCTCCTTATCGAAACGGGTGAGGCTGTCCTCTCCTATCACGTTCATAAAGCCCGGTTCCTGCACTTTCGCCGCTACGGCAGATTCGTTCTCAAGTTTATCCACCTTAACGCCGCGCTTGTTGGCCGCCAACACCTCCCTGACGCGTTCCAGCGGCAGTGTAACCATCCCCACGATAGCCGTCGGGCTGGTACTGAAGCTCATCTTGCGTCCGAGGATGTCGGTCTTGACGAGGTAATATTCGCCGTCGAGGGCCTGGAGCGGTTGGTTGATCCTCGGGAATTCCTTGCGGGCGTCGAGATAGTCGTCCAGTTCGTATACAAGGCAGCATTTCAGTTTGCTGCACTGGCCTGCAAGTTTTTGCGGGTTCAGCGAAATTTCCTGCTTACGGGCAGCGTCCGTAGTGACGGACGAGAAGCTCGATATCCACGACGCACAGCACAGTTCGCGGCCGCATGCCCCGAGTCCGCCGATCCTGCCCGCTTCCTGCCTCGCACCGATCTGTTTCATCTCGACGCGTATGCGGAACTGCTCGGCGAAAACCTTGATAAGCTCGCGGAAATCGACGCGCTCGTCGGCTATGTAATAAAAAATGGCTTTCAGTTTGTCGCCCTGGTACTCCACATCGCCGATCTTCATGTTAAGCCCCATGTCGGCGGCTATCTGGCGCGAGCGTATCATGGTGTTGTGTTCGAGGGCTATGGCTTCCTGCCACTTCTCGATATCGTAGGGCTTGGCCTTGCGGTATATTTTTTTGAACTCGCCGTTCAGGGGCGAGAAACCCACGCGGCGCATCTGGCGGCCGACCATGTCGCCCATGAGCGAGATTATACCCACATCGTGTCCGGGTGACGATTCGACAGCCACCACATCGCCCTTTTCGAGCGGCAGGTTGTTCACGTTCCGGTAATAACCCCGGCGGGTATTCTTGAAGCGTACTTCGAAAATATCGTCCGGGAACATCTCGGGCATGCCTTCCAACCAGTCGGTAACGTGGAGTTTGAAGCACCCTTCGCATACCGAAGTGGTGGTTTCCTCGCCGCAGCCGCAGAACCGGCATCCGCGCCCCATATCTAAATTACAGCTTCCGCCGTCCTTATTTTTGCAATCCATCGATTAGTGCTATTTCAGAGAAAATGATACTATCTTGCAAAGATAATAAAAAGTAGCAAGTAAAGAATAACCTTGCGGCAAACTACATGGCATCAAAAAACGTTGCGGAAGCGACCGCCCTCGGCCGACGGCAAACGGCACGGCAGGTGTATTTTGCTGATAAGCATTAAACCACCCCTCTGCAGAGCGATCTGGCATTAAAAAGAATACTTATCCGCAAGAATTCCCCGGCTGGGCTATTGTTGTAGTTCCGGCTTGCAAAGCAAGCCGTCGGCCCGCAGCCACCCCCGGCGGAGGGCTGATATTTTGCCTGCGGCTAAATACGTCCTCCGCTGGCTGCAGGCCGGAAATAAGACCCATTCGAAAAGAATAATGTTGAAGCAAATAAAAAAGCCGCGTGTTGCGCGGCCATTATTCTAGTCTCCCATCGCGGCGAACGCTCTCCGCAGCGAGCGCAGCTGTTTCCTGAGCTGGAATCCGAGCATGAATGCCGCGGCCGTGATCCCCACGCAAAAGCCTCCCCAAAGCCCCGCAGGCCCCCATCCGGAACCGAACGCGAGAAGGTAGCCTGTCGGGATATTGATCACGATATACGCCAGAAGCGATATCCAGATAAGTATCTTCACATCCTGTATGCCCCTCAGCGCGCCTATCGTAATGGCCTGTATGCCGTCGGAGATCTGGAATGCCGCCACCATTACCATCAGCATGGAGGTTATCGAGATGACTTCGGGGTCGTCCGTGAATATCAGGGGTATATAGTTGCGCAGGGCGATGAACACCAGCGCCGTGAACATGTTCCATGCGATGCCCAGGTGGTACGCCGCCCGGGTGGCCATCCGCAGGCTGCCGAAATCCTTGCGGCCGTACTCGTGGCTGACACGGATGGTGGTCGAGGCCCCGATGCCGACTATTACCATGAACGCGAAATTGGCGAAGTTTATGGCTATCTGGTTGGCCGCCAGCGCCGCCGTCCCTATCCAGCCCATCATGAATGTAGTGACTACGAAAGCGCCGTTTTCGAGCATCATCTGCGAGCCTATCGGCACGCCTACTTTCAGCAGGGCGGCCATCCGCCTGAAACTGAAGCAATCCCACGAGAAAAATTTGAAATATCGGGCGTATCTCCATTTGGCGGCGAAATAGCCGATTATCATCAGCGGCGTGAGGCATCGCGAGATGAGCGTCGCAAGGCCCGCCCCTGCCGCGCCCATCTCCGGGAAGCCCCAGTTGCCCCATATCAGCAGCCAGTTGAGGAATATGTTTATAATATTGGCCGTCAGCACGGTAACCATCGCTATGGTCGTGTTTCCGACCCCTTCGAGGAACTGCTTGAAAGGCGCATAGATCATGAACGGGATGACCGACCACGCAAGGTATTTGTAATACGGTACGGCCTGCTCCACCACTTCCTGCTGCTGGCCGAGGTATGGCATCAGGTAGGCCGCCGAATACTGGACTGCGAAAAATACCAGTCCGAGCAGCAAATAAAGCAGGATCGAGTTCTGGAAATACGATGCGGTCAACTTATGCTGCCCTTTGGCATACATCTCGCCCACAAGCGGCGTCAACCCGAACGTTATGCCCATCACGAGGCAGAAGACGGCCCAGAACACCGCCCCGGCAAACCCGACCCCGGCCAGCGCGGCACGCCCCAACTGGCCCACCATGGCGTTGTCGACAAGCTGCACCACGATCTGCCCTGTGTGCGAAAGCACGACCGGAACCGCCAGGCGCAGGTTCATTGCATATTGTTCCCTGTATTTCGCGAAACTGTACATCATTAATATTGCCAATGGAACGCAAAGGTACGAAAAACCTGGCCGCATTAAAAATAATGCCTGGCCGCAAAATACCCCTGCCTTTAATTTTGGCCTGATGTTTTTTTACGGAACCATCCCTTTAAACCTTGTTCCACCTTCCTCGAAGGCCGTCAGGCTCCCCTGCCCCCCCTGGGGGAGTGCCTGAACCGACGCTCGCAACGTCGATTGCGGGCTAACGGCTTGCTTTGCAATCCGAAAAATAAAAACACGACTAAAAGAGATAATTCCGAAAATAAACCACCATGCACTTTGAATGCATGGGTTTGACGAAAGGAGTAAATTCCTCTTCCCGGGTTGCGTTGCAACCCGCATCGCCGCTCTGAAGGGGTGGAGGGCGGCGATGAAAAAACAATAAAAATATCCGGCCCTCCCGAAATGGAGGGCCGGACAGCGGTTCCCGCTTTTGCGGGCAGAGCGGTGAGGCTAACATTGCTTCGGAACATCCTGGGGCGAGCTGACCTTGTTTGTCCTTTCCCTGTGCCGGCAAGCACTAACTTGCCTTTCGCAGTACTCCCACGCCGTTGCCGCGGCATTCGATCCTGATGGTATCGCCGCTTTCGAGTCCTCCGCCTATGATAAGTTCGGCAAGCGGTTCTTCGACGGCTTCGAGTATCGTCCGCTTGAGCGAACGCACACCATAGCGCGATTCGTAACCCATTGCAGCGAGCCTCTTGCGGGCGGAAGGTGTTATGCTTATTTTATACCCGAGGGCCTCGGCGCGTTCGTACAGGAATTTGAGTTCCAGTTCGACGATCTTCTGAATATCCTCCTGCGACAGGGTCCTGAACACAACTATGTCGTCTATGCGGTTGATAAACTCCGGCGCGAAAGTGTCTTCGAGGGCCTTGCGGTAGTCCGTGTTGGCACTGACCTCAACAATATTGCCCTTGTTCGACGTACTGTAACCCACCGCCGCCGGGCGGCTCACCACGCGCCTCGAACCAACGTTCGAAGTCATGATGATTATCGTGTTGCGGAAATCGACCTTGCGGCCGTTGCCGTCGGTCAGGTGTCCGTCGTCGAATATCTGGAGCATGATGTTGAACACGTCGGGATGCGCCTTCTCGATCTCGTCGAACAGCACCACGGCGTATGGCTGGCGGCGCACGGCCTCGGTAAGCTGGCCGCCCTCGCTATACCCCACGTATCCGGGTGGCGAACCGATCATGCGGCTCACGTTGTGCTTCTCCGAGTATTCGCTCATGTCGATGCGTATCAGCGCGTCGGGGCGGTCGAACATCCACTTCGAAAGCTCCTTGGTGAGGTGGGTCTTACCCACGCCGGTCGGCCCGACGAACATGAACACGCCTATCGGTTTGTTCGGGTCCTTGAGCCCGGCACGGCTGCGCTGTATGGATTTCACCACCTTGCGCACGGCCTCCGACTGCCCCACGACCTTCGACGACAGATGCGCTTCGAGGTTGGCGAGGCGTTTCTTCTCGCCGCTCGATATTTTCTCCACGGGAATTCCCGTCATCATGGTTATGACCTCCTCGATATGCTCCACGCCTATCACGAACGGGTTCATCGTCATCTCGCGCTGCCAGTCGGCACGCGCCTCTTTAAGTTTCTCCGAGAGCGCCGTTATCTGCATCCTGAGTTTTCCGGCAAGGTCGAAGTCCATCGCCGCAACTGCTTTGTCCTTTTCAGCGAGTATCTTTTCCAGCGACACTTCGATCCCTTTAAGCATGGCCGGTTCGGCCACCTTGAACTGGCGGGCCTTGGACCCGGCCTCGTCCATCACGTCGATGGCCTTGTCGGGGAAGAACCGGTCGGAGATGTACCTTTCGGACAGCTCTACGGCGGCCTTCAGCGATTCGTCGGTATAGCGCACCCCGTGGTGCTTCTCGTAGCTCGGTTTAATATTACTGAGTATCAGCAGTGTATCTTCCTTCGACGACGGCTCGACGATCACTTTCTGGAAACGGCGTTCGAGCGCGGCGTCCTTTTCAATGTTCTCGCGGAACTCGTCCAGCGTGGTCGCTCCGATGCACTGCAACTCGCCGCGGGCCAAAGCCGGCTTGAGGATATTCGCGGTGTCGAGGCTGCCCTGCGTGCTGCCGGCTCCCACGATCGTATGTATCTCGTCGATGAACAGGATGATATCCTTGTTAGACGTCAATTCGTCCAATATCGCTTTGATGCGCTCCTCGAACTGGCCGCGGAACTTGGTCCCGGCCACAAGCGATGCTATGTCGAGCGAGAATATCCGCTTGCCGCACAGTGATTGGGGCAGCTCGCCGCCGAGCATTCTAAGGGCAAGCCCCTCGACGATGGCGCTTTTGCCCACCCCGGCCTCGCCGACCAGTATCGGGTTGTTCTTCTTGCGGCGACCAAGAATCTGGACGAGACGTTCGATCTCTTTCACGCGCCCCACCACAGGGTCGATGCGGCCTTCCGCCGCCGCCCGCGTGAGGTCGGTGCCGAACTTTTCAAGTTCGGTGGCAGCCTTATGGCGGGTTTTCACCACGGTACCGTCGCCGGGGCCGTAATCGTCCCCTTCCTCGTCCTGCCGGTTCCGGGCGTCTTCCATCACACTCCGCGCGAACTGCTCAAGGGTGTTCATCTCATGGTAATAATCCTCGTCGGCAGGCATCTGGCCCACGTATTCCCATATTTTCTCGACAGTGATCCCATACAGCTCCAACACACGCGACGAGATAATGTCCTTGCTTGCGGCCAGCCACATCAGCATATGGCCCGTGTTGACCATTTCGCATTTCTCGCCGCCGTATTCCATCCCGATCTTCTCCACGCCCTCGTCTATGCGTTCGGCCACGATCTGCGGGTCGGTATGCGCAGCGTCTTTCGCGAGGGCTTTAGCCGCCTCGCGCTCGATCCTGACCCTCATCTGATATATCTCCCAATCCTTCAGCAGCTTCTTCACGACCTGCCCGGCGTGCGAAGCCCCGTCCCGCAGAAGCGAGAGGAACACCACGTCCGCCGTCAGCTGGACATTGCCTGCGCGTTCCGCTTCGAGGCGGCCGATCTGCAAGTGCTTTTGTAACGTTTTCGATTGATTTATTTTCATTATTCCCTCCTTGTTTTACTGTATTCCTGGACAGCAACACAGTAATAACGAAAAAGGGAATGCCGATAGTACACGGGGCACAGACGCCACGCCCCCAGAATGCCCGGGCAAACGATTTATTGTTATAAAGATTGGAATTATCTGGCGGTTTTAGGCCATTCGCCGATCTCCATATTGCGGATATCCCGTCCGTCTATCTCGAAACGCACTGCCGTGCGCACCTTATGGAAGCCGGAGATACCGGCCGCCCCGGGATTTATGAAAAGAAGACCGTTGGATTTGTCGTACTGTATTTTCAGGATATGGGAATGCCCGGCGACAAAGATACCGGGGCGAGCCTGCTTGATCATGGCATACGCCTTGGGTTGGTAGCGGCCGGGGTATCCGCCGATATGGGTCATCGCCACGGTCAATTCCTCGCAGTCCCACACGTTTACCTCGGGATATGCGATCCTCGCAACCCCACCGTCGATATTACCATAGACACCTTTGAGGGGCTTGAAGCGTGCAATCTCATCGGCAACCTCGATCGATCCGAAATCGCCGGCATGCCACACTTCATCGACGCCCGAAAGGAATTCTCTAAGGACGTCGTCAAAATAATTATGCGTATCAGATATTACACCTATCCTCTTCACTAATCTGCCTTTACGTTTACGGATTTAATCCACTTTGGCGGAAAGTTCCAGGCCGGGCTTGAATTTAACGACATTCTTCGCGGCGATCCTGACCGGCGCCCCCGTTTTGAAATTCCGCCCGATCGTTGCCGGCCTTTTCGAGATCGAGAATGTGCCGAATCCCGCTACGGCAACCTTATCGTTATTGCCCAAGGCATCCCCCACGATTTTAATGAATGCGTCCAGCGCGCGCTTGGCTTCTCCTTTTGTGAGTTTCGCCTCCTGGGCGACAGACTCGATCAACTGAGTTTTGTTCATGGTATGATGAAGGTTTAAGGTCAATGCAAATATAGTGAAAGGTGGTCATTTCCATGACACGGCATTATTTCGTCACAACAACCTCTCTATCCGTGTGCCGGGAGGCACACGAACCGCATCCTGTATTTTACAAATATATCTATATATTTATTAATCAACAAGTTTTTATCGAATTTGCAAATATCGTGCAGCATTTTGCAGCATACGCGCACCATGGGTTGAGTTTTATGCCTATCTATCGTTTCTTATCTTTTTTCATGATATTTCATCTTAATGTTTGGATAAAAAGAATGGTTGTTATACTTTTGCACCCGGAGAGATGGCAGAGTGGTCGATTGCGGCGGTCTTGAAAACCGTTGACTGTCAAAGGTCCGGGGGTTCGAATCCCTCTCTCTCCGCACTTAGTGTTGAAAATCAATAAGTTATGTGATTTACACACGAAAATTACACATCAGCGACCTTCGTTGGTGTGTTTTTTTATGCTGCGAAAAGAAAGGGGATAAGGCCTCGCCAAGCCCCCCGGGGGTTAATCGATCCGGCCGGAATGTTGCCCCCTCCCATTCAGAAAATTTTTTTATTTCAAAACCGGCCCTGAATCGTATTAGACGGGTTGGGTTGAAACCACCCCCATGATAAGGTAATTTCAAATCACCTTATACGCGGATTTTTAGGTGCGCGCAAGATCGCGTATGAAAGACAAGTATTTACAAGTCATCTTAAACGAGATTGTTAAGCGTATTTATGGGTTAGAAAGAGCAAGAAAAGCAGTTATAATCGGAATTATAACTGCTAAAGCGTAATTCAGAGCATCTCGTTTGGGAGTCATATACCATTCAGGGATAATACCTATATTTGAGAATTAGAATACACAGCTAAATGGAAATTTTCTACGATCTGGCGCTCCTCGATGCCGCGACATTGCGGGAACTTTATTTGGAAGCCCGCGCCTTGGGCGATGCTTTCGTTGAATATGACAATCCCGATGACCTTGAGGAACACTTGACAAGGGATTTCCCATTGGAGTCGATGCTTGAAAATATCCGCCCTCGTGAAGATAACTCTTTCGCTTTTGTTTCAAGGCTGGCCGATCTTCCGGATTTCATCACCATAGGGTTGCCTCTTCCAGCATTTCCATTTATGACGGCTTATGTCGAGCTTGACACTTCATTGCTCGTAGATTTCGTGAAGAAATATTCCCTCAAACTCCATACCGGCTCCGTTACGGCATTGCTAAAAAAAGTCAGGGCCATGAGAACCAAAAAGTAACACTCCCGACGGCTACGCATAAGGCCGGACAATACTAAAAAACCAAAAAGCCGGAAGAAATCTTCCGGCTTTTTGATCGCACCATATAGCGGAAAGCCCCGTTTATTTTATCGGCTCCATTCGGAAAGAGTACCTGACAGGGGTATTTACCGGGATCATGTACTCCGGCAACGGACGCGGGCCACAGCTCGCGTTGCCAAGCCCCTGCTGGACAGCATCGAGGCTGAAATATATCTCCGGTTTGCGTATCTCGTCCAACTTATAATCGTGTGCGGCCTGCCATAAATCGTTGTCCGTGAAGTGGAGCGCCGAGAAATTAAGCGCATCCCTGGATGTAACTTTCAGTCCTTTGCCGTTGGCGTCGGTGAGCGTCACCCACCTAACTTCCTCCCTATTACCCATGCTCTGCGAGCGAACGTAATGCTCCGCCTCCATGCCTTTTACAGTGGTAACATACCTTCCGATGAAAGCAGCGTCCTTCCTGTCGCTGTAGTTCTCCTGCGGGCCGCGGCCATAATACTCGACGTTCTCATACCCTGACGTAAGTGCCATTTGCATGCCTAGGCGGTGTACGATATCGGCGTTCGAGGGCAGCGTGAAAGAGGCGTCCACATCCACAGCCCCGTTGGCGTATATCACATACTTAACGGTGAATGGCACCCGCACGTTCCTGTCGTTCTTTATGGTCGCCGCGAGATCGGTCACGACGGTCACAGACTTTCCATCAGGGCTGGCATAGCTGTTGAAATTCAGCGTTTCGACCTCGGTGTCGTAATACTTCTGGTCTGTGTACTTGTCGTTGCTAACGCTCCTGTACCAGTTGAACCTGAGGCCCGACTTGTCGTGCAGCATCTCGCGGCCGGCATATTTCATCGACGACATGGACGATGCAGTTTTATCGAAAACGATGCTGAAACCCTCTCCGGAAACCGTCAGCATATTGCCGGCTTCAGTGGTTTTCAGCGTGGCAACTCCGTCCGTCTGCACGGGAGCGACCGATGGTCTGCCGCTGAGCGCAAACTGCTCCGAGGCAACGACATGCCCCTTTTCAGCCCAAACGCAGCTTTCTTTAAGCGCGAAATACACGTTCAGGAAATACTCCTTTCCGCCGTCCATTTTCGTGTCGAACGGGATCACAATGACGGCCTTGCCGTCAGGCGCAACGTCAGGCGCGGCCATAGTACCCGAATTCACGGGACGGCCGTCCTCAACGACCTCCCATTTTATCTCGAACGCCGACAGGTTCGTGAAATCGTACTTGTTCAATATCCCGATCCGGCCGTTTAGCAGTGCCACCGGCGACATTTCTATATACTGGTATATTTTCTTCACCTCCAGCAGTTTGGCGGTCACCCTGCGGTCCGGCGTGGTGAGGCCGTTGCAGACGAAATCACGGTCGTTCGGCTTGTCGCCGAAGTCGCCGCCATAGTAATACCTGTTGTCCGGCTCGCCGACTTTATTGATGCCCTGGTCTACCCAATCCCAGACGCAGCCCCCGATGGCACGTTGCGACCCGTTCTCGATAAAGTCCCAGTACTCCCTGAGGTTACCCACGGCGTTACCCATTGCGTGGACGTACTCGCACAGGAAATAGGGCTTTTCCGACGGCCTGAAATCCCTGCGCGTCATGTCCGGCACCGAGGCGTACATGTTCGACTCGATGTCGGCGATGCTGTTCTTGCCTTCGTAATGCACGGGGCGAGTCGGGTCGAGTTCCTTGGCCCTCTTGTACATGGCATCGAAGTTGCGCCCTGCCCCGCCCTCGTTGCCGAGCGACCAGAAGATCACCGACGGGTGGTTTTTGTCCCTTTGTATCACACGCTCGATCCTGTCCACATAGGCAGGCTGCCAACTCGGCTTGTCGGAAATGGAGTGGTTGCCGTGGTTCTCGCAGTCGGCCTCGTCCATGATGTACAGCCCGTAGTAGTCGTACAGCGCGTACATTTTCTGGTCGTTGGGGTAATGGCTCGTGCGGACGGTGTTGAGGTTGTGGCGCTTCATCAGCAGGATGTCCTCGATCATCGACTCGACCGGGATGGCCTTACCGAAGCGCGGATGTATGTCGTGGCGGTTCGCACCCTTGAAGAACACCTGTTGGCCATTGATGTAGACCCTTGAATTCTTTATCTCGACCTTGCGGAAGCCGAATTTCGACGACAGCGCTTCGGTTTCGTTACCTTTGGCGTCCTGCAGCGAGAGGATTACCGTGTAGAGGTTCGGGGTTTCGGCCGACCACAGTGCCGGGGTTTCCACTCTGGCTTTCAGGTAGTAATCGACCTCCGACTGCGCGGCGGCATCGACCGGCTGGCTAAGTGCCAGCACCTCTGCGCCCTTGGGATCGAGCAGCGTAACTTTCAGCGCGTATTTCCCGCTCTTCGTATCGGCATTCTTCACGACTGCTTTCAGTTTGAACACACCCGACGAAAAATCGTCGCCGGCAAACTCCGACTCGACATGGAAATCCCTGACATGAATCTTCGGCACGGCGTAAACGTAAACGTCGCGGTGGATGCCGCTCAGGCGGAACATATCCTGGTCCTCGATGTAGCTGGCGTCAGTCCACCTGTAAACCTCGGCCGCGATCATGTTTTTGCCTTTCCTGATGTATTTCGTGATGTTGAATTCGGCGTCGTTGTTGGCGCCCTCGCTGTACCCCACCTTCTGGCCGTTGATCCAGACGTAGATGCCGCTGTAAACCCCGTCGAAATGCAGGATGACCTCCTTGCCGTCCCAACCTACCGGGATCGTGAACTCGCGCCTGTATGAGCCTACGGGGTTGGGTTCGAACTCGTTGGTGTAGCCTTTCTGGGGCTGGATAAGCGGCGGGGTGTTCTTGAACGGGTAGGTTATGTTGGTGTATATCGGCGTCCCGTAGCCTAGCATTTCCCAGTTCGACGGCACCTTTATCTCTTTCCAGCTGTTCACGTTATATTCCGGCTTGTAGAAATCGACAGGTTTTTCCGAGGGCTGCTTCACCCAGTTGAACTTCCACGCGCCGTTGAGCGACATATACATCGGCGAGGCGGGTTTCAGCCAAGGCGAGTTGAAGTACGGGTCGGCTTTGAGCGTTTTAGTATCGGGGAACGGCACGTAGGTGGCATGCCCCTGTTCTTTGTTCACGCCGAACACCCTTTCGTCTTCCCATTCGGTGTCGCCCCTGACGGTGTAGTCCTCCGAAGCGCTGAGCGACGTTGGGACGAACCTCCAAAGCTGTGACGAGTTTGGTATCTGATAGATGGCCGAGCCTGCGGCGTCATCGCCCGAGTAGGCCAGCGTCATCCCGGTTATGCGCTGCGTGATCTGGGCCTCGCCCGTCCCTGTGATCACTATTTTCCAGTGCTGGTTCTGGTTCGACAGGCTCTCGCCCCACTGAAGGATGGCATTACCTGTCCCGCTGTGGATATTGGCGTTATCGAGGCTTTTCTCGCCGTAAGGGTTGGTTATGAGGTAATAATCGCCCTCCGCTTTCTTGAGCCTCCAGACCTGGCCTTTGGAGCCTGCCGACTCTTTAGCGAGGAAAATCCCGGCGTTGTCGTTGGTCGACGCCCCGTTGTCTATCACTAATCCCGAGGGGGTTTTGATCTTGTACAGGACGTTAAGGTCCAAATCCTGAGCGGATATGCCCGCCATCGACAGCAGGAGGCACGGCAGCAGGAACAAAGTTTTAAAGCAGCGCATAAGTTATTTATTTAAGGTTTTTCAGGTTGTCTTGGAAAGGTTCCTGCAATATACGTTTTTTTTCATTCGTAACGAGGACCCCGGTCAATAAGTCATGGTTATCTCGTACACCCCGGAAGGCAAATCCCCTACATATATAAACGGACTGCCTTTGATCCGAGTCGTCTTTTGTTTTTGTCCGTTAACTGCGACCTCGTATTTTTTCGAGAGCAAAGGCAGGTAAACCTCCGCTTCCATATTGCCGGGGACCGTTGCCTGTACCCGGTATTCACCTTTTTTATTATGAACAAAAAGTTTTATCGGCCCCTTTATGGTGGGTACAGTCGCACGCGCCCATTCCAACGACCCCAACTGCGGCCTGATCCGCACCTTCTCAAACCCCGGCAGCAGAGGCTCGACGCCCATAAGTTTACGCGGTATGATGTTGGCCGGGACGGCGCCCCACGCATGGTTCCAGTCCTGATTGGGCTTATATTTATTGTCCCATGCCTCCATCGAGATGGTAGAACCTGCGCGTATCATGTTATACCAACTCCGGTCGTCGGTTTTGGTCAGCATCTGCATGGCATAGTCGGCATCGGCGGCTTCGTACAGGGCGTCCATAAGGAACTGCGCGCCATAGACGCTGCATGCCATCTTGCGGTTATGGATAAATTCGACTACCCCGTCAAGGTTTTTGTCCGGCACCATCCCGAACGCCACCGGGAACATGTTCGCGTGCAGCGACGAGTGCCTGGTGGTGTCGCCGTCCACATAGCGGCCCAACTCCTTATCAAAGAAAAATTTATTGTAACGGTCGAGGAACGTCTTGGCTTCCTTTTCGAAATACTCTTTCTCAGAGTCATTGCCGAGGGCGTCGGCAATCCGGCCCATTATCTTCAGCGCCTCGTAATGGTAGGCGTTGGTCACGGCGTTGTAGTCGGTAAATACGAACCCGTCGGCCTCGCCGCCCTCGTGCTTGTTCAGGCCGAGGATGCCGGTATGCGGCCAGTCCACGATATCCCTTATCGGCTCGCGGCGGTTTATAGAGGCGAGGAATTCCTTGGTCTGGAGACCTGTCGTGGTGCTTATAAGGCCGTTTTTTTCTCGCAGTGCCAGAAGGGTGCGGGCCTTCAATACGTCGTAATTCGCCGCGAGCGAACGGCTGTCGCCGGTGTACATATAATCATGCCACGCGATCAGCACCGACTGCAATATCCACTCTGTTGGCCATGTGGGATGTTCGAGCAGGTACTCGTGCGAGCGGCGTGCCATGGAATATTCCCGGTCGACACCGTAATGGCACAACTGGTTTATCAGCGCGTCGGCCTCGTATGGGATGCGCTCGCGGTCGCCGTCCACATATATCCCCGCGAACGAGGTGGCCTCGATGGAATACTTGCACATATCCCACACCTTGTTCATGGTGGAATCGCTGCTCATAAAATAAGAAGCATTATCGTCGAACGGATAATGCACATTTTCCCGTCCAACATTCACAATTTTTTGCCGCACGCTGTCCACCTCTATCTCGCAATACCTGAAAGGCAGCACCTCGCCTATGTAGCCGGGCATCAGGATGGCATCGCGGCCGGTATTGCGCCCGTCCTTGCGTATTTTTATCCTGTAAGTATTCGTCCCTTTGATCAGGGGCAAGACATATTTTTGGTAGCGTATGGTCCCTCCCGGATTGCGGTCTACCCTGCCGTCCTTTGCGGCCTCGCCCAAATGGACGGTCACGGTATCGCTGCCCAAAGCAGATGTAAGTGTCAGCAACAACTGCCCGAACGCAGCCTTGCCGAAATCAATAAAAGCCACGTCGCCGTCATCGGATACCGTGGTTGCTTTAGGAGGCTCATGGTTCTTCACCAGCGGATAAAAACCTGCCGTATATTCGGATAATTCCGGGGCTGTCCGGAACGCCTTGGCGGCAGACCAATCGCCTTCCGTTCCGCCGGCCGTCAGCTTCACCCTCCAGAAATAGACCTTATCGGGTTGCAACGGCTCGCCGCCGTAAACGACCGACGTGGATTTGCCGCTTTCGACCGTTCCGCTGTCCCACACCACGCCTTTCCCATTTAAAGTTCCATCGGCAGAATCCGACACAATAATACGGTACGACGTCTGCATATCCCCATCCGGAACCTCCCACCCGAAAGAAGGGCGGGACGATACTATCCTCGCGTATTGCACACCATAGGTTTTGTTTGCCTCCCATACAGGCACATTTGTCAAATATCCGTTCTGCCATGTGCGGTCGGTGTATTCCAAAAGATCGGTCATCAAACCGTGCGGTTTGCTTCCCTGGGCAAACGCCGCCGCGGGAAACGCGCATAACTCCAAAAACGCTGCGGCCAGCAGTAATCTGTTCAGTTTCATTATTTACCGTTCAAAGAATGCTTATACCTCGCAAGCGCTTCGAGGTAATAATAATCGGCATATACCAGCGCCACGTCTATCTCGGCCCTGTGGGGGACGCTGCCCGTGGAATGCATGATTATGAAATTGCCGTACTCCCCGGGTTTGGCGCGGTAGGCGGGCGACGAAAGGCTTTCGAGTATCTTCACCGCCACCTTGCGGTAATATGGCTGTTTCGCAAGGTCGGCCAGTTCGAACAGGGCGGAACAAACCACCGCTGACGCAGAAGCGTCGCGCGAGCGCACCAGTTCCTCCGACTTGGCCGCGTATGAGTTCTTGCCCGGCACGTAGCCTGCCATCCCGATGTTGAAATCCCAGTACGGTACCATGTCCTTGGGCAGGTGGTCGATAAAATATTTGGCGGTTTTCTTCGCCGCCTCCAGATAGGCCGGGTCTTTGGTTTCGCGGTACATCACCGTGTAGCCGTAAACCGCCCATGCCTGTCCGCGCGACCATGTGGAATTGTCGCTATAGCCCTGACAGGTCTGGCTGTTGAGCACAGCCCCCGTTTTTTCGTCATAATTCACCACATGGTAGCTGCTGAAATCGGGACGGAGGTGGTTCTTCAATGTGGTATTGGCATGCGACACGGCGATATCTCGGTACTTGCTGTCACCCGTAACCTTCGAAGCGTAGAACAACAGTTCGAGGTTCATCATATTGTCGATTATCACCGGGAACTCCCAGCGGTTGCCGTCCCAGCTCGTGCCGCCGTTCCACGACTTGATAACCTTGGCGGCCGGGTTGTAGCGCGTGCAAAGCGAGTTGGCGCTCTCGACCAGGATGTCCACATATTCCGGGTTTGGAGCCAGCCTCTCGGCGTTGCCGAAGCTGCAATACATCATGAACCCAATGTCGTGCGTCCCCTTGTTCGTCTTGACGGGTTCGAGGCTCATGGTCCATTTTTCGGCGCTCTCTTTCCAGGCCTTGTCGCCTGTCAGTTCATAGAGATACCACAGCGATCCGGGAAAGAACCCGGACGTCCAGTCGTTCATTCCGGTGGTCTGCATCTGCCCCTTGTCGGAAGTGCGGCGCGGGAAGTTCCTGCCCGTAGGTTCGCCCAATGACGAGAGCATCAGGCGGGTCTGCGCGGCGGCGAAAGAGGTGTTTTCATCTACAAAAGCATTTTTGTCGCTCTTTTTCGCTCCCCCGCAAAGCAAGGCCGCTGCGGCGCAGCAACAAACAAACGCCGGGAATTTCATAAACTTAACAAGTGTCATGGTTCGTATTTTTGAGGTTTTGTTTTCAGGCACTTTATAATTAAGAGTATAAATATACGCATTATTTATATCTTTGTAATCAAGCCAACAACCGACATTTATGAAAAAGTTCGCCGACACCATCAAAAATAAGATCCACGCCCTTACCGACGACAGCGTGGCCGAATATGCCTACATCCCAAAACCGGAACGCTCCCTGCCCAACATAGCGAGCCTGCGGGAAATCGTGGAGCTGGTCAAATGCATCGTATTCCCGGGGTTCTTCACAGAAGCCAAGATCGGCGAAAGCACCCAGGAATACTACATGGGCGTCTATATGGAGAGGCTTTACGAACTTCTGTGCGAACAGATAAACCGCGGGTTCTGCTTCTTCACCGACACCACATGCGAAGAGGTGTCCGGGAAATCAAATTGTCTCGCGCTCGGGTTCATCGACAAACTGCCCGAGATAAAACGCCTGCTGGCTACCGATGTTAAAGCCGTGACCGACGGCGATCCCGCAGCCACGAGCCACGGCGAGGTGATCTTCTGCTACCCGAGCATACAGGCCATGGTCAACTACCGCATAGCGCACGAACTGCTTTTGGACGGCGTCCCCGTCCTGCCCCGCATAATCAGCGAACTCGCCCACTCCGCCACCGGGATAGACATACATCCGGGGGCCAAGATCGGCGAGTATTTCTGCATCGACCACGGTACCGGCGTCGTGATAGGCGAAACATGCATCATCGGCTCGCACGTAAGGCTATATCAGGGTGTTACGCTCGGGGCGAAGAGTTTCGCGCTCGACGACAAGGGCCTGCCGATGAACGTCCCGCGCCATCCTATCATCGAGAACAACGTAATAATCTACTCCAACTCCAGTATCCTTGGACGCATAACCATAGGGCACGACTCGATAATCGGCGGTAACGTGTGGCAGACGCAAAGCGTGCCGCCCCACTCGCGCATCATACAGAAGCGTGCCGAACCGACCGACCTCGAACCGGGGAAATAAGTGTAATTAGCAGGAATTATCCCAAATAAATCGGAATTACCCCGCAGCAAGCCACGGGGTAGTGCAAGGACTGCGACTGCCGCGGGCAGTCGCCATTTCCGGGGGGCACGACGCCTTTGGCGGCGCCCCCCCCGGCCGCCGGAAATGAATATAATACGCCGCAAGCGGCGGGGAATTGAAACCACAGTGATTATAATACCTAACCGCAAAGACTATGAAACACATATTCACTTTACTGCTACTGCTTTGCTGCGCTGCCGGCGCGAACGCCCAAACCAAAGGCGGCTCTACTTTCAAAGTCTTCCAGCTCAACCTGTGGCACGAAGGGACGAAGGTCCCGGACGGCTACCAGGCGATACTCAACGTTATAAACGAGGTCGACGCCGACGTGGTCTTCCTGTGCGAGATAAGGAACCGCAGCGACGAGGACGGGCTTCTGCCGCGCCTGAAGGCCGACCTCGAAAAGCTGGGCAAAAAGTATTACGGCGGGACGCAGGGGCTTTCGGTTGCCATTCTGAGCAAATTCGACCCCGAAAAAATGGAAAAATGTGCAATAGTGCCCGGGGACGAGGGACGGGCGATGCTGAAAGCCTCGGTCACCATCAACAGCCAGCCGATATCGTTCTACGCATGCCACCTCGACTACACACATTACGAGTGCTATATGCCTCGGGGTTATAGCGGCACGACATGGAAAAAGATCGCCGCCCCCATAACCGACGAAAAGGAAGTACTCACCGCCAACAGACTGTCGTTCAGGGACGAGAGCATCGCGGCCTTTATCAAAGAGGCGCAGAAAGACATCGAGGCAGGCAGATCAGTGATAATGGGCGGCGACTTCAACGAACCCTCGTATGCCGACTGGCAGGCCAACACCAAAAACCTGTTCGACCACAACGGGGCTATAATAAACTGGGACTGCTCGGTAATGCTCCGCAACGCCGGGTTCATCGACAGTTACCGCAAGAAATACCCCAACGCCGCGAAGTATCCCGGATTCACCTTCCCGGCAGGCAACCGCACAGCCGAAGCGGCGAAACTGGAAAAGCTCGCCTGGGCCCCGGAAGCCGACGAGCGCGACCGTATAGACTTCATATACTACAACGCAGGCAAAGGATTGACGCTGAAAGACTGCACTATCGTCGGCCCGGCAGAAACCGTTGTGCGCGGCAAAATAGCGCCCCACGATTCGAAAGACAAATTCCTCACGCCCAAAAGTGTATGGCCCACCGACCACAAAGGAAACCTGGCCGTTTTCAGTCTGGGAAGGACAAAGTAAATTCTTATCCGCAAGCATAGTCTGTCGACAGCGGCGGACGTGAATGAGCTAACTGCGAAGTGCTTCCGCCACAAAAATAGAACAAGGATATGAACTCGCGGCAGAACATTGCGGTGTGAAATACACTATGCCCGTATAGCGGCAGCGACCGGCCCGCCGCATGTGGACGGCGCAGCCCGCCTGCATCGCTTCAGGCGATACCGATAAAAAACGAATAAGAGGTAGTGGCACCCCTCTGGATAAGCATCTAAAATAAGCCTGACGTTTATTTTCGGATCCCTTGGGGGCTTGTTCTATTTTTTTCGGCCGGCAGCCAGCGGAGGCTGTGTCGAGCCATAGGCGAGGTGCCTTCCGGCACACGGAAAGAGCATTGACGATAGTTCGCACCGGAACGTTGAGGTGTGAAATAACCACAACGCTCTACCGGGGTCGCCGCAGCGACCAGTCATCAGCCCGGGGTGGCTGCGGGCTGACGGCTTGCTCCGCAAGCGGAAACCATGACAATAAACCTCCAAGGGATAATTCCGTTTATTTTTGGGCGGCATTTTTTGAAATAACCAAATAATCTTCTATATTTGCACCCTGATTAAGTCGCGGGGTGTAGCTCAGCCCGGTTAGAGTATTGGTCTGGGGGACCAAGGGTCGCAAGTTCGAATCTTGTCACCCCGACTTAAGTAAAATGCAATCAACTTATAATTAGTTGGTTGCATTTTTATTTCTCTGCGTTTTTCTCTGCATCTTACCCAAGGTCAAACTCAATATTATGCTTTCGTACATCTTAGTACGTAATGGTATGAGGGTAAATTTATTTTAATTTCCCCTCTTATCTCTTTACTCTTTTTCAGTTTTCCTTACTATTTAATTACTGGAGTTCCTAACTTAGTCCGCACAAAAAGTTAAGGTTGTTTAATAATCTTAACTTTGAAAAATGGGAACACACAGGCAGTATGATCGTTCGTTCAAGGAACGTGCGGTTAAGTTGAGTTACGAACGGGATAACATCAA